>NZ_JBHWJQ010000063.1:0-26220 GCF_042731435.1 Streptomyces sp. NPDC059861 | reverse complement strand
GGCCGGGGCCCCCCCCCCCCCCCCCGGGGGGGGGGGCCCCCCCCCCCCCGGCCGTCGCCGTGTGCGGCCTCAGGGGAACGGGTGCGGGACCCGGCGGATCTCCCACCCTTCCAGGTCGCTGTCGCGCAGCCCGCCGCGGTGGGCCGCGGTGCGCAGCCGGGGCATCCCGAGCGCGCGCTGCCGGGACCAGCCGAAGTCGATCGGCAGCAGCCCGGGAGCCAGCACACAGACCGTCCGCAGCCCCATCCGCCGCTGCTCCGGCGTGGTCTGGTCCACGACGACCACATCGTGGCCCGCCCGCGCCAACTCGTCGCGGCACAGGGCCACATCGTCCGCCAGATCGCCGGTACGCGGCCGGCCGGACGTCTCCCACGACGCGTAGACGTCCGCCATCGGACGGACCTCCCGGGGCTGGAGGTACGGCGCGACATGCACCGCCATGGCGGGCAGCCCGTACAGCTGCGCGTGGTCCTTCAGGTGCAGCACCTTGGTGAAGTCGGCGGCCATCGCCTCCAGTTCGCCCCGCCGCTCGCGCACCTGGCCCGGCAGGTGCGGAATGTACGTCAGCACCTCCGACAGGGCGCCCTCCAGTGCCGACGCCGGGTCCAGGGAGGCGCCGGCGCCGAAGGAGTACAGGCCGGGTCCGCCGTCCCGCCGTACCGCAAGTCCGGTCACCACGGGCACGGCGAGGTCGATCCGGTTGTCGAAGGCGTGCACGTCGTAGCCCTGGAGCGCGGCCCGGTCGATCATGGCCCGGACGGTGGGGTCGCCGACCGTGGCCAGGTCGATCTCCGTCAGCCGGGTCCCGCCGTACCAGGCGAGAAGGAAGGCGTCCCGCTCGATCAGTTCGAGCAGCCCGCCGAGGACCGCCTCCTCCAGACAGCTGCCGATGGCGCAGCCGTTGGAGCACTCGAAGACGAAGTTGTCCGCCGCCAGCCCCGCGCTGTAGTGCACCAGGCGGGCGGGGACCAGCAGGGGACGCCGGTCGCGCAGGGAGTAGCCCCACACCCACGGGATCGGCCGGTCGGCGTCGAACGGGTCGACGAGAGGGTCGTCGCGGTACGTCTCCAGGGCGTAGAAGCCGCAGTCGGCCGGGTTCAGCGCGTCCTCGCCCAGGCTGTTGTACGAGGCGGTGAGCAGCTTCGTTCCGCGCCGCCGGTGGGTGCCGGCGTAGCGCTCCAGGCCCTCCAGGAAGGCCAGGTCGCGGCTGGCGGCGAAGCCGTTGGCCTGGCCGCTCCAGGTCACGTCGGTAAGGCCCGCGTAGCCGCGCATGAAGACGCTGCCCGCGACCGGCGCCGTTGTCGGTGAGGTGACGTTGAGCCAGGTCCCGGCGCCCAGCAGGCCGGTGACCGGGTTCGCGAGCGCCGCCGGGGCCAGCGGGTAGGAGGACGCCGGCCGCAGCCGGTAGACGTCCTCGGCCGGCTTCGGCCGGCTCACCAGCGCGAGTTCGGCGTCCTGACGGCTGTCCGTTCCGCCGGAACCGCAGTGCGGGCACAGCGGGTCGGCGTACAGCGGGAACGTCCTTACCGTCAGGGTCGCCACGTCCAGGCAGGAGACCTGCGGCAGCGCCCGGTCGGCGGACGTCCGTCCCGGCGGCGCCGGCGCCGGGGCGCCGATCACCGCCTCGTACAGGGCGTGCACCGCGTCCGCGACGAACGCCGGCTGCTCGGGCCAGTGCGGGGCGAAGCTCCACGGGGTGCCCGTCTCCAGGGCGTCCCGCTCGGTCCGCGACCGCAGCCGCTGCCAGCGCATCGCCAGACACGTTCCGCAGGCCCGTGCGTCCGCGTCGCCGCCCCACGGCCCCACCAGCACTTCGCGGGAGGTCAGATGGACCAGGGCGGTGGGCCGCACGGCGGCGTGCGGGTCGTCCCGCACGTCGCGCGACCCGAGCGGCACCACCTCGGGGACCCGGCCCGGGGCGCTCCGCTCGGCCAGCGCCGACCGCAGCCGGCTCCCTGCCTCCTGAAGTGGTACGCCCTCCCGTACCGCGGTGGTCGTCATGTGCGGTTGCTCCAGCGGAAGGTCTTCAGGCCGACGGCCGCGAAGACGACGGTGAAGCCGACGAGAGCGCCGCATCCGACGGCCACGTCACCGAGGTTGCCGTTGCCGGTCAGGGACGCGGAGACGGCGTCGTTGAAGTAGCGCAGCGGCAGCACCCGTGAGAGCGTCTGCAGCCAGTCCGGCATCATGTCCAGCGGCAGGAACGAGCCGGACAGAAACGCCATCGGCACCATCAGGAAGTTCGCGATGGCGGCCACCGCCTCGGGCGTGTCGGCGTACGAGCCGATGATCACGCCGATCGACAGGAACGCGGTGATGCCGAACAGCAGCACGGGCAGCGCCAGCGGCCAGCGGGAATCCAGCTCCAGGCCGAACAGCGGCAGCATCGCCACCGCGACGAACACCACGGCCTGTACGACGCCGATGGCGAGCGCCAGCACGTAACGGGAGGCCAGCACCGTGGGCAGGCTCGTCGGCGTCATCCGGATCAGGCGCAGCAGGTCGTCCCGGCGCCACTGCATCAGCGTGAACGCGATGCCGAACACCGCCGCGTTGCCCACGCCCCACGACATCACGCCGGGCGCGATGTACGAGATGTAGGGCCGGCCGGTCTCCTCCACCTCCTGGCCGTTGAAGATGAGCCCGAAGACCACCAGGAAGACCAGCGGGAAGGCGAAGGTGAAGAAGAGTGCCGCCGTGTCCCGGGCCTGGGCCCGGTAGCCGGCCGCCGTCAGTGCCCCGTATGCGCTCATGCCTGGTGCTCCGTGTTCTGGGTGTGCGGGGTGTGCGGGGTGTGCGGGGGGTTGCCGTCTCCGGCGGCGGAGGTGAGCCGGAGATAGACGTCCTCCAGCGTGGCCGAGCGGGTCTGCACGCCGTCCAGGCCACCGAGCGCGTCCAGCGCCGACATCACCTTTCCGGACGCCCGCGTCTCGAGCACGAGGCTGCCGCCGCTCAGGACGGCGCGGTCCACGCCCTCGACGGCCTCCGCCTCCGCCACGGTCATCCGCTCCGGCTCCAGCAGCACCGAGGTCGCCGAACCCACCGCGCCGACCAGGCCGCGCGGGGAATCCAGCGCGGCGACCCGGCCCTCCACCAGGATCGCCACCCGGTCGCACAGGGCTTCCGCCTCGTCCAGGTGGTGCGTGGTGTACACGATCGTCCGGCCCGCCTCCTTCAGAGCGCGCAGGACGCTCCACAGATCACGACGGGCCTGCGGGTCGAGGGCGGCGGTGGGCTCGTCCAGGAAGATCAGCTCGGGATCGTGGACCAGGGCGGAGGCGATGGCCAGCCGCTGCCGCTGCCCGCCGGAGAGGTCCTCCACGCGGGTGTCCCGCTGCTCGGTGAGCGCCACGGCCTCCAGCGTCCGCTCGACCGCCGCGCGGTCCGCACCGTAGAGGGCGGCGACGGTCGCCAGGTGCTCATGTGCCGTCAGACGCACGAAGAACGCCGAGGACTGGGTCTGCACGCCGAGCCGCGGAAGCAGCGCGACATTGCGCGGCCAGGGGGAGCCGCCCAGTACGGCGACCGTGCCGGAGTCGGCCTGACGCAGGCCTTCCATGATCTCCACCAGGGTGGTCTTTCCCGCGCCGTTGGGCCCGAGCAGGCCGAAGAACTCACCCCGTGCCACGCGCAGCGAGACGCCGTCCAGTGCCTGGCGGGTCCCGTAGCGCTTGCTCACCCCCTCGACGTGGATCGCGGCATCCGCCGCGTGGTTGCCGGGGTCCGCCGGCACGGTTTCCGTCTCCGTCATGAACAGCTCCTCGAAACAGGCCCGTCAGGGGGCGAGCAGAACAAACACGGCCGTGACCGACGCGGCCGCGATCAGACAGACCAGAACGGACGAGCCGATCCCGTATGCCATGTACAGAACCCGCGCCCGGCGCGGGTAGCCGGCCGCGGCCTGGCGGTCGCGCAGCCGTAGTCGCAGGTAGCGCCCGCTCTCGGGCGCGTAGTTGGACACGCCGAGCACGTGGGAGAGCATGGTGTATCCGTCCAGCGGCGGCAGTGGCAGAAGGTTGACCAGTGCCTGAACGCTGCCCAGCAGAAGCAGTCCCGACAGCACCCTGCGCGTGGGATCGCCCGCCTCCAGCGCCGCCCACCACACGGCGAAGGGCAGCAGGAACAGCAGGTTCGCGAAGGCGCCGGCCGCGCCGATCGCCAGCTGGTGCCGCCGGCTGCGCAGGAAACGGTAGTCGTCCACCCGGCAGTACATGATCGCGGCGGGCAGCCGCCAGCGCAGGCCGATCTCGGTCACCGTGCCGCCGAAGTGCCGGGCCGCGATGCCGTGCGCCAGCTCGTGGCCACCCGTGCTCAGCCACAGCAGGGTGAACACACCGAGCAGCGCCACCGGCTGGTGGAAGAGCCACCAGGTGTCCCGCACGAGCGTGCCGAGCCCGGCGGCCAAGGCGACCTCCATGGCCAGGCAGAGCACCAGCAGGGGCAGCAGGACCGGCCCGCGCAGCAGGGGGCGCAGCGCCCGGTGCAGGCGTCCGGTGGTCGCGCCCGCGTCGGCGACGAGGCGCAGGCTGCCCCGGTAGAGGTTGCCGCTGAGGGGCGGTGCGGGCGGCGTGGCGACCGCCTCCGGTGCCGGTGCGCCGGCGAGCAGCCGTTTGGCGCCGAGCAGCCCCAGCAACTGCCGCCAGTTGGCCTCGCCCAGCCGTCGCCCGAAGGCGGCGGCGTACTCGTCGCCGATCTCCTCCAGGCTCCGCCGCCCGTCCAGCCGGGAGATGAGGAAGTACTCCTTCGGCCCGACCTCGAAGCCGGAACCGTCCGCGGGATCCCTGATCAGGTGCACCGTGGCCGGGCCGCGCAGCAGCGGCGCGCTGAGCAGGACGTCCGGCCGCAGCCGGGGGCGGTGGGTGAACACCTCGGCCCGCTCGGGGCTCATGAGGCGGCCTCCGAGGTGCTTCCGGTGCCGGAGCGCAGGACCCGTCCGAGGACGTGCGAGAGATAGGCCTCGTCACGGATCGTCACATGCAGCCGGTTGTTGGTCATGTGCATGTACGGCGACAGCAGCAGCGGAAGCGCCACCGCGGGGTCGGTGACCTGCTCGTCACGGGTGCCGTCCCAGGAGCGGAAGACCAGTTCGCCCCCCTCTGCCAGGGCGACCGCCTTCTCCCGCAGCTCCAGGCAGTGCGCCGCCCAGCCGCGCAGGAAGGCCGGCAACCGGTCGAGCCGGTCCGCGGCGACGGCCCGGCGGATCTCCTCGAAGCGACGGCCCAGGCGCGGCGCCATCTCGGCGTAGTTGCGGTCGTACTCCGACGAGCCGATGAAGCCGGTGCCGGGGAAGGCGCGGTGCCAGAACTCGTAGTACCGCTCCAGATAGTCGGCGAGTTCGTCGTCGTCGGGCAGGAAGCAGCCCGCCATGACCATCATGAGCTGCGCCGACGTGCCCAGCAGCACGGTCCGCAGGTGCAGGTTCATGGAGCCCAGGGCCTCGACGACCAGGTCGCTGGAGTGCGCGAAGTGCCACTCCGCGAGGGCGATGCCCGCCGGACCGCCGTACTTGCCGTACTCGGGCTCGTACGGTTCGTAGGAGCGGGAGTTGTTCGGACGCAGCCGCATGCGGCCGTCCTCCGCCATGAAGTCGCCGCGGTCGCCCTCCGGGAACTCGATCTCGAAGAGCGTGTTGTAGAACTCGTTGAGGAATCCGGAGTCGACCTCGTAGAGCGCCGGCCGGCTGCGCAGGAAGGCGTCGACGGCCTCCTCGGCACGGCGGCGCACCTCCGGCGTCGCCTCCTCGGTCGCGGGCTTCAGGCGGAGGCGCACATGCGGGCCCTCCAGCCAGTAGTTGATGAAGAAGTGGCCGGCGAGCAGCCCGTCGTCCTTCAGTCCCGCGATCAGCGGGCCGACGCAGTTCACCAGCAGGGGCTGGGGGTTGGCGGCGTAGAAGATGTGCATGGCCTGCCACGCGCCGGGGGAGGGGTTCAGCTCGGACACGTGGCGTTCTCCTCGGTGCGTCGGGTGGCGGTGAAGGTCTCGACGGAGAGCTCGGCGACATGGCTGCCCCGCTCGGACACGACGTGCAGCCCGTTCTCGGCGGGCAGCATCTCCCGCAGCTCGACCCGGTCGTCCGGCGACTTGACCAGCGCCTCGAACGCGGTCAGCGACAGGAAGCTGTCGAAGTCGAGGTACTGCGGCTTGGCGCCCGCGCCGCCCCGGGGGCCGCTGGAGACGGTGGCGAAGACCCGGGCGGGCAGGCCGTGTTCGCGCCGCCAGCGCCGCCAGGCGAGGAACACCTCGTCCTCGGGAGTGCCGGCGGGACGGATCGGCAGCGAGGCCGCGGTGGTGGACCAGCCGCGCCGGACCAGGACGAGATTGCCGTGCCGGACGCGCGGACGGCGGGTGACGCCCTGGTGCGCCGGGCCGTGCGGCACCCCGGCCCAGACGTCGAGCGGTGCCATCGATGTCGGCGACAGCAACAGCAGCGTGCGCGGCGTCTCCGGGAGGGCGAGGGGTACCAGGTAGCCCAGGTACACGGGGATGACCTCGCAGTCCAGGCGCGTGGAGCGCAGCACCAGACGGTCCTCGGCCTCGTCGTGCTCCAGGCGCAGATCGTCCAGGTGGATGCGCTGGTCCTCGGGGACACTGCTCGCCTCGCCGGGACACACGATCTGGTAGTCCGTGAGGCGTCCGTGCAGGTTGAGGTTGCTGGTGACGGGCCCGCCGGTGAGTTCGGCGAGGACGGCCCCGGGCGGGGTGAGCCGCGCGGCCTGCTCCCGCAGCAGGTCCGAGACGGCGGGTGCGGGGCCGTCGTCCCAGACGTGCGTGAAGCGGCTGAAGGGGAACGACAGTCCGCCGTAGGAGCGGTTGAGCACCAGCAGCCGTTCGCCGTCCTCGGAGGTCACCTGGAGATGGTGGCTCTGCGGGGTGAACGGGGAGTCGACGCCGTCCAGTTCGGCCGCGACCTCGGCGAGGTGACCGTCCTCCAGGACGACATCGGCCTCCCCGTCGTGCTCCGCCCACAGGGCGCGCATCCGGCCGATGAACGCCTGCCGTCCCCGGTCCAGGGCCTTGATCTCGGTGAGCCCCAGCCAGTTCTCCTCCGGCACGTAGTCGCCCTTCGCGTCGAAGGGAACGCGCTTGGCGCTGAAGGAGAGGTACTGGTCGAAGAAGTCCTCGTGGAAGTCGTGCACGAGACCGAGCAGGTCGTCGCACCGGCCGCCCTTGCCGTAGCGGGCGAGGAAGAACCCCTTGAACGTCACCCGCTGCGGCAGCGTCAGGTCGAACGCGGGCAGGACCCGCTCCACGGAGCGCAGCGCCCCGCCGTCCGCGCCGGTCCAGGCGCCCAGCCCGCACGAGACGTCGTCGCCCGCGTCGGCGTCCTCGTAGAGCAGGGTCTGCGGCAGGGCCACCTCGTGGGCGCCCAGCAGCCGCTGCGCGTCGCCCAGGCAGGCCCGCAGCCGGCGGAGCAGTTGGGCGCGTCCCGCCGTGTTCGCGTGCGGATACGCGTCGATCAGCGAGGCCGCGGTGTCGAGTTCCGCGGCGAGCTCCCCCGCCCACGGCCGTTCCAGCGCTCGCAGGGCGTCCTGGAAGGCGCGCAGCGGGTCCGCGGTGTGCACGTCGGTGTCCAGGCACGGCACGCGGATCATGCCGAGTTGCAGGAGCGCCGACACGTACGACTCCCCGAGCTGGGCGTCCGCGCCGTACTCGGCGCACAGCCAGTCCACCAACTCCCCGTAACGCAGGTCCCGTTCGCTCAGCAGCGCGATGAGCCGGTCGAGCGTCCCGCTGCGCCGCAGGAAGAACAACCGGTCCTTGACGGCGTCGAAGGTGACCGCCGCGTCGTCGTCGCCCGTGGTCACCCAGCGACGCACGTAGCGCACGCGGTGGTCGTCACTGCCCCAGCCCGACGCGAGCCGGACGGGGAGGTCGGCGCGCAGGGCGGGGGAGGCGAGGATCTGCTCCGCGAACCGGGCCAGCACCACGACGTTCGGCCGCACCCGGCCCCGCCATTCGGCGCGAAGACGCACCGAGGGGTCGTCGCCCTCGTCGAAGGTGCCGAGGGCGACGCCCGTGAACGTGCTGAACGGGCTGGTCTTGCAGGCCGTCCGGTACAGGTACGACAGCACCGAACGCTCGATCTTGCGCAGCCGCTTGTCGGGGCGCACCCCCGCGCCGAGGCGCACGTACGGCTCCAGACGGGCTTCGAGCGTCGGCGAGGCCAGGAGGAGTCCGTGACGCAGCCGGTCCTCGTCGAGCAGTGCCCGCAACACGCCGCGTGTCTCGGCGAGTTCACCGCCGATCAGCGCGGCTCCCCGGCGGTGCAGCTCGTCCAGCGCGCGCCGGCCGTCGAGCCACCCCCGGGTCCGTTCGGCCACGGCCGGGTCCAGCGCCTCGATCAGGTCGAGCGCGGACGTGATCCCCTTCGGCAGGCGGTTGTTGAAGATGTCCCGGCGCAGTGAGAGCAGGTGACGGCGTCGCCCGCCCTGGTCGTCGGGGAAGGTCCGCTCGGCGGCCGGTACGAGCGCGTGGAGTACGTCGCTCAGTTCCCGGCCCCGCTCCAGCAGGCCCTCCTCGGCGGACAGCACGTCGTCGGCCCAGCGGACGCTGTCGGGGCAGCGCAGGTCGCGGACGGTCTCGATGGGCAGGCCGGCCACCCGCAGCAGGAAGCGTCGGCCGGGCTGCCAACTGGTTGTCGTTGTCATGGCGGCTCCCGGTCAGGCGATGTCGGAGCGGAAGTCGGCGGGGTGCGGCCGCTCGTTGCCGAGCAGCATGATGAGCAGAGGCGCTTCCCCGGTGTCCTCCAGGCCGAGCTCCTCGACGTAGGAGATGTTGTCGAAGCCGAGGGCGACACCCGCGCCGAGCCCGAGTGCGGCCGAGGCGGTGTAGAAGGTCTGCGCGATCGCCCCGACGGTGGCGTTGACCAGTCGGTAGCCCCGGTCGCCGACGGCGTCGAGGACCGCCGTCGTGCGCAGCGTGGGGACGATGACGGCGCCCGTCTGTTCGAGGTTGTAGTTGGACAGGAAGTAGTTCTTCTGCAGGAACGAGCCCGGCGCGCCCGGCGCCACCAACCGCAGTGTGTGCGTGTCGGGTTCGTAGGCGTACGCGCCGGGTTCGACGCCCTCCACATGGTTGACGAAGGCGTACAGCCGTGCCTGCCGTGGTGTGCCGTCGGGCTCCGCGTCGCTGCCGAGCCTTGTCTCGGCGCAGGCGGCGAGCGTGGTGGCGAGCTGCGCCGCGGTGAGCGGGACGGTCGCGTCGAAGCGGCCGAAGCTGCTGCGGCGCGTGCGCAGTGCCGTACGCACGTCGACCTCGGGGAACGCGGCGGGCGGCAGCGCGACCGGCTCGGCGGCCCCGGTCGGGGCGGCCGGCGCGCAGTCGTCGAGCGCGCCCGGCGCCGGACGGTCGGTCGCGTGCTCCGCCGTCGCGCGGTGGATGCGCCGCAGCGTGTCGAAGTCGAGCACTGTCCGGGACCGTTCACGATCCTGCCGGCGGACGGCCGCGTCGTCGGTCGCCGGGGTGTCCGACCCGGGCCGCGGAGTGTCCCAGACCAGCGGTACGACGGCGAACAGCCCTTCCTCGTCCTCGCCCAGGCCCAGCAGGCCGGCCAGCCGTGCCTCGTCGAACCAGAGGGCGGGCGCCAGCCGCAGCCCACGGGCGCGCGCCCAGACGCGCCAGGTCTGCAGCAGCGCTCCCACGTCCATGCTCACGGCGTGGAACGAGAAGCTGTTGTACTTGAACGCGTTCTGCCAGTACTTGACGCCCAGCACCAGGTACTGGTCCGTCGCCTCGCCGTGCGCTCCGAGTGCGGCGCGCACCTCGCCGCTCACGTCGCCCGCGAGCAGCCGCTGCATGGAGTGGTGCGGCGGGGAGTAGTAGTGCACTCCGGGGGTGAGCGGTCCGGAGGGGCCCGAGACCCAGTAGACGCTCACGGGGTACAGGCCACCGCCGGAGGCGGTGCCCCGGGACCAGTTGGCCTGCGTGTAGTGGGGCAGGGCCCCGAGGTCGGTGTTGGCCTGGACGGCCAGGCGCCTGTCCACCAGCCCGTAGGAGTCCAGCAGCATGCCGGACAGCAGGGGCAGTGTGAAGGGCTCCGCCGTGCCCGGGTGGCCGTCGGGCAGGCAACCGGCCGTCACCGTGGCGTGCGCCGGGTACGGCACGTCGGGAAGCGGGAACGACTCGGCACCCGGGTAGTACTTCGCCTTGCGCGGCCGGTCCGCCCAGTCGGGCACGAAGTCGGCCGGCTCCATCGGGATACGGCCCCGGTGCATGATGGCCGTCGCGTATTCATGGGCGTAGCCCACGGAAGTCTCCTCTTGTGTGGCGTGGGGGCGGGGAGCGGTGCGGGTGGCCGCGGTCACGGGAAGGGGTGCGGGGCCGGGTTGAGGTCGGCCGCCTCCAGGTCCCGCTCGCGCAGCCCCGCCTCGCGCAGGGCGGTGCGCAGCCGGGGCATGCCCAGGGCGCGCTGCCGCGACCAGCCGAAGTCGATCGGCAGCAGACCGGGGACGAGCACGCTGAACGTGTGCAGCCCCAGCAGCCGCTGTTCGGGCAGCGTCTGGTCGACGACCACCACGTCGAACCCGGCGGCGACGACCGCGGCGACACAGCGCTCCAGGTCGTCCCGCAGGTCGGGCGAGGCCGTCGCGCCGGAGGCGTCCGGCCACCCGAGGTCGGCGACCGCGAGCGGCCGCTCGGCGGCCGGGACACGCAGCAGGAAGTCGGCGTGGACGCCCATCTCGGGGATGCCGTAGACCAGCGGGTGGTCGTGCAGCGCGGTCACCCGCGAGAAGTTCTCCGCCATGGCGCGCAGCCTGGCCTCGTCGCGCTCGGACCGGCCCCGCAGATTGACCGCGTCGGTGGCGATCTCGCACAGCGCCGCGTCCAGCGCGGACTCCGGGTCGAGCCCGGCACCCGCGCCGAAGCACATCCGGCCCAGGCCACCGTCCAACCGCTCCGCGACGCCGGTGACGACGGGGATCGGGAACGTGATGCGGGTGTCGAAGAACCGGGCCCGGTAGCCGTACATCGCCAGCCGGTCCACCATGTGCCGGGTGGCGGGGCGGGCGCTGGTGGCGGGGTCGATCTCCGGCAGCGGCTGCTGCCCGTACCAGGCGAGCAGGAAGGCGTCCCGTTCGACGACCTCCATCAGGCCGAAGTAGACGGCCTCCTCGGCACAGCCGCCCGACGCACAGCCGTTGGAGCTCTCCTGGACGAAGCGGTTCTCCAGTCCCGGCGCGTGATAGTACGTCAGGATCTCGGGCACGAGGCGCGGTTCGTGGTCGCGCAGGGAGTAGCCCCACACCCACGGGATCTCGCGGTCCGGGGTGAAGCGCACGACGTGCGGGTTCTCCTGGTGGAAGGCCTCCGAGTAGAGCCCCACGCGCCTCGGGTCGACCGCGTCGGCGCCGAACTCGTCGAGCGTCCCGGTCACCGACGTGCGCTTGCCGCGCGCCCGCATGCCCGCGTACCGCTCCAGGCCTTCGAGGACCCCGATGCGCGCCGAAGCGCCGAACGAACCCGCGTGTCCGCCCCAGAACGTCTCGCGCAGGTACTCGCCGGAGCGCATCGAGAAGCAGCCGATGGTCGCGGACGTCGACGTGGACGAGACGTCATGGACGACGGACGGGCCGAGGGCACCGCACACCGGATTGGCGAAGGCCGCCACGTCGATGTCGTACGCCTCGACGCTCCGCAGCCGGAAGGTGCCCGGCGCGTGCTTCGGCGCGGCTGCCAGGGTGACGACGGCGCCCTCGGGCGAGTCGGCCACGGGCCGGGAGCAGGCCGGGCACTGGGGGTCGGGGACGAGGGGATAGCGGCGGACCGACAGCGTTTCCAGGTCCAGCACCTGGACGTCCGGGAAGGGCTCGCGCACCGGGTGTTCCCGCGTCTGTCCCACCAGCGAGGCGAGTGCCTCGGCGGCGAACGGGACGGCGTACGGCCACGGGCCGGACTCGTGCGTGGCGCCGCCCAGTTCGAGGGCGTCGCGCAGCGCCACCGAACGGACCGCCTGCCACCGCCGGGTCAGGCACTGCGGGCACGGCGGGACGCCCTCGACGGTGACGGGGCCCACGACGGCCTGCCGCGCGTACAGGTGCACCGGGACGGTCCCCGGCGGGTGCTGGCTGTGGCCCTCGGCGAACGCGTCGCCGAAGCCCAGCGCGCTCACCGCCACGGCGATGTCACCGTGGCCCTGACCGTCCAGCGCCGTGCGCAGCAGGCCGGTCATGAGCCGCACCGGACTCGGCCCGTGAGCCGCCGGCGCGGTGGCCGGCCTGTCCGTGGTGCTAACCGACACGCCGGGCCTCCGACGTCAGCAGGACACGCACCACGTGGACACCGGCGCGCTCCAGGTCCACGGAGCCGGTCGGCACCACCAGGGCGTCGCGGCGCTGTTCGCCGAGCCGGCGCAGCACGTCCGCCCACGAGGGCGCGTCCGTCCCCTCGACGGTCACGGCGGCGGAGACGGCCAGCGCCCGCGGATCGAAGTCGCTGAGCAGCGGATCCCCGTACGAGGTCCCCTCCGCGAGGCCCTGCTGCTCCAGCTGGACCTCCCCCAGCAGGCCACGCAGCGCCGCCGAAGCAGCGGCCGGGTACGACAGCTCCGCGGCCACCGCCCAGCGGGCCCCGGCCCGGGCCAGGACCACGGCCACGCCGGAGCGCTCCCGCTCCCCGAGGTCCAGCAGCTCTGCCTCGACGCCGAGATTGGCGGCGGAGCGCAGCAGGAAGGTGAGCTCGGGATCGGCGTCGGCGGGGACGGTGACAGCCAGCACCCCGGAACCGCGCATCGCGCGCTGGAGCGCGTCGTACGCGAGGGCCGACAGCACGCCCTGCGCGGCGGCGTCGGTGACACTCGCGCCCGCCCTCATGCCGGCACTCGTCGCCTCGAAGAGCCGGTCGCGGTTGTCGGCGCCGAACGGACGGACCGCCTCGCCCGGCACCAGGAACCGCTCCTTGGTGAGCAGGGAGGTCGCGGCCACCCAGCCGCGGACGTCGGCCTGCGCGTCGCCGACGCCCGTCCACGTGCCGAACTCGGCCGGGGCCAGGCGGACGGCCTGCTCCGGTGCGCCGGTGCGCCGGTGCGGGACGACGTGCTCGGCGTAGGTCTCGGCGGCGCGGTGCAGGGCGCGCAGCCGGGCGCCCGCCACGTGATGGACGTCGGCGGCGCCGACACGGCGGGTGTGGCCGTGGCCGAGGCCGAGCTCCACGACGCTGAGCTTGAGCGGCGTCTGCGTGATGCCCTCGTCGTCGTAGCGGGTGAACACACCGGCGTTCGGCCGCAGCAGCACCGAGCGGCGGTTCAGCTCCTCCACCAGGGCGTCCGCCTCGCGGGCGGTGTCCACGGTGGGCAGCGCGAGGGCGCCGCCCCGGGTGTCCGCGCTCGCGAGGTCGATCTCGGGGGAGTCCGCCTCCGCCTCGTCCGCGCACCACGGGCAACGGGGGTGGGGCAGCAGCGGCTCCGAGGTGACGTCGAGCGACTCCACGTCCTGGATGATCAGCTGTCCGGCCGTCTCGGCGGGCAGCGCCCCCGTCGCCGTCTTGAACACCTCGTAGCCGAGCAGGTTGCCGAGCATCGCGGCCAGCGGGCGGCCGGGGTGTGCTCCGGGGACCGGCGTGGCAGCCGGCAGGTCTAGGGCGAGGGAACTCCACACGTCGGCGGCCCGCGCGGCGCCGGCGCCCGCTCCCAGCCGCAGTACGGCGCACGACCAGCAGCCCGTGGTCTGCGCCGACATCGACGGACCGACGACCGCGTGGCCGCCGAACGACCAGGCCGGTATGAGGGTGCGTCCCGCGGGCACCCCGGCGCGCACCAGCGGGAACACGACGCGGGGTGCGTCGGGTCCGCCCGTGACGACGACGACGTCGTATCCCTCGACGGCAGCCCAGGTGAGTGGCGCGTGCGGGCTCCCGGACCCGTCGAGTTCGCGGACGTCGACGAGGCAGCCGTCGGCGCCGGCTGCCGCCGCCTCGTCGGTGATCCCGGCCAGGTCGAGTCCCGGCAGGACGCCGATCGCGGCGCTGCCGTTGCGGATCAGGCTCAGAACGCACCAGCGGGCCACGAGGTCACTGCCGAGGACGGCCACCCGCGTGTCGCGGAAGCGCTGGAAGCGGCGCGCGGCGTCGTCGGCGTAGTGGTCGGTGTACGCGATCTGGGCCGCGTAGCGACGCGCCACGTCGTCGGACGGCTCGGGCCCTTCGAACGCCTCCGGCGAGGGTCTCGGTGGGACGGAGCGGGCGAAGCCCCGCTCGTACAGGGTGCCGACGAGTTCGCCGACCATCGCACGCTGGCGGTCGCCGAACCCCGTACAGATCTCGGCGACGGTGTGTTCGCCGTCGAAGTGCGGCACGAGCAGGGTGGCGAAGCGGTACGCCGACTTGGCCGTCAGACGGAAGCCGCCGTCGGCGTTGTGGAAGAGGACGCCGTCGGGGGTCTCGGTGAACAGGACGTCGCGCCGGATGCGGGGGCGGGATGCTGCGACGGCTTCGTACCGTGCGGAAGGCATGCTGATGTCACCTCTGGATGGGGGCCGGTGGGAGGAGTGGCCGAGAAGGTTTGCTGTGGTCAGCCGGGGGTCGCCGCGGTGCCGAGACGGACCGTCGACGGGGTGGTCCCGAGCTGACGCGCGTAGATTTTGAGCAGTTCGTGGATGCGGTAGGGCTTGGGCGGCCCTTCCTCGACGAAGCCGGCGTCCGCCAGCCGCTCGAGGACCTCGTCCGAGACGTCCACGACATCCGAGACACCCGGGACATGTGATACGTCCGGCACGTCCTGCGGCGTCGCCGGATCGGCGGCCCCGGCCACGCGGCGCTCCGTTGCCAGCAGCAGGAACGCCTCCCTCAGTTCGGGGCTCAGTCGGAGCAGCGCCGCCTCGAACACGAGGGGCACGGACATCAGCGGCTCGTCCGCCAGGGAGAGCCTGGCCGGCAGATCCGCGGCCAGCCATGAGGCGCAGTCGCCGATGCCGAGGCCGGGGCGCGTCAGCAGGCGTGCCGCGGCGATCCGCAGGCTCAGCGGGAAGTGCCCGCAGATCCGGGCCAGTTCGCGGGCGGCCTCGGGCTCCTCGGCCACCCGTTCGGGGCCCAGAGTGGCGATCAGCAGGTGATGCGACTCCTCCGGGGCGAGCGTGTCGAGTCGGTGCACGACCCCGCCATGGGTGGCGATCAGGCCGGCGAGACCGCGTCGGCTGGTCACCACCGCGACGCCCTCGCCGGGGGAGGGGAGCAGGGGGCGTATCTGCTCGGCGCTCACCGCGTCGTCGAGGATGAGCAGGCGGCGTCCGGCTCCGTTCGTGGGCAGTTGGGCCCGGGCCTCGGCGGCGTCGAGCGGGCTGCCGTCCGGACGGGTCATGCCGAGCGTGAAGCAGCCGCCGGGAAAGGCCTTCTGAGCGAGGTGGGCGGCCTGAAGGGCGAGAGCGGTCTTGCCGACCCCGGGGGCCCCGGAGATCACCACCGGCCCGGTCCCCGGCCCATCGGCGGTCAACGCGCGTCGCATGGCGGCGAGTTGCGCGGCGCGGCCGGTGAAGCAGGGGACGGGCGCCACCGTGGCGGTCGTGGACGTGGCCGACGGTACCGACGGCGACGTGGGCGCCATCGGCGCAGTCTGCACCGACGGTGCGGGAGACGAGGCGGGGGCCTGCGCCGGTGGAGCGGGGGGCTGTGCCGCCGCGGCGGCCGGTACGGGGAGCAGCGCCTCCGGCGACGTGGCACTCGGCGCACCCGTCCCGCCCGAGGGGAGCGCCGCCTTCGAGGTGGCTCGTGCCCCGATCGCGGGGAGGGTGCGGGCCGGCGGGATGCCGAGCTCCTCGCCGCGCAGGATCGCCAGTTCCAGGCGCTGCAAGGGGGCGCCCGGGTCGATCCCGAACTCCTCCTTGAGACGCTCCTTGACGGCTCGGATCTCCGCAAGGGCCTCGGTCTGGCGGCCGGTTCGGTAGAGAGCCTCGATCAACTGCTCGGAGAACCGTTCCCTCTCCGGGTGCCGTCGCGCCGCGTCCCAGACCTCCGACAGCACCTCGCGACATCGTCCGCGCGCCAGTTCGATGTCACAGAGACGCTCCAGTGCCCGCAAACGCTCCTCGGTCAGCCGGGGTGCCTCGTCGCGGTGGAGCATGTGCGACGAGACGTTCGCCAGCACCGGCCCGTGCCAGAGGGCGAGCGCTTCCCTGAGCGCGTAGGACTCGGTCTCGGCGTCGCCGACGGAGTCCGCCGAGCGGACCAGGTCACGGAAGCGGACGAGGTCGAGGGTCTCGCGGTCCATGCGCATCCGGTATCCGCCGGGGACCGCCTCGATCGCGTCGTTCGCGATCCCGTACTTCGCGAAGATCCGTCGCAGCCGCAGGACGCAGCTCTGCAGGGCGGCTCGCGCCGTGGCGGGGGGCTCGGTGTCCCAGACGGCGCGCACCAGATACTCGGTCGACACGGCCGCGCCGGAGTGGATGAGCAGGGCCGCCAGCAGGCTCGTCGGCTTGGACGGCTGCAAGACGGCGGCATGCTCGCCATCGGCGATGCTGAGCAGCCCTAGCAGCTGGAACCGCATCCTGTTTATCGCTCCGTTTTGTTTGCTGACGGTACGCGCGGGCGGCTGATCGAGCTCGCTGCCGTGACCGACAGGAATACGAATGCAAAGGTCGGGGGGTAACGGACTACTACTATTCGACGCTCTTCGGCAACGGCCATCCGGCCCCTTTTTGGGAGTGCCTTACATGCAGGTGCCAGCGGATACCTTAGTGATGACTCGGAGCTACGTCGATCCCCGGGTTGGAGAAAGTTAAGCGAGCGCCGGATTTACTCCGCATTCCCCGAATGCTGCACTTGGTCTGTTTGTCCAGCGTGTCTCGGTGGTCGCGAAGTGCGCAGGTGGAGGCGGGAGTTCCGGGTGGCTCCCACCCTAGGATGCGAGCGGCTCCCCACCCTAGGGTGCGCTGCCACCACTCGCCGGGCCTGTCCGGAGGGCCGCTTCTCCTAGGTAAATTTCGATGGGCGCGTGCCCGGGTGGCCGGTGCACCGATGCCGCGGAGTCGCCGATCCTAGGGACGTGAATATGTCTCTGCTTTATCGCTGATGCGATCATGCGGCGCCATTGTGCCCGGCGCATTCTTTGCGGGTTACTTCGGGTATCAAAGCGCATCGCTGGTGGGACGGGGTTTCGCGCTATTGCTCGTTGGGGAGAACGGCTCGAGGAGAGGCCGTAAATTTTTTTGGTCGCGCCGGCGTCGGAAGGGTGCGCTGGACGGGACGCCTCATGGGGCTTCGGAGGTCTTCAGGACGGTCGCCCGGAAGGACGCGACGACCGGGCGGAGATCGATCCGGTGCCAGGCGGCCCAGAGCTGGACGGACCTTTCGAGCCAGGGGAGTCGGCGGACGGTGACGCCGGGTGGGCGGTTGCGCAGCATGCTCTCCTGTACCAGCGCCATGCCCAGGCCGGAGGCGACCAGGCCGAGGGCGGTGAGGGCGTCGGGGGCTTCGAGCCGGATGTCGGGAGTGAACCCGGCGGCGGCGCAGGACGCGACGAAGTCGTCCCGCCAGGCGGGGTCCTGGCTGTTCTCGACGGCGACCCAGGGCTCGGCGCCCAGAGCCGAGGGCGGGATCTCCTTGCTCTCGGCCAGGGGGTGACTGCTGGGCATCGCCAGCAGCAACGGATCCTTGACCAGCAGCGCGCTGTGCAGGTCCGGGTCGGACTCCGACGGGGCCTCGGAAACCAGCGCGATGTCCAGGCTCCGCTGGCGCAGTCCCTCGAACTGCTCGGCCGCGGTCAGGTCGTAGAGCGCGACGTGCATCCCCGGCCGTTCGCTGTGCAGCTCGCGCAGCGCGAGGGGCAGCACACCGGTGTGCATGGCATGGCTGACGTAACCCACGCACAGGCCGCCCTCCTCGCCGCGGCCGAGGCGCCGGCCCAGGTTCTCCAACCGGTTCGCGTGCCGCAGCAGGGCCTGGGCCTCGGAAAGGAACACGCGGCCGTCGGAGGTGAGGCGGATGCGCTGCTGGCTGCGCTCGAACAGGAGCAGGCCGAGGTTCTTCTCCAGTTGGGCGATCTGCCGGCTCAGCGGAGACTGCGAGATGTGCAGGCGGTCCGCCGCACGGCCGACGTGCTCCTCCTCGGCGACCGCCACGAAGTAGCGAAGTTGTCGCAGGTCAAGCATGTGAGACCCTCCCGGACTCAAGTGTGTCCAAGTGAGTCTTGGACAGTCTGACAGGTCGATCCTAGCCTCGAAAGTGCAAGAGCCGCGGACGAGTGCAAAACGCTACGAACTCCGCATAGACGCGACACAGAGAAGGATCTTCCTCATGGGCATCAAGTCCCTGCTGCCGGGTTCCCTGGGCTTCGGCACCGCACCACTCGGCAACATGTTCCGCGACATCCCCGACGACGAGGCCGCCGCCACCGTCGAGGCCGCCTGGAACCAGGGCATCCGCTACTTCGACACCGCGCCCTTCTACGGAGCGGGTCTGTCGGAGATCCGCCTCGGCGAGGTGCTGGCCGGCCGGCCGCGCGACGAGTACGTGCTGAGCACCAAGGTCGGCCGCGTCATCCTGGACGAGCTGGAGGACCCCGCCGCCCGCGATCTGGGCGAGAAGGGCGGTCTGTTCGAGCACGGCCGGCCCAACAAGATGGTCGACTCCTACACGGCGGATGCCACCCTGCGCTCCATCGAGGACAGCCTCAAGCGTCTGCGGACGGATCGTCTCGACATCGTCTGGGTGCACGACATAGCCCAGGACTTCCACGGCGACCAGTGGCTGTCCCTGTACGAGACGGCCCGTACCGGCGCCTTCCGCGTCCTGCAGCGCCTCCGCGACGAAGGCGTCATCAAGGGCTGGGGCCTCGGCGTCAACCGGGTGGAGCCGATCGAACTCACGCTGGACCTGGACGAGCCCCGGCCCGACGCGTTCCTGCTGGCAGGCCGCTACACCCTGCTCGACCACAGCCGGGCCCTGCAGCGCCTGCTGCCGGCCGCCACCGAGCAGAACGTCGACATGGTCGTCGGCGGGCCCTACAGCTCCGGCATCCTCGCCGGTGGCCGGCACTTCGAGTACCAGCAGGCCCCGGCCGACATCATCGCCAAGGTCGACCGGATCAAGGCGCTCGCCGCCGAGCACGGCGTGAGCGTCAAGGCCGCGGCCCTGCAGTTCGCGCTGGCCCACCCGGCCACCGCCGCGGTCGTTCCGGGCGCCACCCGCCCCAGCCGGATCTCCGAGGACATCGCGGCCCTCGACGAGCGTGTCCCGGCCGCCTTCTGGACGGCCCTGCGCGAGGAGCGGCTCATCGCCGAGGACGCGCCCACGGCCTGACCGTCACCGCGCGACTCCTCCGACTCCTTCCAACCCCCCCCAACCCCTCCTCACGAAAAGGAACAGCACCATGGCGACCACCACCGCGTCCGTCGACGTCCCCCGGTCCGCCGACGACGTCTGGCAGCTCATCGGCGGCTTCGACGCCCTGCCCGACTGGCTCCCCTACATCCCCAAGAGCGAACTCGGCGAGGGGGGTCGGGTACGTCGGCTGACCAACGGGGACGGCGACGTCATCGTCGAACGCCTCAAGGCCTTCGACGACGAGAAGCGGACCTACTCCTACGCCATCGAGCAGGCGCCGTTCCCGGTCACCGACTACCTCTCCACGCTGACCGTGCACGCCGTCGAAGGGACTCCTGGGACCGCACGCGTGGAATGGTCCGGAACCTTCACCCCCGTCGGGGTCAGCGACTCCGAGGCCGAGGCCCTCTTCCACGGCATCTACACGGACGGACTGGCCGCGCTGGTCCAGACTCTGAAGGTGTGACAGCCGTCGCACGGCACAGGCACCTGCCCCGGCGACTTCTCCGTCGCCGGGGCAGAGCCGTCCGCGCTCCCGCCGGGGTCAGCTCGCGCCTCGGGACAGTTGGAGGGTCTCGGCGATCTGGGCTTCCGACAGGTTCGACCAGTAGCGCAGCACCAGCACCTCCCGCTGCCGCGTGGTGAGCCGGCGCAAGGCGCCCAGTACCTCCTCGTGTTCCTCCTTCAGCAGTACATGCTCTTCCGGCGGCGGCGCGGGACGGGGCCGAGGCGGCACATGGGCCCGCATGGTCCTACGGCGCCGCAGCACCGAGCGCGCGGCGTTGACGACGCTGCGCCGGACGTATGCCTCCGGGTCGTCGAGGCCCGTGAGTTGGGCGCCGTGCCGCCGGTAGAGCGCGGCGAACGCGTCCTGGACGACGTCCTCCGCGGTCGGGATGTCGTCCACCAGGAGCACCGCCAGCCGTACGAGTTCGAGCCTGCGGTGGTGGTAGAGGTCGTCGATGTCCGAGGTGGTGCGGCGGTCGGTGAGGGGTGTGACCGCAACTGCGGATGCGTGTGCCCGGCTGCTGGAGAGGCGGCGCAGAAGCCCCCGTACGCCCAGGGCAGGGAGTCCGGGGGTCCAGGGGTGTGTCGCGGACACTCAGCGCCCGGCGGGTGCGGGAGCCGGGGAGCCGTGCGGAGGCACCGGCGCCGGGACGGCGCGGTCAGGCACGGGCACCGGGGTCGGTACGGCCGGGACGGGACGGGGTTCACCCGCCGCGTGGACACCGGGAGCCGCTGCCTCCGGAGCGGGGCGAACAGGAGCGGGGGCCGGCACCGGCGCGCCGTGGGCGGGGACCGGCTGCGCGGAGGCGGGCTTCGAGGGCACCGGCCGGGGCTTGGCGGGCGCGGGTGTGGGCTTGGCGGGCGCGGGTGTGGGCTTGGCGGGCACGGGGGAGGGCTTGGCGGGCACGGGGGAGGGCTTCGCGGGCGCGGGTGCCGGCTTCGTGGGGGCCGGAGCGGGCGTGGCCGGAACGGGTGCCGGGCTGGTGGCGTACGACGCCGCCGTGCCGCCTGTCGCCAGGGCCGCCGTGACGGTGGAGAGCGCCACCATGACCCGGGTCCGCCCACGCGACGGGCGGGGTGCCGCCCGGTGCTTGCTGTCTGACATCGGTTCCTCGTCTTCGTATCCGTGTCGATGAAGGGGGGAGAACGCGAGCCGGTGCTCCGGCCTGGCCCTTCGCAGTGACAGACGTGCGACCCACGGACAGGTTGCAGGTCCCGGCGGACCAATGTTCACGAGGGGAGCGGGCAGGAGACTCGGAGCGGATCAGCGTGCCCGGACAGGAGGCTTCATGGAATCCGAGCGGAACGAGGCGCCGACGCGGCGCGGGACCGCCCCAGGCGGGGCGGAGAAGGAACTCCTCGACGGTCTTCGCGTGAACGAGCAGCGGCCCGAGAGGCCGATTCTGCTGAACGAGGACGGCAGCCCCGTGGAGACCTGGCGGGACAACCATCCTTACGACCACAAGGTACGCAGAGCCGAGTACGAGCGGCAGAAACGCATCCTGCAGATCGAACTGCTCAAGATGCAGCGCTGGGTGAAGGACACAGGCCAGCGAATCGTCGTGATCTGCGAAGGCCGCGACGCGGCCGGCAAGGGCGGAACGATCCAGCGGTTCACCGAGCGATTGAACCCGCGCGGCGCCCGCGTGATCGCGTTGGAGAAGCCGACCGAACGGGAGGCCGGCCAATGGTACTTCCAGCGCTATGTCACCCACCTGCCCGCCCGTGGAGAGATCGTCTTCTTCGACCGGTCCTGGTACAACCGGGCGGGCGTCGAGCGGGTGATGGACTTCTGCACGGACGACGAGTACCGCCAGTTCCTCGGCCAGGCACCGCTGTTCGAGAAGCTGTTGACGGAGGACGGCATCACGCTGGTGAAGTTCTGGTTCTCCGTCTCCCGGGCCGAGCAGCGCACGCGTTTCGCCATCCGTCAGGTGGACCCGGTACGCCGGTGGAAGCTTTCACCGACCGACCTGGCCTCGCTCGACCGTTGGGACGACTACACCGCGGCCAAGATCGAGATGTTCCGTGCCACGGACACCCCGCACGCGCCGTGGACGGTGGTGAAGAACAACGACAAGCGGCGCGGCCGCCTGGAGGCCATGCGCAGTCTGCTCGACCGCTGCGACTACCCGGCGAAGGACAACACCGCCGTCGGCAGACCCGACCCGCTGATCGTGGGCGCCGCGGACACCCTGCTGGAGGCCGGTGAGCGACCCACCGACCTGACCCCCACCCCACTCGTCGGTCACCACGACGGACCGGGGACCCATCCCGTCGGCGGCGGGGCGGTTTCCACCGACCCGGCGTTCCGATGAGCCAACCGGTCGGCGCGGACGTAAACAGTACGGGAGGGGCCGGTCCCGCCTCGCCCGCGTCGCACGGCGGCGCCGCACATTGATTCGAGGAGAACCTACCGATGAGTGCCGTACAACTGAGTGACCGGCTGGCTGGATACCAGCCCCTCGTCCTCGGCGCGTTCCGTATCGTCCTGGGCCTGCTGTTCACCAGCGAGGGTGTCTCCACCCTCTTCGGTGTGCTGGACCGGGAGGCGAGCCCCGTGGGTGACTGGCCGTTCTGGTACGCCGGAGTGATCGAGCTGGTGTGCGGTGTTCTCGTCCTCCTCGGGGTGGCGACGCGTAGCGCGGCGTTCATCAGCTCGGGAATCATGGCGTTCGCGTACTTCACCGAGCACCAGAAGGACGGGCTCTTCCCCTTGCAGAACGGCGGACTGTCCCCCGCGCTGTTCTGCTGGGGCTTCCTGCTGCTGGTCTTCTTCGGGCCCGGCGCCCTGTCGCTGACAGGCCTCGCCCGCCGGGACCGCCCGGCCGCGGACAACGCCCGGGTGCCCGGCCCGGCCGCCTGACGCGGCGGCGCCGCCGACACCGGCCGGGAACGGGAGGACGTGACCTGTCGCTGTCGGCGGCGGTGCGAAAGGGAGCGGACGGTGTGCTTGTGTGAGCCCTGTACGCGCCCCCTGTTGAAGGGATTGTCTTACCGCGAGGCAGGTGGCCAGTTCACGCCACGAGCTGCTCGGGTCCGGTCTTGCGTGGAAGGCAGGTGGTCACTGGTGTTGTTGCGTGTGCCGACGTCTGTGTCCGAGGCGAGGGAGTGTCTGGCCGACGGAGCTGTGCTGATCGGCGGGGCGACGCTGCTGTGGGCCACGTGGCAACGGGACGGCTTCCCCTCGTTGGCGATGTCG
Source organism: Streptomyces sp. NPDC059861 (assembly GCF_042731435.1). Lineage (NCBI taxonomy): Bacteria > Bacillati > Actinomycetota > Actinomycetes > Kitasatosporales > Streptomycetaceae > Streptomyces > Streptomyces sp. NPDC059861. The sequence continues at coordinate 3,260 of NZ_JBHWJQ010000063.1, read as the reverse complement.
TTGCGTGAGGTACCCGAGGCCAACGTGCTGGAGCGGACCACGGTCGGTGGCGCCGTGGTGTTGCAGCGGATGGAGGACCGGGTTCCCGATGCGCTGCGTCTCGCCGCGGCTCGCGTGGGCACGGGGGCGGTCCGGCGCAGCGCGACGGTCGGCGGCAACATCGTGGGAAGCACCCTTCGCTGCCTGTTGCCCGCGGCGCTCGTCCTGGACGCGCGGGCGACGGTGCTGGAACCGGAGGGTGTCCGCGAGACGGACCTCGCCGAGGTGGTGGCCAAGCGTCCCGTCCTGCTCAGCCTGCGCTGGCGTGAGCCGGTCACGAGCGCGTTCTTCAAAGTGGCCGGTGAGGCGGGAGCCGAGCCACCCCTGGTGATCGCCTCGGCGGTGCACGCCGAGGACGACGGCAGCCGTGTCCTTCGCGCCGCCGTCCGCGACGGCTACGACGTGCTCGCCGGCAGTGTCACGTGCACGGACGACGCCGAGGAGACGCTGGACGCGCTGCGGGCAACCGCCCTCGGCGACCTCCGGCCCGCCGCATGGGACATCGTCCACTCGCACGTCGCCGCTTCGTCGCCCTGATCGTGGTGGGGCGGTGCCGGGCCGTTCGGCGAGGGCATCGCGGTGCGGGTGGCGGCGGTCAGCTCAAGGTGCCGGTGCGGGCCTGCTGCCACAGGTCCACGCTGCCGGAGATGAGGGCGTGTTCGTCGATCTCGGTGAGTTCCTCGTCGGTGAAGGAGAGGTTGTCCAGGGCGGCGACGTTCTGTTCCAGCTGCTCGACCCGGGAGGCGCCGATGACGAGGGAGGTGACTCGTTCGTCGCGCAGGGCCCAGGCCAGCGCCATCTGGGCCAGGCTCTGGCCGCGACGGGCGGCGATGTCGTTCAGGGCGCGCAGACGCCGGAGGGTGTCGTCGGTGAGCCAGCCCGTGTCGAAGGACTTGTCCTGGCTGGCCCGGGAGTCGTCGGGAATGCCGTCGAGATAACGCCCGGTGAGCAGGCCCTGGGCGAGGGCGGTGAAGCCGATGACGCCGAAACCTTCCTCGGCCGCGACGTCGAGCAGGCCGTCGGTCTCGATCCACCGGTTGAGCATGTTGTAGGAGGGCTGGTGGATGAGGAGCGGGGTGCCCAGCTCGCGCAGGATCGCGGCGGCCTGCCGGGTGCGCTCGGCGTCGTAGGAGGAGATGCCGACGTAGAGGGCTTTGCCCTGCCGGACCGCGGTGTCGAGCGCGGTCATCGTCTCCTCCAGCGGCGTGGTGGCGTCCAGCCGGTGGGAGTAGAAGATGTCGACGTACTCCAGTCCCATCCGCGTCAGCGACTGGTCGAGCGAGGCGAGGACGTACTTGCGTGAGCCGCCGCCTTGGCCGTAGGGGCCGGGCCACATGTCCCAGCCGGCCTTGGTGGAGACGATCAGCTCGTCACGGTAGGGCCGCAGATCCTGCCGCATGAGCTTGCCGAAGTTCAGTTCGGCGGCACCGTAGGGCGGGCCGTAGTTGTTGGCGAGGTCGTGGTGGGTGATGCCCAGGTCGAAGGCGCGCAGCGCGATCTGACGCTGGGTCTCGAACGGCTTGTCGTCGCCGAAGTTGTGCCAGTAGCCAAGCGACAGGGCCGGGAGGTCGAGGCCCGAGCGGCCGGTCCGCCGGTAGCGCATGGCGCCGTCGTAGCGGCTGGGGTCTGCGACGTAGGTGGTCATGAGGAGCGTCTCCAAGGTGAGCCGGCAGGGGCGAATGCCCTGATCAGGGGGCGGTCACCACCTTGCGTCACCTCGATGGCGAAGTCCAACACGTCTCGTCCATCACACTGTGCGCCCCCGTTTCTCAATCGCCGGTCAGCCGAGGTCGGCCGTTGGCGGTCCAGGTATCCGCGTCCGGTCCGGACGTCGCCGTGCCCAAGGTCACCTGTCCCGCGTTCTCCGGTCCGAAGGGGGAACCCTGTTCAGCAAGGGCGTTGACGCCAGGAACCGACTTCCTCGATGCCGTCAAGCCCGCACCGGCCCGGAGGCTCTGCCGATGAACCACTGCCCGAACCCCGACGTAGACCGTGACCCGGCCCGGCTGGAGCGCGGCCGCCTCCCGGAATCCCTCGAACTCAGCGCCGTGAGCGTGGACACGACCGCCTTGGAGCTCTTCCGCAGGATCGCCGCCGCACTCGAACCCGCCCACGTCGGCGGGGACGACGGCGTACGGCGCGCCGGTGGCGACCACGCCCGTTCGGTGCCGGGCGAGGAGTCGGAGCGGTGAGCGCCGGCCGATGGGTGGGTCTGGTGTTCCCGGTGCTGTTTCTGCTTGCCGCCGCTGTCGTGGCCGTCGTGCTCGTGCGCGACGCCCGGAGACAGTCGCGCGAGGACGACAAGCACGGCGACTGAACGTGTGGCGGTCTGACGGTCGCGGTTGCCGGAGCCAGGGCGGCAGCAACGTGATCGACATGCGCGCTACTCCATTCGGATGCAGACTTGAGCCGACGTAGCCGCCCTGAGAAAGCCGCCCACTCTCCCCCTGGGAGGTGCCGTGGTCTTGATCGCGTTGCTTGTCCCAGCCCTACTACTGTTACTCCTTCTTGCGATGGAGGCCTTCGAGGACCTCGTGTTCCCGCCACCGAAGACTCCGCCGACGGAGGAGGACCTGGACGACCTACCGGAAGATCCGGTCTCCACGTGACTCGGCCGAGCCCCCGCACGAACCTCATGCGGGGGCTCGATCATGTCGAACGTGTGATCCAATTTGGTGGGTGGCCAGGTGCGAGTGCACCGAGCCGCTGCCCGGCGGACCGATGTGTGAGACTCGGCCCATGACTACCGTGGCTCAACTGCGCAAGGCCGCACTGGCCCTACCGGAGGTCGAGGAGGGCACCCACTTCGGCATGGTCGCCTTCTCGGTGCGGGGCAAGGGCTTCGCCTCGGTCACGAAGGACGGTCAGGTCCAGCTTCACCTTCCGGACGGCGAGGCCGAGGCCGCCGTGCCCGCACACCCGAGCGGTGAGCGACTGGTCCGCATGGGCACGCCGATCGGGGTCCGCGTGCCGCTGGCCGACATCAATGGCAAGGACCTGAACGCCTTGGGCAGGGCGTCGTGGTTCAGCCGTGCCCCGAAGCGTCTCACGGCGCCGCCGGCCCCCCCCCCGGCCGCGGCCGCCGCGCCCCCCCCCCCACACCGCGCCGCCCCCCCCAACAACCCCCCGGCCACCGGGCCGCGCCACGACCCGACGCACGGCCCCCGCCCCCCCAACAGCCGAAAACACCCCCCCCCCCGCCCCCCCCCCCCCCCCCCCCC
>NZ_JBHWJQ010000062.1:0-27735 GCF_042731435.1 Streptomyces sp. NPDC059861 | reverse complement strand
GCCGGGGTCTCGGCGGCGGGCGCCGGAGCCGGGGCGGCGGGAGCCGGGGCAGCGGCCGGAGCCGCACCCGGGGCGCCGATGACGGCCAGCTTGGCGCCGACCTCGGCCGTCTCGTCCTCGCCGACGGTGATCTCCAGCAGCACGCCCGAGGCGGGCGCCGGGATCTCGGTGTCGACCTTGTCGGTGGACACCTCCAGCAGCGGCTCGTCGGCCTCGACGCTGTCGCCGACCGACTTCAGCCAGCGGGTGACAGTGCCCTCGGTGACGGACTCGCCGAGCGCGGGCAGGACCACGTCCGTGCCCTCGGCGCTGCCGCCGCCGGCCGTGGCCTCGGCGGTGGGCGCCGGCGCGGGGGCGGCCTGCTCGGTGGACGGCTGGGCCTGCGGGGCCGGCTCCTCGGCCGGCGCGGCGGGCTGCTCGGCGGCCGGAGCCGGAGCGGCGACCGGCGCACCGGTGCCGTCGTCGATGACGGCCAGTTCGGCGCCGACCTCGACGGTCTCGTCCTCGGCGACCTTGATGGAGGCCAGGACACCGGCGGCCGGGGCCGGGATCTCGGTGTCGACCTTGTCGGTGGAGACTTCGAGCAGGGGCTCGTCGGCCTCTACGCGCTCACCCTCGGCCTTCAGCCAGCGGGTGACGGTGCCCTCGGTGACGCTCTCGCCGAGCGCCGGAAGGGTTACGGAAACCGCCATGGTTTCGGTTGCTCCTTACGAATTGCGGAAGTCTGTGTCGTCGCGCCCAGTGACCGAGGGGGTCAGTCGTGGGAGTGCAGGGGCTTGCCGGCCAGCGCCAGGTGCGCCTCGCCGAGCGCCTCGCTCTGCGTCGGGTGGGCGTGGATGAGCTGGGCGACCTCGGCCGGCAGCGCCTCCCAGTTGTAGACCAGCTGGGCCTCGCCGACCTGCTCGCCCATACGGTCGCCGACCATGTGCACGCCGACCACCGCACCGTCCTTGACCTGGACGAGCTTGATCTCGCCCGCGGTCTTCAGGATCTTGCTCTTGCCGTTGCCCGCCAGGTTGTACTTCAGGGCGACGACCTTGTCCGCGCCGTAGATCTCCTTGGCCTTGGCCTCGGTGATGCCCACGGAGGCGACCTCGGGGTGGCAGTACGTCACCCGGGGGACACCGTCGTAGTCGATCGGGACGACCTTCAGACCGGCCAGCCGCTCCGCAACCAGGATGCCCTCGGCGAAGCCGACGTGCGCGAGCTGGAGCGTCGGGACCAGGTCACCGACCGCCGAGATCGTCGGGACGTTGGTCCGCATGTACTCGTCGACGAGGACGTAACCGCGGTCCATGGCGACCCCGGCCTCCTCGTAGCCCAGGCCCTGCGAGACCGGGCCGCGGCCGACCGCGACCAGCAGGACCTCGGCCTCGAACTCCTTGCCGTCGGCGAGGGTGACCTTGACACCGTCGGCCGTGTACTCGGCCTTCTGGAAGAAGGTGCCCAGGTTGAACTTGATGCCGCGCTTGCGGAAGGCGCGCTCAAGAAGCTTGGAGCTGTTCTCGTCCTCGACCGGGACGAGGTGCTTGAGGCCCTCGATGACCGTGACGTCGGTGCCGAAGGACTTCCAGGCGGAGGCGAACTCGACGCCGATGACACCGCCGCCGAGCACGATCGCCGACTTCGGCACGCGGTCCAGGACGAGGGCGTGGTCCGAGGAGATGATCCGGTTGCCGTCGATCTCCAGGCCCGGCAGCGACTTCGGCACGGAACCGGTCGCCAGCAGGACGTGGCGGCCCTGGACGCGCTGACCGTTGACGTCCACCGAGGTCGGGGAGGACAGCCGTCCCGCACCCTCGATGTAGGTCACCTTCCGGGACGCGACGAGGCCCTGCAGGCCCTTGTACAGGCCCGAGATCACCTCGTCCTTGTACTTGTGGACCCCGGCGACGTCGATGCCCTCGAACGTGGCCTTGACGCCGAACTGCTCGCTCTCGCGGGCCTGGTCGGCGATCTCGCCCGCGTGCAGCAGGGCCTTGGTGGGGATGCAACCCCGGTGCAGGCAGGTGCCGCCGACCTTGTCCTTCTCGATCAGGGCGACGTCCAGGCCCAGCTGAGCCCCGCGCAGGGCCGCGGCGTAACCACCGCTGCCACCGCCGAGGATCACTAGGTCGAAAACGGTGCTGGCGTCGTTCGCCACGTCACGTCCTCCATGCATGTGCGCCGTACGCCGGTCGACGTCGACCGGCTGGCGGCTGGTGTCCGGCCGCTGTACTTCGGCCCTTCGGTGGGGCCCTGTCCTGCCGAGCCCCATCTTCGCACCTGTCGGCACCGGACGAGACGCGGGGCCGGGGTGTGATACGTCGCACGCTCAGCTGTCACATGCGTGAGGCGTCGCCTGTCGACGGACGGGAAGGACCACGCCGGAAGGGGCGCGGGGAACTGCGAAACCAGCCACAGCTCACCCGCACCCGTGACGCGACAGTCGGTCACGACTCAGTGGGCGGACGTCAGCCCAGGTCACCCGCGGCCGTCAGCTCGGCCAGCCGCACCAGCGTCCGCACGCCCGACCCCGTGCCGCCCTTCGGCGTGTACCCGAACGGTCCCTGCTCGTTGAAGGCGGGCCCGGCGATGTCGAGGTGCGCCCAGGTGATCCCCTCGCCGACGAACTCCCGCAGGAAGAGACCGGCGACCAGCCCGCCGCCCATCCGCTCACCCATGTTGGCGAGGTCGGCGGTGGGCGAGTCCATCCCCTTGCGCAGGTGCTCGGGCAGCGGCATCGGCCACGCGGCCTCACCGACCTCCTCCGCGGCCTCGTGCACCACGGACCGGAACGCGTCGTCGTTGGCCATCACGCCGAACGTCCGGTTGCCCAGCGCCAGCACCATCGCCCCGGTCAGGGTCGCCACGTCCACCAGCGCGTCGGGCTTCTCCTGCGAGGCCGCCCACAGGGCGTCCGCCAGCACCAGTCGGCCCTCGGCGTCGGTGTTCAGCACCTCGACCGTCTTGCCGCTGTACATCCGCAGCACGTCGCCGGGGCGCGTCGCGGAGCCGGACGGCATGTTCTCGGCCAGCGCCAGCCAGCCGGTGACGTTGACCTCGAGACCGAGCCGCGCGGCCGCGACGACGGCCGCGAACACCGCCGCCGCCCCGCTCATGTCGCACTTCATCGTCTCGTTGTGACCGGCCGGCTTCAGCGAGATGCCGCCCGAGTCGTAGGTGATGCCCTTGCCCACGAACGCGAGGTGCTTCTTCGCCTTCGAGGAGGTGTACGAGAGCTTCACCAGCCGCGGCGCCGACGCCGAGCCGGCCCCGACGCCCAGGATGCCGCCGTAGCCGCCCTTGGTCAGCGCCTTCTCGTCGAGCACCTGCACCTTGATGCCGTGCTCCTTGGCCGCGGCCTGCGCGACCGCGGCGAACGCCTCGGGGTTGAGGTCGTTCGGCGGGGTGTTGACCAGGTCGCGGGCGCGGTTGAGCTCCTCGGCCACGGCCGTGGCGCGCTCCACCGCCAGCTTGTGCGCCTTGTCGCGCGGCTTGGCGCCGAGCACGGTGACCTCGGCGAGCGGGGCCTTGCCGTTCTTCTTGTCCTTGGCGGCGGCCGCCTGGCCGTTCTCCTTGTAGGCGTCGAAGGAGTACGCGCCGAGCAGCGCGCCCTCACCGATCGCGCCGACGGAGGCCGAGTCCTCGACGGGCAGCGCGAAGGCGGCCTTCTTGGCGCCGGCCAGTGCGCGGGCGGCGGCCCCGGCGGCCCGGCGCAGCGCCTCCGCGCCGTACTCCGCGTCCTTCTCCGGTCGGGCGCCGAGGCCCACCGCCACCACGAGCGGTGTCTTGAATCCGGCCGGGGCGGGCAGCTTCGTCACCTCGCCCTCGGCGCCGGAGGCACCGAGGGTCTCCAGGACGCCGGCGAGTCCGCCGTCGTACGCCTTGTCAACGGCCTCGGCGCCCGGTGCGACGACGGGGCCCTTGTCGCCCTTGGCGACACCGATCACGATCGCGTCGGCCCGCAGGCCGGGCGCCGCGGCGGTGCTGAGAGTGAGAGCAGTCACGGTGGTGAAATCTCGCTTCCGATGTGAAGTTCCTGTGGCCGAGGGGTGGGCCGACCGGGCCCGACAGCCGACCCTTGGATCGCTCGTGCAGTGGACTCTGTACCTGGTCCGGTATCGACCGGGCACGAGCCTACGCCCGGTGTCTGTTCGAGCATTCCTACGGGCGTTCACCTGTGAGTGGCGTCGTCGCCATTTACCGATCCTCGCACTCCATGACCTGAGTCACACTCATCGGGTTCGGGTGAGCCGGACGCTCACCGCTTTGCATGATTTCCACCGATCCGCCGTGCGTCCGTCACAAGTGCACACAGGCCTTCCGGGGCGCGCGGGGATCTTCTGGGGGGAGGACCACCATGGCGCGACGCGCGCACATACGGAGATCCACGGCCGCCGTCCTGACGGCCGCGGGACTGCTGACAGTGGGGATCGGCGTACCCGGCGCAGCCGCGGCACCCACGCCGCGGATCGATCTGAGGGTGCTGGTCGTGGACAACGGGGAGAGCCCCGTCCAGGCCATCACCGCGCAACTGAAGAGCACGGGCATCCCGTACACCACGGTGAGGCTCACCGACCCGAACCGCCCGACGATCACCGGGGCCTGAGCGACACCGTGAACGGCGCGCCCCGGGCCAGGTTCCAGGGGGTCGTCCTGCCCGACGAGGCCCCGTTCGGTGCGGGTTCCGCCGAGCAGACCGCGCTGGAGACCTACGAGCGGACGTACGGCATCCCGCAGGTCGACGCCTACACCTGGGCGCACCCCGGGGTCGGCCTCGACCACACCAGCGAGGGCGGCTACGCCGGCACCCTCGACGGTCAGCAGGCCGCCGTCACCGACGCGGGCCGGGCGGGGCCGTTCGGCTACCTGGACGGTGCCCTCGCCTTCGAGGACAACTCGCCGTCCGTGCAGGAGAGTTACGGCTTCGTGGCCCGGCCGCGCAGCGGCTTCACCAGCTACGTGGACGTCCCGGTGCCGGCCGGGATCGGCCGCGGCAGCCTGGTCGGTGAGTACGCCCACGACGGCCGCCGCGAACTCGTCGTCACGTTCGCCTACAACCAGCACCAGCGGCAGTTCCGGGCGCTGGCCCGCGGCATCGTCGAGTGGCTGACCCAGGGCGTGCACCTGGGCCGCGACCGCAACTACTTCGCCGTGCACGTCGACGACGTCTTCGCCCCCGACGCCCGCTGGGACACCGAGCGCGACTGCACGCCCGGCGACCTGGACTGCGCGGACGGCACCGGGGAGGGGACCACGCCGATCCGGATGACCGCCGCCGACGTGCAGTACGCCGCGCAATGGCAGCGCGAGCGCGGCTTCACGCTCGACATGGTCTACAACGCCGGCTCCGGCGAGGAGTGGAAGGCGCAGAACGGCGGCGCGGACGCGCTCGCCGCGCGGCTGATCGCCGACCGCAACCAGTACCGCTGGATCAACCACACCTACACGCACCCGTTCCTGGGCTGCGTCCAGGACACCTCCACCGTGCCGTGGACCTGCGCGAAGAACGCCGACGGCACGACGCGGTGGATGAGCCGCACCGAGATCGCCGCGCAGATCCGAGACAACCACGACTGGGGGGTGCGCAACGGCCTGCCCGTCGACCGCACGGAACTCGTCACCGGCGAGCACTCGGGCCTCAGGACGCTGCCGCAGCAGCCCGAGGACAACCCCAACCTGGCGCGCGCCCTCGCCGACAACGGCGTCAGGTGGATCGCCTCCGACAACTCCCGCGAGCCCGAGCAGCGGGCGGCCGGCAGCGCGCTGACCGTGCCCCGGCACCCGATGAACGTGTACTACAACGTCGGGACGGCGAAGGAGATGGCCGACGAGTACAACTTCATCTACACCTCCAGGGCCGACGGCGGCAGCGGCATCTGCGAGAACAACCCGACGTCCACCTGCCTGGACGACCCGCTGGACCCGGCGACGGGCTACGCGTCCCACATCGTCCCGCAGGAGACCCGGATCGCCCTCGGGCACGCCCTGAACAACGACCCGCGACCGCACTACGTGCACCAGTCCAACCTCGCCGAGGAGCGGCTGCTGTACCCCGTGCTGGACGGGGTGCTCGGCGAGTACCGGGCGCTGTTCGCCGACAACACGCCGGTGGAGAACCTCAGCCAGAAGGCCCTCGGCACCGAGCTCCAGCGTCGCGCCGAGTGGCAGAAGGCCGTCGCGGACAACCGCGTCACGGCGTACCGGATCGGCAACACCGTCACCGTCGGCGCGCCGAGCGGTGTGGAGATTCCGGTGACCGCGCCGCGGGGCACCAGGCAGCAACTCCTGCTGGGCACGGCGACCTTCGGCACCCCCTACGCCGGCAAGAGCTCGGCCTGGTCGGTTCCGGGCCTGCTCCAGTCGGCGGTCACTCTGAAGCTGCCGTAGAGCCGACGCCTTCAGGGGCGCGGGGCCGTATCTGACATGCGGCTCCGCCGCGGGGCGCGCCCGGCCCACCACGGCCCGCGGCCGTGGTCCGGGCCGCAGCCCCCGCACAGGATCCGCAAACAGGGGGGAGCGGCGCAGCGATGCGCACCGGCCGTCACGTCACCATGCTCACCGAAGGCACCTATCCGCATGTGCACGGCGGGGTCAGCACCTGGTGCGACCAGCTCGTGAAGGGCATGCCGGAGGTCGACTTCCACATCGTCTCGCTCACCGGCAGCGGCCGCGAACCCGTGACCTGGGAACTGCCGCCCAACGTCTACCGGCACACCACTGTCCCGACCTGGGGCCCGCGCCCGGGCCACAGGCGGGCGCCGTACGGCCGGGCGCGGCGCCGCTTCCTCGACTCCTACGAGCGTTTCCTGCTGTCCTTCCTCGACCCGCAGTCGTCGTTCGACTTCGGCCAGGCGCTCTCCGAGCTGGCCCGCCTGGCCCGCGACGGGCGGCTGTCGGCGGCCCTGCGCACGGAGTCGGCGCTGCGCTCGCTGATGTGGATCTGGACGATGCCGCATCTGCCGACGGCGGCGGCCCGGCCCACCGTCCACGACGCCCTGACCGCGACGGACCTGCTGGAACACGCGCTGCGCCCGCTAGGGGTGCGGATCCCGCGGGACAGCGTCGCCCACGCGGTGAGCAGCGGTCTCGCCACGCTCCCCGCCCTCGCCGCGCACGAGCTGGACGGTGTGCCGTTCCTGCTCACCGAGCACGGCATCTACCTGCGCGAGCGCTACCTCGGCCAGCGCCGTGACGCCCAGCGCTGGCCGGTGAAGGCGTTCATGCTCGGCTTCTACCGCGCGCTGAACTCGCACGGCTACCGCGCGGCCGACCTGATCACCCCGTGCAACCAGTACAACCGCCGCTGGGAGGAGCGCGGCGGCGCCGACGCCGACCGGATCCGCACGGTCTACAACGGCGTGGACCCGGCCGCCTTCCCGCACGCCGGACCGGAACCCGACGTCCCCACCCTCACCTGGTGCGGCCGCGTCGACCCCATCAAGGACCTGGAGACCCTGCTGCGCGCCTACGCCATGGTCCGCGCCGAACTCCCCGAGACCCGGCTGCGCCTCTTCGGCCCCGTCCCGCCCGGCGGCGAGGCCTACCGCACCCTCCTGGAGAAGCTCGCCGCCGAACTCGGCGTCACCGACGGCCTCACCTTCGAGGGCCGTATCAGCGAGGTCTGGCGCGCCTACGCCGCCGGGCACGTCGTGATGCTGTCGTCGATCTCCGAGGGCTTCCCGTTCTCGATCATCGAGGCCATGTCCTGCGGGCGCACGACGGTCTCGACCGACGTCGGGGGAGTGCGCGAGGCGGTCGGTGACACCGGTCTGGTCGTGCCGCCGCGCGAGCCGGAGAAGATGGCCGCGGCGACGCTGACGCTGCTGCGGGACGACGAATGGCGCCTCAGGCTCGCGGAGTTGTCCCGTCGGCGGGTCATCGAGCGGTTCACGCTCCGCCGCTGCGTGGAGAACTTCGGCACGATCTACCAGGAACTCGCGGGGCGGGCCGAGGTCTACGAGCCGACCCTGGAGACGGTCGCCGACTGGACCGCCGAACTGCGCGACCCCTGGTACGCGTCCGTCGCGACCTGGGAGTCCGCCCGGACGACGTCCGGGGGAGGGGTCGGCTGGTGAGCGGAGACATCCGGCTGCCCCCGGCGGCCCGCCCCGACACCCTGTCCGTGATCCCGCGCCGGCGCATCACCCCCGGCTGGGCGGGGCCCGACCCGGTCGGCCAACTCGCCGAGCGCCTCGCCGACTTCGTGGCCGCCGCCGTCCATCCCGACGAGATAGCCGCGCTGCTGGAGTCCGACGGCCTGTCCGACGCCCAGATACGCGAGCGGTACGGCGTGAAGAACTCCTTCGCCCTCGGCGAGGAGCTCTACGAACGCGTCGAGCGCCGCCATCCCGAACCCGACGGCCCGGTCCACGACCCCTGGCAGGCCGGCCTGATCGGCTGCCTGCTGCGCGGCGTGGTCTTCGCCCTCCCCGGCCTCGCCTACGTCCTCGGCGCCCCGTTCCTCGCCGGCCCGCGGGACGACGTCGGCCTCCCGGCCGGCACGATCCCGCTCCTCGCGGGGGCCCTGACGGGCTGGGCCTGGAACCAGGGGCTCGCCCACCGCGCGTACTCCTGGCTGAGCCTCGGCGACCGCTCCGCCGCCCGCCGCTGCCTCCTCGTGGGCGGCCCGCTCGGTGCCGTGCTCGGCGCCCTCGCCGCCCTCGCCGCCACGGGCGCCGCCGGCCCGTCCGCCGTGGCCTTCGCCGCCGCCCAGTCCTGCTATCTGGGCGCGTCCACCGCCGTGCTGGTCCTCGGCCGCGAACGGGCCCTGCTCGGCGCGCTGCTGCCGATGGCGGCGGGAGCCGTGGCCGCCCTGCTCACGGACGTGCCCGAGGCGGCCCGCCTCGCTCTGCTGCTCGCCTCACTCGCGGCGGTCACGGCCCTCGCCTGCCGGGAGGTGGCGCCCGCAGCGAAGGAACTGGGCGAGGGCAGCCGGCCGGCCGGGCTCACGGCACTGCTGCCCTTCGGGGCGCTGGGCCCGGTGCCGCGCCGCACCGGCGGCCCCCGCCTGTCGGCGTCCCTCCCCTACGCCCTCTTCGGGGTGGCCGGCGGTGTCCTGGTGCTGCACGCCGCCCTCGGTGACGTCCTCACCGGGCAGGGGCCGAGCGCGCTCGGCGCACCGGCCGCCGTGGCGCTCACGCTCAGCATGGGCCCCGCCGAATGGCTGCTGCACCGCTTCCGCAGCGGCAGCCTGGCCGGGCTGCGCTCCACCGGCACGCCCCGCGCCTTCCGGCGGGTCACCGCCGGTACCGTCGCCCGGTGCCTCGCCGGCTACCTCGCCGTCCTGCTCGCCCTCGCGCTGGCCACCACGGCGCTGTGGCCGCACACCCTGTTCCCCGGCGGCGTCCGCCTGGCCGGGCTGCTGCTGCTCGGCGTGGTGCTGTGGACGGGCCTGCTGCTCCAGTCGTTCGGCGCGGTCCTCGGCGCCGCGGCGATCTGCGGCACGGCCGCCCTCGCGCAGACGCTCGTCCTCGTCACCCACACCGGCGCACCGCACCTGGCCGGCGTGGCGGTGTACGGCTGCGCCGCCGTGGCCCAGGCGGCCCTGGTCTGCGCCCTGCTGGGAAGGGCCACCGCCCACCGATGAGCACACTGCTGGTCCCCTGCTCCGAGCACCCGGCCGTGCGCGCCGCCCGCCTCCGCGCGGCCGGCGTGCGGGTGCTCGGCCACACCGACACCGCCTACGGTGACCGCCCCACGCCGGAGTCGTCCGGGACCTGGCCCGGTACCTGGCGCGGGGAGCGGCCCAGCACTGCGCGGTCCCCGGCATGGGAGATCATCCATGAGGTACGTCGCCGCACACCCTGGAGCCCTCCCGGTGAGACGCCCGATCCTCCTCGTCGCCCTGCTGTTGCTGCTCGCGGGCTGCGCCTCCGACCCGGAGCCGCCGGAGGAGATATGGCAGCCGCGGCCCGGCACCGACTGGCAGTGGCAGTTGCGCGGCCGTCTCGACACCTCCGTCGACGCCCCCGTCTACGACATCGACGGCTTCGACAACTCCGAGGCCACGGTCGCCGCACTGCACGACGAGGACCGCAAGGTCATCTGCTACCTCTCCACCGGCGCCTGGGAGGACTGGCGCCCGGACGCCGAAAAATTCCCCGAGTCGGTCCTCGGCAAGGGCAACGGCTGGGAGGGCGAACGCTGGCTCGACATCCGCCGCACCGACGTCCTGCAACCGCTGATGGCCGCCCGCGTCGACATGTGCCGCGACAAGGGCTTCGACGCGGTCGAGCCGGACAACATGGACGGCTACGAGAACGCCACCGGCTTCCCCCTCACCGCCGCCGACCAGCTCCGCTACAACCGCCTGATCGCCGGCCTGGCCCATGAACGCGGCATGGCGGTCGGCCTGAAGAACGACCTCGACCAGATCCCCGAACTGGTCGGCGACTTCGACTTCGCGGTCAACGAACAGTGCGCCCAGTACGGCGAATGCGAGGCCCTGACCCCCTTCGTGAAGGCGGGCAAGGCGGTCTTCCACGCCGAGTACGAACTGCCCACCGACCGCTTCTGCGCCGAGTCCCGCCGGCTGAAGCTGAGCTCGCTGCTGAAGAAGTACGAACTGGGGGTCTGGCGCCGGACCTGCTGAGGGACCTCACGCCAGGACGAGCACCAGCAGTGCCGTCGTCGCCGCCGTCTCGGCGAGGGCGCCGAACACATCGCCGGTGACCCCGCCGAACCGGCGCACGCAGTGCCGCAGCAGCACCTCGGCCACGGCGGCGGAGACGACCACCGCGAGAGCGGCGCGCAGAATGCCGTACGTCCCGAGCAGCGCCCCACCCGCCGCCGCGGCGCCGGTCACCGCCAGGGCGACGCCCACCGCGCCGCGCACCGGAACGACTCCGGCGACGGCCGCGCCCAGCCCCTCCGGCCGGGCGGGCGGTATCCCGGCGCGGGCGGCCAGCGTCAGCGCCAGCCGGGCGGCGGTTCCCGCGACGACGGCGGCGAGCGCACCCCGGGCCCAGGAGCCGTCGTAGAGCTGCGCCAGGGCCGCCACCTGGGCCAGCAGGACGAAGACCAGGGTGAGCACCCCGAACGGCCCGATGTCGGACTGCTTCATGATGCGCAGCGCGTCCTCGGCGGGTTTGCCGCTGCCCAGCCCGTCCGCCGTGTCGGCCAGTCCGTCCAGATGCAGGCCACGGGTGAGCACGGCGGGGACGGCGGCACTCGCGACGGCGGCGAGCGGCGGACTGGCTTTGAGGAACAGCAGCAGCAGACCCGCACCGGCCGCGCAGAGGCCGACGACGAGACCGGCGAGCGGCGCGCGGAGCATCCCGCCGCGCGCGGCTTCCCGGTCCCAGCGCGTCACCCGTACCGGCAGGACGGTGAGGGTGCCGAAGGCGAAACGGAGGCCGTGCGGGGGCGGGAGCAGGGGCATCCGGGCAGGTTACGCGACCGCTCGCGGAGCACCTCACCGCGATCCTGGGCAAACTTGGACCTATGGGGAACTGGCTGGAACGCAACATCATCGAGCCCGGCAAGCTCCCCCTGCTGCTCGCCCTCACCGCCTTCGTGCTGACCTTCCTGATCACCCGGCTCATCACCCGCATGATCCGGGCGGGCCGGGGCCCCTTCCGCAACGTCAGTACGGGTGGCGTGCACGTCCACCACGTGGTGCCCGGCGTCGTCCTCACTCTCGTCGGCGGCTTCGGCGCGGTGGCCGGCGGCCGGTACGGCTTCGGGTCCTACATCTCGGCCGTGATCTTCGGGATCGGTGCGGGCCTGGTGCTGGACGAGTTCGCCCTGATCCTGCATCTGGCGGACGTGTACTGGACCGAGGAGGGCCGCCAGAGCGTGGAGGCGGTCGTGCTCACCGCCGCCCTGGTCGGCCTGTGGGTGGCCGGACTCGCGCCGTTCGGCGTCAACGACCTCGACCAGGACGAGCTCCAGGGCCGGAGCTCGGTCATCTCCACGGTGGCCGCGAACTTCCTCTTCTCGCTCGTCGCCCTCGCCAAGGGCAAGGCCCGGGTGGCGATCCTCGGCGTGATCGTCCCGTTCATCGCCCTGTTCGGCGCGATCCGGCTGGCCCGCCCCGGCTCGCCCTGGGCCAAGCGCCTCTACCGCCGGCGCCCCCGCGCCCGGGCCAGGTCACGCCTGCGCGCCTACCACCACGACCGCCGCTGGCTGGGCCCCACCCGCAGATTTCAGGACTGGCTCGGCGGCACGCCCGACCCGGAACGCGCCCGCGCCCTGGAGAGCCGCTGACACGGCGCGGCGATCCCGCACCGCACCAGCACCGCCGGGACCTCCGCGGCGGTGACGTTCGCCGCGTACCGTCGGCCGACGTACACCGCGAGGCCGTCGACGCGGACCGTCCCGGTGTTCTGCACGAAGCGGTGGCCCCGGGGCCGGCCGTGCGCGAAGTGCGGCACGGCGGTGAGGCGCGCGGCCGGCCGTGAGCGTCATCGCCACGGCCCGCGCCCGCCACGCGCAGCCCCTCCGGACCGTCCGGTGCAGCGGCCCCCGTTCGGCGCGGGACCGGCGGGCGAACGGGTTCGTCGGGCGCGGCTCCCGGGCGTCCTCTACACCGCCTCCGGCTCATCGGCCGGCTGCTTCTCCTCAAGCTCCTCGGGCTCCTCGGGCTTGACGGGCAGCTCCGCCGCGAGCGCCGCCGCGGCCTGCACCAGGGACAGCGCCAGCAGGCCCCCGGTGCCCTCGCCGGCCCGCACGGCGTGGTCGAGCAGCGGCTCCAGTGCCATCCGGTCCAGCGCCTTGGCCTGTCCCGGCTCCCCGCTGTTGTGCCCGGCCAGCCACCAGTCCGGCGCCCGGAACGCGACCCGCTGGGCCACCAGCGCGCACGCGGCGGCCACCACGCCGTCCAGGATCACCGGCATCTTCCGCACGGCGCACTGGAGCAGGAACCCGGTCATCGCGGCGACATCCGCCCCGCCGACCGTGGCCAGCAACTGCAACTGGTCCCCGAGCACCGGCCGCGCCCGCCGCAACGCGTCCCGGATCGCCGCGCACTTGCGCATCCACACCAGGTCGTCGATCGCGAGCCCGCCCCGCCCGGTCACCACGGACGCGTCGGTCCCGCACAGCGCGGCGACCAGCACCCCGGCCACCGTGGTGCCGCCCACGCTCACATCGCCGAGCACCACCAGATCCGTACCGGAGTCGGCCTCCTCGTCGGCCACCGCGACCCCGGCCCGGAACGCCGCCTCGGCCTCCTCGGCCGTCAGCGCGTCCTCGATGTCGATCCGCCCGCTGCCGCGCCGTACCCGGTGCCTGACCACGTCCTCGGGCAGGGCCTGCGGATCGCAGTCCAGCGCCATGTCCACGACCCGCACCGGCACGCCGAGCCGCCGGGCGAGCACCGACACCGGCCGGCCGCCCTCCAGTACGTCGCGCACCAGTTCCACGGCGCTCCCCGCGGGCCGCGCCGACACCCCCAGCTCCGCGACGCCGTGGTCACCGGCGAACAGCACCACCCGCGGCCGTTCGACCGGCCGCACCGGTACGGCACCCTGCGCCGCGGCCAGCCATTCACCCAGGTCGTCGAGGCGCCCCAGCGACCCGGGCGGCACGATCTGACGCTCCCGGCGCGCCTCCGCGTCGCGGCGCACCCCGCCGTCGGGGCGCTCGATCAGATCGGTGAAGTCGTCGAGATTCAGCGAGCTCATTCGCCGAACAGTACCGGCCCCGGTCGAACGGGACGGCGCCACATGGCGGCCACGAACCCACCACGTCGTTGCACCCAAGATCGGGATCCCATACGTTCCGTTTTGCAGCGGATTGTCGTACGTCCCTCCCCGCCCTGTCCGTCGCGCCCCGGGAGTCGCCCATGTCGTCGTCCGTCCCCTCCGCCTGGCCGGCGATCGACCTGCGCCGTGCCAAGTACCTCGCCGAACTCGCCCAGGGCACCGAGCGCTTCCACGCGCCGCGCCGCGAGAGCTGTCCCTGGTGCGGCGGGCAGCGCCTGCGCGTCCGCCTCACGGCACCCGACGTGATCCAGGGCAAGCCCGGCACGTTCACCGTCGAGGAGTGCGAGGACTGCGCGCACGTCTTCCAGAACCCCGGCCTCACGCCCGAGGGCATGGCCTTCTACCACCGGGACCGGGACGGGTACGAGAGCCCGTCCTCACGCCGCCGCAACCGCGAGCGGGTCCGGGCGATGCTGCACCTCGTGGAACCGGAGAGCTGGCTGGACGTCGGCACGGGCGACGGCGACTTCCCGGCCGCCGCACAGGAGTTGCTCCCGTACACGTCCTTCGACGGCACGGACCCCACCCCGCGGGTGCTGCGCGCCCGCGCGACGGAACGTGTGGAGGATGCCTACGTCGGCCACCTCACCACCCCCGGCCTGCTGGGCCGGCTGCGCTCCCGCTACGACGTGGTGAGCGTCTTCCACCAGCTGGAACGGGCGCCGTCGCCCCGTGAGGAACTCAAGGCGGCGATCGCGGCCCTGCGCCCCGGCGGCCACCTCGTCCTGGAACTGGCCAACCCGCACAGCGCCTTCGCCGCGCTCCTCGGCAAGTGGTGGCCCGCCCACGCCCAGCCCCGCCAGCTCCATCTGCTCCCGCCGGCCAACGTCCACAAGGCCCTGGAGGACGGCAACTGCACGATCCTCAGCACGGACGAGGCGGCTCCCCACATCCCCGCCGACCTGGCCACGGCGGCGACCCGGGCCCTCTCCCAGGCCCTCCCGTCCCCCGACACCCCCTGGCGCGCCACCCCGCCCACGGTCCTCCAGCTCACCGCGCGCGCGGCCCTGACGGCCGCGACCGCCCCCGTACGCCTGACGGCCACGGCCCTGGACCACACCCTGGCGCCCCTGGCCCGCCGCACCGGCTTCTCCAACGCGTACCGGGTGATCGCCCGCAAGAACCCGCTGCCCTAGGGGCGGAGTGGGGGGCGCGGTCCCGTCACCCCCGCAGCACCACGGCCTGCCCCGCCACCACCAGCAGCACCTGTTCGCACTCGGCCGCGAACGCCGCGTTCAGGCGGCCGAGTTCGTCCCGGTAGCGCCGCCCGGACGCGGTGGCCGGGACGATGCCCGAGCCCACCTCGTTGGACACGGCGACCACCGCCCGGCGGGTGCACCGGAGCGCGTCCGTCAGCGCGTGCACCCGTTCGCGCAGCGCCTTCTCGCCGCCGTCGGCCCACTCCGCGTCGTCCCACGCGCCCACGGCGTCCATCGCGTCCGTCAGCCACAGCGACAGGCAGTCGATCAGCAGCGGCGGCCCCTCCTGCGCGAGCATCGGCACCAGGTCGCACGTCTCCACCGTCCGCCACGACCCCGGCCGCCGCTCCCGGTGCACGGCCACCCGGTCCGCCCACTCGCCGTCCCCTTTACGGGTCCCTCCCGTCGCGACGTACAGCACGTCGGGGAACGCCTCCAGGCGCCGCTCCGCCTCCACCGACTTGCCCGACCGCGCCCCGCCCAGCACCAACGTCCGGCGTGGCACGTCCGGCACGTTCTCGTACGCCCCGACCGCCAGGGTCGCCCCGTCCCGCACGGCCCGCGCCCCCGCCGCGGCGAGCCGCCGCCGCAACTCGGGCCCGGGCGGCACGTCGTGGTCCAGGTGCACGGCGACGACGTCCGTCGTGGGCCCGGCCGCCCCCACCGCCCGCAGCCGCGCCAGGGCGTCCGGCCGCCCCACGACGTCCACGAGCACCATGTCGTACGGCTCGGCCGACGCGGTCCCCTCCTCCAGCCCGGCCGGCGCGCAACCCGGCGGCAGATACAGCAGCCGCTTCCCGTCCGGCCCGGTGACCGCGTATCCCGTCCCCGGCGAGTCCATCGCCAGCGCCCGCACCCGATGCCCCGTCAGCAGCGCCAACTCCCGCCCGTCCGGCACCCGCCCCGGCTGCGGAAGCCCGGCCGGCACCTCCACCGGCGGCCCGTTGTGCGGATGCGACAGCAACACCTGACGCACCCCCGCGAGCGACCGCCCCGCCCGCGCCGCCGCGAACGCCGCGCCGGGCGTCAGGTCGAGCAGCAGCGCCCCGTCCACGAGCACGGCCGTCGCCGCCCGCGCGTCGGCACCGAGCGCGGTCGCGCACGCCGCACAGGGACAGTCGGGGCGGGGAAGTCCCGCGGGGGCGCCGGTGCCGAGCAGAGTCAGTTCCACGATCCGATTTTCGCCGGTCGCCGCCCGTCATGCGCGCCCGGGAGGGCCCGACCGGCTCCCACGGCCCCCGATGTGGCCGATCACCCGCGGTCTGATGACGACTCACCCGGCGGAGCGCATAGGCTCGGGGCCGGTGCCGGGGCGAGATCCGGCCCGGCTCTGCAGGTGCTGACAGCTGGGAGGCGTACATGGCGGCATGGACGTGGCGGTTCGAGAAGGCCGACGGGACGGAGGTCCAGCCCGCGGTGCAGCCCGAGGAGTTCACCACGCAGGGCGACGCCGAGTCCTGGCTCGGGGAGTACTGGAAGGACCTGCTCGCCGGGGGCGCGGACCAGGTGCGGCTGTTCGAGGACGCCACCGAGATCTACGGGCCGATGAGCCTGCACGCGGAACAGGCCTGACGGGGCGGGGCGGCCGCACGGCCGCCCTTCTCACCGCCCGCTACTGCTCGCCCAGCGTCACCTCGACGGTCCGCTCGTGGCCGTTGCGTGTGAACGTCACCGTCGTCCGCCCGCCCGGCGACAGCGTGGCCAGCGCCTCGGCGAGCGAGGTGATGCTGGTGATCTCCGTGTCACCCAGCCCGGTGATGATGTCCCCGGCCCGGACACCGGCCTTCGCCGCCGCTTCACCCGGGTGCGCCTCGACGACGGCCACCCCGTCGGACCGGTAGTCCGCGTCGACGACGGTACGGCCCGTGATGCCGAGCGCCGCCCGACCCGAGTCGGTCACCCGGCCGTCCCGGACGATCTGACCGGCGATCGCCCGCACCGTCGACGCCGGGATCGCGAACCCGATGCCGGGCGCCGCGCCCTCCCCGAGGTTCGGGTCGGTCGCGGCGAGCGACGGGATGCCGACGACCTGTCCGTCGAGGTTCACCAGGGCGCCCCCGCTGTTGCCCGGGTTGATGGCCGCCGAGGTCTGCACCATGTTGGCGATCGTCGCGCCCGAGACGCCGCCCTCACTGGGCCCCGTGACGGTCCGCCCGGTCGCGGAGACGATCCCCTGGGTGACGCTGGACGACAGCCCGAGCGGCGAGCCCATGGCCAGCACGATCTGCCCGACCTCGACCTTCGCCGAGTCCGCGAACGCCGCCGGCCGCAGCCCCCGAGGAGGCCGGTCCAGCTTCACCACGGCCAGGTCCTGCTCGGGGTACGAGGAGACGAGCCGCGCCGCGAGCTGGTCCTCGCTGTTGGCGGTCGTCACCCGGAACGTCCGCTGGTCACCGACGACGTGCGCGTTGGTGACGACGTGGCCCTTGTCGTCGAAGACCACCCCGGAGCCCAGCTCGCTGCGGCCCTGGATCTGCACGACCGAGGGCAGGACGTCCTTGATCACCTTCTGGTAGTCGTTCTGCAGATCGTTCGCCGCCATCGGCGCCGCGGCCCGCGCGGTCGTCCGCTCCGCCTCCGGTGCCGGCCCGCCCACGGTGCAGCCGGGGACGAGGAGCAGACAGCACAAGGCGCCCACGGCGCGGCGCGATACCCGGACAGGGTCAGCTTCCATGCCCCGAGTCTGGCTCTCCGGCCCGCACCCGGGCCCGCGCTGTACGCCCGAACGGGCTCAGGGCCCGGCACGTCGTAAGACGCACCCGATGCCGTGAGGCCCGCCCTCCGGGCGGACGACGGCAAGGTGACGGCAGGCCCTAGCCGCGTACCCCGCACAGATGCAGCAGCGCCGCGACCCCCCGGTACGGGTCCGTCCGCCCGGCCCGTTCCTCCACCGCCAGCAGCGTCTCCACGTCGGCCGGCGCCTGCGCCCCGTCGGCGGCGGTGTCGGTGAAGACCCGCACTCCGTACCAGGCGTGCAGCGGCGCCCCGATCCCGGCGAGCGTGGCCGTCAGCGTGTCCAGGCGGTCGGCCCGGACGTCGAGGCCCAGCCGGTTGCGGTACTCGGTGGTGTCGAAGGCGGTGAGCGCCGTGCCCCAGTCGCCGGACAGGCCCGGCCGGAGGGCGAGCGCGTCCCCGTTGCGCACCAGCAGCGACAGCAGCCCGCCCGGGGCGAGCATCCGCGCCAGCCCGGCCAGCAGCGGATCGGGGTCGTCGACGTACATGAGCACGCCATGACAGAGCACGAGGTCGAAACCGCCGGGCAGGAAGTGGACCCCCGTGTCCCGGCCGTCCCCCTCGACGAGCCGCACCCGCTCCCGGATCCCCTCCGGCTCCGCGTCGAGCGCCGACCGCGCCGCGGCGAGCATGGTGGCGTCCTTCTCTATGCCGGTCACCTGGTGTCCGGCCCGGGCCAGCCGCAGCGCCTGCGTGCCCTGGCCCATCCCCACGTCGAGCACACGCAGCCGCTGCCCGACCGGGAAGCGCCCGGCTATCTGCTCGTCGAGCTGCCGGGCCACCAGCTCCTGCCGTACGACGTCACGCAGCCCGCCGAGTCCGCCCAGCCAGGCTTTTGCCGCACCCCCGGGGAAAGACGTCGCGCTCAGGGCCGCTCTCCGCGCTTGACCTGCGGCTTGGGCAGCCGGAGTCGGCGCATCTGGAGGGAGCGCATCAGGGCGTAGGCGACCGCGCCGCGCTTGTTCTCGTCGGGGAAGCGCTCGGCCAGCCGCTTCTTCAGCCGGTACCCGGTGGCCACCGAGTCCAGGACGATCAGCACGATCACGACCAGCCACAGCAGCAGCGCGATGCTCTGCAGCGACTGCACCCGCACCATGCTCAGCACGAGGATCACCACGGCCATCGGCAGGAAGTACTCCGCGATGTTGAACCGCGAGTCGATGAAGTCACGGGCGAACCGGCGCACCGGACCCTTGTCGCGCGCCGGCAGATACCGCTCGTCACCACCGGCCAGCGCCTGGCGCTGCCGCTCCATGGCGGCACGGCGATCCTCGCGCTGCCGCTTGGCGGCCTCCTTGCGCGTCATCGACGTGTTGGCGACGCTGCGGCGCTGGGACTGCGCCGCACTGCGCTTGGGCGTCGGCCGACCCTTCGGGGCCTGCGGGTCACGGGTCTGCTGGGAGTCGGTCACCTGGGCCTGCGCGGCGGTGGCGGCCTTCTCGTCTTTGGCACGGCTACGGAACACAAAACCCAAGGGTACGGGGTCGAGGGGCATGGACCCCAGTCCCGCGGGGAACGATCCCGCAACACCAGTCGTCTGTAAGGGGACAGAGGGGACGATGCGTACGCTCTCGGTTCCCTCCGGATCCCCCGGGGCATACCCGGGGATCACCTACTCCCTACGCCGGAGCGGGAGCGCACTCAGTCGTCCTTGGGGATGAGCGCATCCGTCCCCGAACAGTGCGGTAATGGATGCAGGGCCCGTACTGTGGGTTCTGTCGCAGAGCTGGAGCCGGAGTCCGTCAGAAGGGGGCGCGCGAAGCCCATGAGCGGTGTCATGAAGCGTATGGGGATGATCTTCCGCGCGAAGGCGAACAAGGCCCTTGACCGGGCCGAGGACCCGCGCGAGACCCTCGATTACTCGTACCAGAAGCAGCTGGAGCTGCTCCAGAAGGTCCGCCGCGGTGTCGCGGACGTGGCCACCTCGCGCAAGCGCCTGGAACTCCAGCTGAACCAGCTGCAGACCCAGTCGACCAAGCTGGAGGACCAGGGCCGCAAGGCGCTGGCGCTGGGCCGTGAGGACCTGGCCCGCGAGGCGCTCTCCCGCCGGGCCGCCCTCCAGCAGCAGGTCACGGACCTCGAGACGCAGCACGCGACGCTCCAGGGCGAGGAGGAGAAGCTCACCCTGGCCGCCCAGCGCCTCCAGGCCAAGGTCGACGCCTTCCGCACCAAGAAGGAGACGATCAAGGCCACGTACACCGCGGCCCAGGCCCAGACCCGCATCGGCGAGGCCTTCACCGGCATCTCCGAGGAGATGGGCGACGTCGGGCTGGCCATCCAGCGGGCCGAGGACAAGACCGCCCAGCTCCAGGCCCGGGCCGGCGCGATCGACGAACTGCTCGCCTCCGGCGCTCTCGACGACCCCACGGGCATGGCCAAGGACGACATCCAGGCCGAGCTGGACCGCCTCTCCGGTGGTACGGATGTGGAGCTGGAGCTGCAGCGCATGAAGGCGGAGCTGGCCGGAGGCACCGGCGGTGGCCAGCAGGCCATCGAGGGCGGCAAGGACCAGCCCCAGTCGCAGCAGCAGCCGCAGGACACCCCGCGCTTCGACAAGCAGTAGTCACTCACCGGAGGGCGACATGATCGTACGGATCATGGGGGAGGGGCAGGTGAGGCTGGCCGACAGCCACCTCACCGAGCTGAACAAGCTGGACGACGAGCTCCTGGCGGAGATGGACAACGGCGACGGCCCCGGCTTCCGCCGCACCCTCCAGGCCCTCCTCACCAAGGTCCGTGAACTGGGCGAGCCCCTGCCGGACGACTCCCTCGAACCCTCGGAACTGATCCTCCCCTCCTCCGACGCGACCCTGGAGGAGGTCCGCGAACTGCTCAGCGACGGCGGCCTGATCCCCGGGGGCTGACGCACCGGGCCGGCCGAACGGCGCGAGCACGGTCGGCCCCCGTTCCCCGCCCCCCGGGGTACCCGTACCGTTGACAGCCGTGAGCACCCTCGAAAGCGCCCGGCGCCGTCTGAAGGCGCACCCCACGACGCTGGACGCGGCGCTGGCGGCCGGCGTACTGGCCTGCATGGTGGCCGGGTCCTTCGTTGACCCGCGCGACAAGCACGGCGTCGACTGGGTGCTGCGCACCCCGGACACCCTCAGCCTCGTCCTCATGGTGCTCGCCGCCGCGGCCCTGGTGTTCCGCCGCCGCGCCCCGCTCAGGGTCCTCGCCCTCGCCGGCACCTTCTCGGTCGTCGAGTTCGTCACCGGCGACCCCAGGGCCCCGGTCGCCATGGCCGCCGTGGTCGCCCTCTACACCGTCGCCGCCACCACCGACCGCTCCACCACCTGGCGCGTCGGCGTGCTCACCATGACCGTGCTGACCGGCGCCGCCATGCTCGCGGGCCCACTGCCCTGGTACGCCCAGGAGAACCTCGCCGTCTTCGCCTGGACCGGCATGGCCGCGGCCGGGGGCGACGCGGTCCGCAGCCGCCGCGACTTCGTGCAGGCCATCCGCGAGCGGGCCGAGAAGGCCGAACGCACCCGTGAGGAGGAGGCCCGCCGCCGGGTCGCCGAGGAACGCCTGCGCATCGCCCGCGACCTGCACGACGTGGTCGCCCACCACATCGCCCTGGTCAACGTGCAGGCCGGGGTCGCCGCGCACGTCATGGACAAGCGTCCCGACCAGGCCAAGGAGGCCCTCGCGCACGTACGGGAGGCCAGCCGTTCCGCGCTCAACGAGCTGCGCGCCACCGTCGGCCTGCTCCGCCAGTCCGACGACCCGGAGGCCCCGACCGAACCCGCCCCCGGCCTGGACCGCCTCGAAGAACTCGTCGGCACCTTCCGCAGCGCCGGCCTGCACGTCGAGGTCGCCCGCGCCGACCACGGCACCAGCCTCCCCGCCGCCGTCGACCTGGCCGCCTACCGCGTCATCCAGGAAGCACTCACCAACGTCCAGAAGCACGCCGGTACGACCGCCAGGGCCGAGGTCAGCGTCGTACGGGTGGGCGCGAACATCGAGATCACCGTCCTGGACAACGGCTCAGGCGACGACGACGCCCCCGTCTCGGGCGGTGGCCACGGACTGCTCGGCATGCGCGAGCGCGTCACCGCCCTGCGCGGCACCCTCACCACCGGTCCCCGCTACGGCGGCGGCTTCCGCGTGCATGCGATCCTGCCGGTCAAGACCCGCGCCGCCCCAGCGAAGGACCCCGTATGACGATCCGTGTCCTGCTCGCCGACGACCAGGCGCTGCTGCGCAGCGCCTTCCGCGTGCTCGTCGACTCCGAGCCCGACATGGAGGTGGTCGGCGAGGCGTCCGACGGGGCGGAGGCGGTACGGCTGGCGAAGGAGCGGCGCGCCGACGTCGTCCTGATGGACATCCGGATGCCGGGCACCGACGGCCTCGCCGCCACCCGCCTGATCAGCTCCGACCCCGACCTCGCCGATGTCCGGATCGTCATCCTGACCACCTTCGAGGTCGACGACTACGTGGTGCAGTCGCTGCGCGCGGGCGCCTCCGGCTTCCTCGGAAAGGGCTCCGAACCGGAGGAACTGCTCACCGCCATCCGGGTCGCGGCCGGCGGCGAGGCGCTGCTGTCCCCGGCGGCCACCAAGGGCCTGATCGCCCGCTTCCTCGCCCAGGGCGGCGACAGCCACGCCGTCGAGCGCGACCCGGACCGCGCCGAGCGCCTCGCCGCGCTGACCGTGCGCGAGCGCGAGGTACTGGTCCAGGTCGCGGGCGGGCACTCCAACGACGAGATCGCCGAGCGCCTGGAGGTCAGCCCGCTGACGGTGAAGACGCACGTCAACCGGGCCATGGCCAAGCTGGGCGCCCGCGACCGGGCGCAGCTCGTGGTGATCGCCTACGAGTCGGGGCTGGTACGTCCGAGGGTGGACTGACCCCGGTCCGCCGTACTGCGGCGGGAGTAGGCGCGGGACAAGAAATGGTCCCAGGGGCGACGGATCGCCGTCCGGCGATGGCTCAGGGTGTAGGTACGGGCGCTCACATGTGCCCGGTGCTTCCGCCCCAGGCCACAGAAGAGAGACGCTGACCCATGTCCTGGCTGTCAAGATTCAGCCTCGCGCAACGGGCCCTGATAGGGCTGATGTCGATCATCGCGCTCGCCTTCGGGGCGATCGCGATCCCACAGCTCAAGCAGCAGCTGCTGCCCACCATCGAACTGCCCATGGTGTCGGTCCTCGCCCCGTACCAGGGCGCGTCCCCGGACGTGGTCGAGAAGCAGGTCGTCGAGCCCATCGAGGACAACCTCGAAGCCGTCGACGGCATCACCGGCGTCACCTCGACGGCGAGCGAGGGCAACGCCGTGATCATGGCGTCCTTCGACTACGGCAACAACACCGACCAGCTCGTCGCCGACGTCCAGCAGGCCGTCAACCGGGCCCGCGTGCAGCTCCCGGACGACGTCGACCCGCAGGTCATCGCCGGATCGACGGACGACATCCCGGCTGTCGTCCTCGCCGTCACCTCCGACGAGGACCAGCAGGCGCTGGCCGACCGGCTGGACCGGACCGTCGTACCGGCCCTCAAGGAGATCGACGGCGTCGGCCAGGTCTCGGTCGACGGTGTGCGGGACCTCCAGGTCGCGGTCACCCCGGACGACCGCAAGCTGGCCCGCGCCGGCCTCACCGTCCAGAGCCTCGTCCAGGCCCTCCAGGCGGGCGGCGCCACCGTCCCGGCCGGCTCCTTCGACGAGGACGGTGGCAACCGCACGGTGCAGGTCGGCGGTCCGTTCACCTCGCTGAAGCAGATCGAGGACCTGAGGGTCACCGGCGAGGGCGCCGACAGGCCCGTGCGTCTCGGCGCGGTCGCGGAGGTGACCCAGAAGCAGGCCAGGGCCGAGTCCCTCACCCGGACCAACGGCAGGCCCAGCGTCGCCGTCGCCGTCACCATGGACCGTGACGGCAGCGCGGTCGCCATCTCCGACGAGGTCCAGGAGAAGCTGCCCGGTATGCGGGCGGACCTCGGTTCCGGCGCCACCGTCACGGTCGTCAGCGACCAGGGCCCGGCGGTGTCCAAGTCCATCGAGGGCCTCACCACGGAGGGCGCGCTCGGCCTGGTCTTCGCGGTCCTGGTGATCCTGGTCTTCCTGGCGTCGATCCGCTCCACCCTGGTCACCGCGGTGAGCATCCCGCTCTCCGTCGTGCTGGCCCTGATCGTGCTGTGGACGCGGGACCTGTCCCTGAACATGCTCACGCTGGGCGCGCTGACCATCGCCATCGGCCGGGTCGTCGACGACTCGATCGTGGTGCTGGAGAACATCAAGCGCCACCTCGGCTACGGCGAGGAGCGCCAGTCGGCGATCCTGAACGCCGTCCGCGAGGTCGCGGGCGCGGTGACGTCCTCGACGCTCACCACGGTCGCGGTGTTCCTGCCGATCGGTCTCGTCGGCGGCATGGTGGGCGAGCTGTTCGGCTCGTTCTCGCTGACCGTCACGGCCGCCCTGCTGGCGTCGCTGCTGGTCTCGCTGACGGTCGTACCGGTTCTGTCGTACTGGTTCCTGCGCGCCCCCAAGGGCACCCCCGAGGACGCCGAGGAGGCACGCCGTCTCGCGGAGGAGAAGGAGGCCCGCGGCAAGCTCCAGCGGTTCTACGTCCCCGTCCTGCGCTTCGCCACCCGGCGCCGGCTGACCAGCGTGGCCATCGCGGTCGTGGTCCTGCTCGGCACCTTCGGCATGGCGCCGCTGCTGAAGACCAACTTCTTCGACCAGGGCGAGCAGGCGGTCCTCACCGTCAAGCAGGAGCTGAAGCCCGGCACCAGCTTGGCGGCGACCGACGCCCAGGCGAAGAAGGTCGAGAAGCTGCTCACCGGCACCGAAGGTGTCAAGGACTACCAGGTGACGGTCGGCTCCTCCGGCTTCATGGCCGCCTTCGGCGGCGGCACCGACACCAACCAGGCCTCGTACTCGGTGATGCTGGAGGACTCGGCGTCGTCCGCGGACGTCCAGGACCGCATCGACGCCGGCCTGAAGAAGCTCGACGGTGTCGGCACGACCACCGTCTCGATCGGTGACGGCTTCGGCAGTCAGGACCTCAGTGTGGTCGTGAAGGCGGCCGACGCGGACGTGCTGCGGCAGGCCGCCGAGGAGGTCCGTAAGACGGTGGCGGGGCTGGACGATGTCACGGACGTCACCAGCGACCTGGCGCAGAGCGTCCCGCGCATCTCCGTAACGGCCAAGCCCTCGGCGGCCGCCGCCGGCTTCGACGGGCAGACGCTGGGCGCGGCCGTGGCCCAGGCGGTGCGCGGCACCACGGCGGGCAAGGCGACGCTGGACGACACCGAGCGCGACATCGTCATCGCGTCCGCCAAGCCGGTCGACACCATCGCCGAGCTGCGCAGGCTCCCGTTGGGCGCGGTGCAGCTGGGTGACATCGCGACCGTGAAGCAGGTGGACGGGCCGGTCTCCATGACCCGGATCGACGGTCAGCGCGCGGCGACCGTCACCGCCAGGCCGACCGGCGAGGACACGGGCGCGATCAGCAACGAACTGCAGAAGCAGCTCGACAAGCTGGACCTCCCTGAGGGCGCCACCGCCCAGATCGGCGGCGTCTCCGAGGACCAGGACGAGGCCCAGACCAACCTGGCCCTGGCCATGCTGGCGGCCATCGCGATCGTCTTCATGCTGCTGGTCGCGACCTTCCGATCGCTGGTCCAGCCGCTGATCCTGCTGGTCTCCATCCCGTTCGCCGCGACGGGCGCGATCGGCCTGCTGCTCGTGACCGGCACCCCGATGGGCATCCCGGCGATGATCGGCATGCTGATGCTGATCGGCATCGTGGTGACCAACGCGATCGTGCTGATCGACCTCATCAACCAGTACCGCAAGCAGGGTTACGGCGTCGTCGAGGCCGTGGTCGAGGGCGGCCGTCACCGGCTCCGCCCGATCCTGATGACCGCCCTGGCGACCATCTTCGCCCTGCTCCCGATGGCCCTGGGCATCACCGGCGAGGGTGGCTTCATAGCCCAGCCGCTGGCGGTGGTCGTGATCGGCGGCCTGATCAGCTCCACCCTGCTGACCCTGCTGCTGGTCCCGACGCTCTACGCGATGCTGGAGCTCCGCAAGGAGCGCCGTGCGAAGAAGCGGGCGGCCAAGCGGGAGGCGAAGCCGCAGACCCCGGCGGAGCAGAAGCCGGAGCCGGCGCAGGTCTGACCGCATGACGAAGGGGGCCGCACCTGCCAGTGCGGCCCCCTTCACGCGTGTGCGGTGCCGGAGGCTACGGCAGCGCCAGCATCCGCTCCAGCGCCAGCTTCGCGAACGCCTCGGTCTCTTTGTCGACCTCGATCCGGTTGACCAGGTTGCCCTCGGCCAGGGACTCCAGGGTCCACACCAGGTGGGGGAGGTCGATGCGGTTCATGGTCGAGCAGAAGCACACCGTGCGGTCCAGGAAGACGATCTCCTTGCCCTCCGGCGCGAAACGGTTCGCCAGCCGGCGGACCAGGTTCAGCTCGGTGCCGATGGCCCACTTGGAGCCGGCGGGCGCGGCCTCCAGGGTCTTGATGATGTACTCCGTCGAGCCGACGTAGTCCGCGGCCGACACCACCTCGTGCTTGCACTCGGGGTGGACCAGCACGTTCACGCCGGGGATGCGCGCGCGGACGTCGTCGACCGAGTCGAGGCTGAAGCGGCCGTGCACCGAGCAGTGGCCGCGCCACAGGATCATCTTGGCGGCACGCAGCTCGTCGGCGGTCAGACCGCCGTTCGGCTTGTGGGGGTTGTAGAGCACACAGTCGTCGAGGGACATGCCCATGTCCCGCACGGCGGTGTTCCGGCCGAGGTGCTGGTCGGGCAGGAACAGCACCTTCTCGCCCTGCTCGAACGCCCAGTCCAGCGCCCGCTGGGCGTTGGACGAGGTGCAGATGGTGCCGCCGTGCTTGCCGGTGAACGCCTTGATGTCGGCGGACGAGTTCATGTACGAGACGGGCACGACCTGCT
Organism: Streptomyces sp. NPDC059861; assembly: GCF_042731435.1. NCBI lineage: Bacteria > Bacillati > Actinomycetota > Actinomycetes > Kitasatosporales > Streptomycetaceae > Streptomyces > Streptomyces sp. NPDC059861. Next base: position 1,213 of record NZ_JBHWJQ010000062.1, on the reverse strand, counting down.
CGGCTATCCCGGCCTCGGTCAGCACGTCCCAGCACTCGGCGACCTGCTCTGCCGTCGCCATGTCGGCCATCGAGCAGCCGGCGGCCAGGTCCGGCAGCACGACCTTCTGGTCGTCGCCGGTCAGGATGTCCGCGGACTCGGCCATGAAGTGCACACCGCAGAAGACGATGTACTCGGCCTCGGGGCGCGCGGCCGCGTCCCTGGCCAGCTTGAACGAGTCGCCCGTGACGTCCGCGAACTGGATGACCTCGTCGCGCTGGTAGTGGTGGCCGAGCACGAAGACCTTGTCGCCCAGCTTCTCCTTGGCCGCGCGGGCGCGCTCCACCAGGTCCGGGTCGGACGGCGACGGCAGGTCACCGGGACACTCGACGCCGCGTTCGCTCTTCGGGTCGGCCTCACGGCCGAGGAGCAGCAGGGCGAGGGGCGTCGGCTGTACGTCGAGCTCCTGGGTCTGGGCGGTGGTCACGACACGCACCCTTTCTGTTCTGCGGCTCGCCGACCCGGGAGAGCCGGGCCGGCGGGACATTCGGGACATCTTCTCGACTTTTCGTCGGAATGACGCTATCTATCATAACCGCTTCACGTCAGTTTGACGATGGCCATAGTGTCGGTGTGACGTGAATCCTGACACCTCGCTGTCGAATGCCGTTGTCCGGCTGGCCACGACTGCTGTGCGCCCGCGGGGGCATGTGCGAGCATGAAGAGGGCGCCAAGGAGAAAAGACACGGGCCCGGCCCGGAATGAATCCGCGTCCCCGCCGGTTGCAACCGTCGGCAAGCAGTCTCCGTACAACCCGGGAGAGATGTAGATGTCCGTATCGGACGAGACCACCACCGTCACCGACGGCATCATCGTGACCGACGCCGCCGCGTCCAAGGTGAAGGCGCTGCTCGACCAGGAAGGCCGTGACGACCTCGCCCTGCGCGTCGCCGTCCAGCCCGGCGGCTGCTCCGGCCTGCGCTACCAGCTCTTCTTCGACGAGCGCTCGCTCGACGGCGACGTGGAGAAGGACTTCGGCGGGGTCAAGGTCGTCACCGACCGGATGAGCGCTCCGTACCTGGGTGGCGCCACCATCGACTTCGTGGACACCATCGAGAAGCAGGGCTTCACGATCGACAACCCGAACGCGACGGGTTCCTGCGCCTGCGGCGACTCCTTCAGCTGAGCGGCCGCGTCACCAGGCGGAAGTGAAGGCGGCGGCCCCCTGCGAGGG
>NZ_JBHWJQ010000061.1:0-29823 GCF_042731435.1 Streptomyces sp. NPDC059861 | reverse complement strand
CTGAACTGCTGGACCGGCATCTGCACCACCTGCCACCAACCCCTGCCCAGCAGAACCACACCAAGACCAAGACAGACCTAACGGAGTCCTACTAGGCCTGTTCCGCGAACAGGACCTGCACGTCCCGGTCGCCGCCCTGTCCGTGGGACAGCAGCGGCGCCTGCAGATCGCGACCCTGGTGACCCGGCCTGCGGACCTCCTCATACTCGACGAGCCCACCAACCACATCGCACTCGACCTGGTCGAGGACCTTCAGGCGGCGCTCGCGGCGTACACAGGGGCGGTGGTAGCGGTCTCGCACGATCGCGACTTCCGTGCGCGTTTCGAAGCCGAACAGCTGGAACTGCACGCCGGCAGCAGGCGCTGACCCGGTCCGGCCCGCCCCGCCGTGAACCGCTTGACGTCCATCAATCCACTGAAACAAGGGATGATCCATGACCACCTTCCTGACACCACAACAGCAAGCCGACCGCACCTCCGCCGCCATCGAGGCGGCCGTCGCGGCCGGGCGTGGGCTCGGCCTGACCGTCACCGAGCCCACGGTGCTCCACGACGTCTTCTCGGTCGTCGTCCACCTTGCCCCCTCGCCGGTCGTGGCCCGGATTCCCACCGTCCTGCCCCGCCCAGACGACCTGGCCGCCATCGCGCGCCGCCAGCAGGACGAGCTGGACGTCACACGGTGGCTGGCCGACCAGGGAATCCCAGTGATCGCGCCCAGCCCGCTCGTGCCGCGCGAACCCGTGCAGCGCGACGGGTTCTCGATGACCTTCTGGCCCTTCGTCGAGGAGGCCCGGGACAAGGAACCCGACTATGTCGCAAACGCCGAGAGCGTCGCCGACCTGCATGCGGCACTGCGCACCTACCCGGCCCGCCGCCTGGAGTTCCTGTCCGCGGTCGACCCGCGGTTCATCGCTGACAGCCTCGCTCTGCTCGAACAGCACCCAGACCTGATCGGAGCCGCCGAGCTCGACCGGGCCCGACGCGAATGGCAGTTTCTCGAACCCCTCGTACGCTCACGCAGCGCCTTCGAGGCCCGGTTCCCCGGCGTCGACCTCCAGCCCATCCACGGCGACTCCCCGCCCGCGAACATCTTCAACGCGGTGGACGGCGACCTCTACGCCGACTTCGAACTTGTCACACTGGGGCCCATCGAGTGGGACCTGGCCGCTCTCGGACCCGAGCACGAAGCCGCCTACAACCGCGGCGCGCGACGCAACGGCACGAGGCCGCTCGACGAGGAGGCCCTCGCCTTCGTCAACGCCCTGGGCATACTGCGGGTCATCGCCACCCTCACCCTGGTCCCGCAACTTCCCAAACTGATGAAGTACCTCAAGCCCGCGGTCGACCACTGGCAGACGACGCTCTTCGCCGCCGGCATGAGCAGCTGATACCGACGGGCAGATAGCTGAGCCTGAGGGTTCACACGATCCGTCCGGCATAGTTTTCACGTCGGAACGCTGCGTCGGCTTTCAACCTCACCATCTACGACCCCGATCTCGACCCCGACGGTGCCTGCGCGGCCCTCCTCACCGATGTCCTCCAGGAGGCCTTGGGCGGCGAGGCAGGCGGTCCAGTCCGTGCTGGCGCGGTGGCGCCACTGGGCGGCGGTGATCGAGTGCAGGCCGAGCATGGGGCCCAGGATCGCCGGGGGCAGGTCCTGGGCGGGGCCGACCAGGGCGGTGGTGCGGGCCGGGCAGGGGGCGCCGCGGCTGGCCCCGACCACGCGCGAGCGTTTTGTCGATCTCGAGAGATCCACAAGCCGGCCCGATCGTCGTGCCGGGCAGATCTGGACTGGGTGTGACTGCCTCGCCCACAACGTCCTGGAAGGCCAACTCCTCCGGCTTGGCCGCTGAGCACCTCGGTGAAGGTCACGATGTGCTCGCTGCCGTCGCCGGGGAGGTGGACGACGACGTGGCCGGGGGCCTGCCCGGCGGAGTCGAGCAGCGTGGTGGCCATGCCGGCCGCCGTGCGCCGGGCCATTCGCCCCTCTCCCCCGTCCTCCTCCCGCGAGCCGTTCGTGATCATACGCATCTGGTGATGGGCGAAAGGCTACCCCCAGGCCGGCCGCCGGCCGGCTCGAACCAGGGCGGACCGACCGGTGCGACGACATGACGCGTAACCCATGGGTTACGCTTTTCCCATGGACGAACTGACCAACATAGCCGCCGCCGTCGCCGATCCGGTGCGCCGGGAGATCCTGGTCATGTTGGGGCACACCCCGCTGACGGCGGGCGAGATCGCCGCCCGGTTCTCCATCAGCCGGCCGGCGGTGAGCCGTCACCTGCGGGTACTGCGGGAAAGCGGACTGGTGCGTGACGAGCAGCACGGGCGCCACCGGCGCTACACGCTCGTCCGCTTCCCGCTCGGCCGGCTCACCGAGTGGCTCCTCCAGTTCGAGGTCCGTCAGGCCCCGGCCTGGTCCCGCCAACTCGCGGCACTGGACACCGAGGTCCACCGCGCGCGCCGGGAACGCGGCCGATCCGAGCCCGCCGGCAACCCGAGCGCAGCACGACAGAAGGACACGGCATGACTCTCGAACCCTCCGGGCAGCTCGTCCCCACCGAGACGGGCCACGACCTGATCCTCACCCGCACCTACCGCGCCTCCGCCGACGACGTGTGGGCGAGCGTCACCGAGCCGGAACGCACCGCGCGCTGGTTCGGCCCCTGGCGCGGCGAGGGGGCTCCCGGCCGCACCATCGAAGTGCAGATGGTGTTCGAGGAGTCGGACGACTGGATCCCGGTCCGTGTCGATGCCTGCGAAGCACCACGCCGGCTCGCGGTCTCGACGCAGGGCGAATCCGGCTCATGGTCACTAGAGCTGCTGGTGGCCGAGGGCGACGGCGTCACGGAACTCCGGCTGATCCACCACCTCACCTCCACGGAACACCTCGGTGAGACAGGACCGGGCTGGGAGTACTACCTGGACATGCTCACCGCGGCCCGCACGGGTGGGCCCCGCCCCGAGTTCGCGGACTACTACCCCGCACAGAAGGCGTACTTCGAGTCACTGGGCTGACCCTTCCCGCGCATCGGAACGTCGCGGCGAGCGGGGCGGCGCGCCGACGATCCGTACGGCGTGGCCGGCGAGGAATTCCCTGGCAAGGGCCACCTTCCCCGTGCCGCGCTCGCCCGTCAGCAGCAGGGGTTCGGGGGCGGGCTGGTTCCACGGCGCGTCCGACCGCGGAGCGCCAGGCGACTGAGGAACCCGTCAGGGCGAGCCCGGCGGAGGGCATGACCGCCCGCACCGGCTCGCGCAGCGGACTCAGTGCCGCCACGATCCCCCCTCCCCCCGACGGCGCCGCCATGTCCCACCTGAACGATGTGCGCGACGATCCCGTCGGCCCGGACCTCGCGGGCAGCCTCGTCCGCTCCGCGGAACATGTCCTGGGCCGACCGGAAGGAGGAAGGCGTCTTCACGACGCCGGTATCCCCACGGCCACTGACCGGAACCGCAACCTGCTCACCCAGTCCGACCCATCACTGGAGCGCGTCCTCGGGCCTCGCCTGGACCACCACGCCGTGACCTGGCTTCTGGAAACCCTACGGATCCCCCACCGCCCTGCGAAAAGCAAGCCGCCGCAGCCTCGTCGAACTGATCCTGCCCAACGCGCCCAGGACGGCTCGGCGGCTGATCGAAGAGGTCTCCGACGCACGCGGCGAGCAGACCGTCGTCGTCCTCGGGACCCGCACATCGGTAGGCGCTGGAGGCATGGCCTGTCAGGAGATGTTCAGCGTCACCGACTTCCCGGGCTTGAGGCTGATCTTCTTACGGAAACTGCCTGCGCGCAGCTCGGTCGTGGTGCCGCCGACGCTGCGGACGGTTACTTCGGTCACCTTGCCCTTGCGCCAGGCCAGGTCGACCGTGAAGCCGCCGCGGGCCCCGACGCCACGCACCGAGCCCTTAGCCGCCCACGCGTCGGGGAGCGCAGGCAGCAACTCGATGACGTCGGGGCGCGAGTAGAGAAGCATCTCCACCGCCGCGGTGGCGCCGCCCAGGTTCGCGTCGATCTGGAAGATCGTGTAACTGCCTTGGCTGTACATGTCGAACCAGTTCGCCGAGGTGCCATTGCTGTTGGTGATCGATGGCCGCAGCACGGTCAGGTAGAGCTGGTAGGCCTTCTCCGCGTCCTTCAGCCGCGCCCAGCACAGCGATCGCCAGGCGCAGGCCCAGCCGTAGCTGTCCATGCCGCGGGCGGTGAGCAGTTCGCGCACGCCCTTGAGGAGGTCTGCCGGGCTCTTGTCCGCGGCAATGCGGTCGCCGGGATAGAAGCCGATCAGCGGGGACAGGTGACGGTGGGTGATCTCGCCGAGGTTGTCCGGGCTCATCCATTCCTCCAGCCACCCTGTCTTCGGGCTGACCCGAGGGAGGTAGAGCTTCCCCTGCATCGCGGCCAGGTCGGCAGCCAGGTCGGTGTCGCGGTGCAGTACGCGGGAGGCGGTCTTGAACTCTTCGAACAGCTCCCAGGCGAGTTCCTGCGCGTAGGTGATGCCTTTGCCGTCCGGACCGTGCTCGGGCGACCAGGCGGTGTCGTCGATCAGCACCTCACGCGACGTGCCGTCCGCGTCGGAGACCGTGGTGGTGATCAGGCGCGCCTGCCAGAACTCGGCCGCGCCCTTGAGGACCGGGTAGATCAGCTCCAGGTACTCGCGGTCCTGGCTGTACTCGTAGTGCCGCCACAGTGAGTTGCAGAGCCAGGCGTTGCCGGACGGGTGCCAGACCCAGCCGCTGCCGCCGTGGATGTTCGTGGAGAACGCGACCGCCCAGCCTGCTATCTTCCCGCTGCTGTTGCGGAACCGGTTGCGTTCGTTGTTGTAGAGGCGCTTGGTGACGTCGGTCCAGACCGGGAGCTGTGAGACGCAGTAGCGGGCGAGGGCGTACGAGCTCTCCCCGAGGCCGGCGGGATCGGCCAGCCAGTAGTTCATCTGTATGTTGATGTCGGTGTGGTAGTCCGCATACCAGTCCGGCGTGTTGTTGTGCACCCAGATGCCCTGCAGATTCATCGGGAGCCAGTCGCGGGAGCCGACGATGGTCAGATAGCGGCCATACTGGACGTAGGCAGCCTCCAACTCGGGGTCCGGCGTGGACTTGTCGGTGTAGCGCACGGCGATGCGCGACCAGGAGTCCAGCGACCGCTGGAGGTCCGTCGACTCGCCCAGATCGATCGAGAACCGGTTGTAGAGCCGCTGGTAGTCGGCGACGTGCGTCTTCAGGAGCCGGGTGCCGGACACGTGCGCGGCGGCCGTCACCTTGGCGCGGGCCGTAGCGAGCGGGTCGCTGGTCACGTCCCGGAAGTCCTTGGCTGCGTCCGGGGAGTAGTTGGTGCCGCCGCACACCACGACCAAGAGTTCACGGCAGCCCGCGAAGGACAGCTTGTCCTCCTTCACGGCGACCTGACCGCCGGTACCTACCGCCGTCACCGCGGCGGCGTAGCGCAGGCCGTTGGCGAGGTTTCCGGTGAAGGAGAGTTGCCCGTTGCTACCCGAGGTGGTCTCGTCGTGCGTGCCTGCCAGCGAGATCGTCCCGGTGTGCGGTCCACCGGTGAGCCGGATGACGAGCACGTCGTCCGGGTAGCTGGCATAGACCTCGCGGCGGTAGGAGTCCCCGCGCACCCGGTAAGTCGCGGACACCACGCCGTTACTCAGGTCGAGTTGGCGACGGTAGTCGGTCACCGTGTCGCTGGAGTGGCCCGACAGGGCGATCCGGAGCTTGGCCAGCAGGCCGAAGCTGCCGAAGTCATCCCGCCCATAGGGGAGTTGGCCGTCGTCGGTGAGGGTGTCATTGCGTCCGCCCGACCAGAATGAGCCGTCGGTGAGGTATACGAAGTCGTCGGCCGGGTCACAGCCGACGAGCGCTCCCAAGCGGCCGTTTCCGACCGGGAGCGCCTCCTGGAGGATGTGCGTCTCGTCTGCGGGCGTGCGGTACCAGATCGTGGTGGCCTTGCCCTCCGGGACGAAGGGGACGTCGGAGGGCCGGGGCGGCGCCGCATGCGCCGTGAACGGGCGGAAACCGCCAGCCAGAGCGAGCCCGCCACCGGCAACACCGGTGATGCGGAGGAAGTCGCGACGAGAGGAAGCGGGCACGGGGTTCCCTTCCACAGAAGCAGTAGCGCGTGATCGAGCAAGTGCCACGTATATTTATCAGACCACTTTGGCGGTACAACACCCAAGTGACGCGATTCATCGCCGATTTCCTGCATGGTGGTCGGACCAATTGAGAGGTTGGAGTGCGTTGCCACGCCGTCGACGGGCGGACGTGGCGTGGATGGGGAGCTGGCCCGGGGGTCGACGACCGGCCCTGCAGAAGGGCACCGTGACGCAGTGCGCCATCGACCAGATCAAGGCGACCGTGATCGACCTCTTCTCGCGGCGCCTGGCGGGGTGGGCCATCGCCGACCACATGCGGGCCGACCTCGTCATCGACGCTCTGCATGCGGCCGAACGGACCTGCGGCAGTCTCGCCGGAGCCGTTTTCCACAGCGATCACGTGCCCAGTACTGCAGCCGGGCCTTCGCCGACGTCCGCCGCGAAACCGACGTCACCCAGTCCGCGGGCGCGGTTGGTTCCAGCGCGCACAACGCGCTCACCGAGTCCTTCACGCGACCGGCAAACGGGAGACCCTCCAAGGCCGCCGGGCCTGGGACACCGAGCGCGAGGCACACCTGGACCCTCTTCCGCCGGCTGCACCACTACAACACCAACTACGTTGGCCGAAGCCGCATAACCCGCGTTCAAGATCCCGGATCAAGGCCCCCGCGCCAGCCGGCAGGAGCCGAACCATATGTCGAGTCGCGTCACGCCATGGACGACATGCCGATGGGCAGCACCGACTTCGGCACGGTGACCTGGAACCTGGAATGGGTCAGGGCCGCTGCCGCGGCCGTCGAGAAGCGTGGCGACCTGCTGCACACCGTCGCCGCCGTCGACGAGTCGGACGGCTCGACCGCCGGGTTCACCGAACTGGTGGTCCTCGGCGACGGCAAGGGTGACGGCCAGCACTACGAAACCGGGGTCCTCCCCCGACACGCGGCCATGACCTCGGCCGCTGGATGAAGGCCGCCTCCGTCCGGCACGCCCTCGAACGGCACCCCGATCTCGGCGGCCTGTTGACCTACTCCGCCGGCAACAACCCGCACATGATGCGCATCAACGACGCGCTCGGCTATGACCCGCACGACGTTCGAGTACCAGCTCGACCTCTGACGTCTGGTTCACCGCGACCAGAGGTGAAAGAACTGATCATCGGCGGCCCTGATCTGCGACCTTCTATGCGGCCGGTGGAAGTCTCACCTCGGGAAGAGCGAGGTGGAGCCGGCGCATGGCCGTGATCGGCAATGTGCTGACGGATGCAGCGCAGGACGCCCTCCTGCGTACGCCGAACGGAAGGAGGGAGCCGGAGCCAACACCGTCCCCATCCTTCCACCGAGGGCGCAAGCGTCGGCCCACGAAGCATCAGGTAACGGAACCAAAAGCGCCTACCACCCCGCGGCAGCGCACAACTGGATGCCAGGAAGTCGATCGCGCGGTACACCACCGCGTGCCGGCCGACGGCCTGCCGCAGCACCCGATCGTCTCCCGACTGTGCCGTGACTGCCCGCCATCAGCACGTCCAGGCCGCCGAAGCCGTGACCGGTGGCGACACCCAGGCCGGTGGTGTGACGCCGTTCGTGCTCCGTGTCGTCGATGTCGAGCTGAAGCTCCGCGACGCCGAAACCGGCAGACGCGGAAACCGTTGTGATCATCTCGCCCTCTCCTACCGGGTCAACGTGCGTGCGGCGGCTGGGCCACCGGCGTGACCGGGCGAGGTGAGGCAGGGCGAGGGATCAGGGCCTCTGTCGCAAACCGGGCTAATGTCACAAAACGGGCTGCCGTCCGGTCCTAGGGGGATGACTGGACGGTGTGACCCATGGCGCCGTCGATGCCGTCGGCCAACGCGCTTCAAGAGGAGAACAACATGAGCCACATCGACCTCGCCCACTCCCATGCGTCGGGGCATGACGAGCTGGTTCCGTCGCGCTACGCGCTGAAGGTCGGCGACATCGACGTGATGGTGATCAGCGACGGCGTGATGCCGATCACCAGCACGACGTTTGCCACCAACGCCACCAAGGAGGACCTGGCGGCCTGGCTCGGTGACATGTTCCTGCCGCCGGAGGTGTGCAACTGGCCGCTGAACGTCGCCGTGGTGCACAGCGGTGACCGGACCATCCTCGTCGATTCCGGGCTGGGGACGGAGTTCCCGGGCTTCCCGCGAGCCGGACAGCTGGCCATGCGACTGGATGCCGCCGGGATCGATCCCGCGTCCGTGACCGACGTGGTACTCACCCACCTGCACATGGACCACATCGGCGGGCTACTCGTCGAGGGGCTGAGGGGCCGGCTGCGCCAGGACCTGCGGGTCCACCTGGCGGCGGCCGAGGCCGAGTTCTGGGACGCACCTGACTTCTCCCACACCGTCATGCCGGCACCGGTGCCGGACGTGCTGCGGACGACCGCCTCGCGGTTCCTGGACGTGTACCGCAGCCAGTTGCGGCCGTTCGAGACTGAGTACGAGGTGGCGCCAGGAGTGCTGATGCAGCGCACCGGCGGGCACACCCCCGGCCACAGCATCATCCGCCTGGAGTCCGGCGGCGACCGGCTGACGTTCGCCGGCGATGCCCTGTTCCAGCCCGGGTTCGACAAGCCCGACTGGCACAACGGCTTCGACCACGACCCCGAGGAAACGACCCGCGTCCGGGTCCGTCTCCTGACAGAGCTGGCGACGAACGGCGGACAACTGCTGGCCACCCACCTGCCGTTCCCGTCCGTCTGCCACGTGGCGGTCGACGGCAACGCCTTCCGTGTCGTACCGGCCGTCTGGGAGTACTGACCGCACTTCGGCTGGGGCCGACGCGTGAGCAGCGCGCGAAAGGCCAGCCCTGCTTGTCAAGTGAGCAGGGTGGAGCGGTGCCCACTCGCCATCACCGTGAGGTCCGGGTGAGGCGGGGGCATGGCCTGCTGATGTATCGCGTCATCGCCCGCTGAATGCCTCCCCTCCCCTCGGCGACGAGGAGGAGAAGGGGTGGGCGCCGGACGGTGGACAGACCTGTGACGCCGAGCTGTTATCAGAGGACTGGCGGGCAGCGACACCAGGACCTGGTCAGTTGCGGCGCTTGAACAGCGCTGTGAGAAGACCGGGCAGGCGGGACAGGTCCGTCCGGCAATCAGGGCAGTGACGGCCATCATCGGGCAGCGCGTCGTCGTAGCGGATGCCTGGATGCCCGGCACGGGCCGCACCGCTCACACACGGTCCCGGTTCGGGCGGGACAGGCTGAAGCGCGGCGGGCAGCTGCTCCAGGCGACCCGGACGACATCCGTGGCAAGTACACCGCCCTGCACGGCAAGACACAGGTCGATGCCATCTCACGACTTCGTCCCACTGGCGACGGACCGCGCGTCGCCCTCCTGACCGCGCTGAAGACTCTCGCCCGGCGGTGGCCTGCCTGCCGCGACCTGACTTCCGCCGGCATGGCCGGATGGGGCTGCCCTCAGGTCATGGCTCCGAACGCGCCCGCGAAGTAGACCAGCGGCCGGGCTTCCACCTGGTGCTCGAAGTGTCGGGCGTCGCCGACGAAAATGGTGTGGTCCCCTCCGGGGAGTGCCGCCGACACATCGCACACGACGGAGGCGATGGCGTCCGTGAGCACCGGAACACCGTGCTCCTCGCTGACACGCACGCCTGCGAACTTGTCCTCCTTGGAGGTCGCGAAGTTCTTGGCGAGCGCTTGACCGCCTTCCCCGAGGATGTTGACGGCGAATCGTCCGTGCTCGGCGATCGCGCTACGGGTGAAAAGGCGGTTGCTGATGCAGACGATCAGCTGCAGCGGCTCCATCGAAAGGGACGTGACGGCACTGGCCGTCACGCCGATGGGGGCGTCCCCCGACCGGGTGGTGATGACGCTGACCCCCGAGGCGAGTCGGCTCATCGTGGCCCGGAAGGCGTGCTTCGTGTCAAGGGTTTCCGGCATCTCAAGGCTCTCGGACATCGGCAGACCTCCCTGAAGATTCATCTGAGCCCTGTGCGGGTGCATTGCAGCGTGCTCCAGTACCCGTTAATGGCGGGAAAACTGATGTGATCCATGCAGCGACGCAGGTATTGCGTTCGGGTGGTGGCAGCGGGCCGATGCCGCATCCGGTCCACCAAGTCCCTGATCTCTCTCGAGGGCCGCACGCTCCGGTCGGCCGGAGGCCTTGCCATGGGAAACGGCTTTTCATCACGGGCCACGCTCACCGGCGAGGTCTCAACCCTGGTCGGGGGCGAGAACGAAGGTGTGCCGCAGCAAGGTGTAGGGCTGGTCCGTGCGGTCGCTGTATGGTCCGGTTCCGGATTCGTGGGAGGCAAAATCGACCACGAACGAGTCCTTGACTCCGAAGACCGGGTCCTGCTCCAGGTACGGGTCGTCGGAGGGGCACAGCATCGTCGTCACTCGCTGGAAGCCGGGCGCGTCGATGACCACGTGGACATGAGCGGGGCGCGTCAAGGACCGGTCCGCGGCCCGCATGAGCTCGCCCACCGTTCCGTCCCCCGGGATCGGATAGCTCGCCGGACGGATGGAACGAAACGCGAAGCCACCCTCGCCGTCACTCCGCAGCAGGGCGCGCATCGCGGTCTCCTGCAGGCCCGGGACATCGACGTCGTAGTGGCCGTCGGCGTCGCTGTGCCACACGTCGACAGCCGCGTCGGTGACCGGCTCGCCCTGGTGATCGGTCACCAGACCTTCGAAGAAGAGCGGGGTACCCGTGAGGCCCGCGGAGATGTCGGCGGCGTGGGAGTGCTCCGGCCGGTCCTCGCGAAAGTAGGGGCCGATGACGCTGTTCGGGGTGGCCACCGACTCGCGCTGGTGGTTCAGGGCGTCCACCAGCATGGTGACGCCCAGGACATCGGAGAGCAGGATGAACTCCTGCCGCGTCGGGGTGCACAGGTGACCGGTGCGGGTGAGGAAGTCGATACCGATGGCCCACTCCTCTTCGGTCAGTCCTACTTCGCGGACGAAGGCATGGGCGTGACGGACGAGCGCCTCGAGAATCTCGGTGGTACGAGGGTCTTTGGCACCGCCCAAGGTGGCGATCACCGCATCGGTGATGGTTTCACTGTTGAGGTCACGCATGACGGGCTCCTCGGTGGTGAAGTTGGTGAGGTGAACTTTGCGCAGGAGAAGATCAGACTGCGGGGCGTTCGCCGGCCCACGCCCGGGTCAGCAGCGCGCCGGCCGATGAGCGGTCCACCGGGCGCGGATTCCAGTAGGCGTTCTGGACGATCAGGTCGGCTGCCTGGTCGATCCCCGCTTCCGGCATGCCCAGGTCCCTCAAGGCGCGGGGGGCACCGAGTTCTCCGACGAAGTCGAAGAGAGCGGCCGCTGTACCGCCCTCGGAGCCGGGAAGCGTGCGTGCGACACGCTCGACGGCATCGGGAGCGGCTGCCGCGTTGAAGGCGAAGACGTGCGGAAGAACCACCGCGTGCGTCTCGGCGTGCGGGAGATTGAACATGCCACCCAGCACATGGCACACCTTGTGATGCAGCGCCATCCCGACCGACCCGAGGCACGTACCGGCCAGCCACGCGCCGTACAGTGCCCCGGCGCATGCCTCCGGGTCGTCCGGGCGCCGTATCACCGCCGGTAGAGAACGGATCAGTGCGTCGACCGCCTCACCGGCCATGAGGTTCGCGATGGGGTCGTGGTCCTGTCCGTAGAGCGCCTCCACCGCGTGCGCCAGGGCGTTGACGCCGCTGACCGCAGCCATGGCGGGAGGAAGCGTCAGCATCAGGTCGACGTCGTACACGACGGTCCTGGGGAGGACCTCGGGCAGTCGTCGCGTGGTCTTGCGGGCGCCTTCGACCTCCCCCAGGATCGGAGTCATCTCCGATCCCGCGTACGTCGTGGGCAGCGCCAGCTGCGGAAGGCCGGTCCTGGCCGCGAGGGCCTTGCCGAGACCGATAGTGGACCCGCCTCCGACGGCGAGCACACCATCGGCCTTGACCGACTCGACGTACGCCACCGCCTTCTCCGTGACCGCGACCGGCGTGTGCATGGTCGCCTCGGCGAAGTGCCCGACCACCGCTGCGCCCAGGAGGTCACCCATTTCGGCAGCGTGCCCCGCCTGGTTCGAGGTGGACAGCACCACCATGCGCTCGCAGCCCATGAGCACGACCTCGTCGGGGACACGGCTGCGTGTCCCCCTGCCGAACACCACCTTGGTGACTTGTCCCCGATGAACGAACGCTCTCATCCGAATTCCTCACTCCGGTATCGAAATTCGTTCCGGACAAGCCTTCTGCCGAGTTGGGTCGAGGATCACTGACGAGCAGGGGATACTCACCTGTCCATGCGATGTGGGCCCAAGCTGACGGGTGGGCTTGGGGCGACCATGCGAAGAGCTTGCGCTCGCATCGATACCAGCCGGGCGATCGAAATACCGGGACCAGCTGTGAAGGACTCCCCCGGAACGTGCACATGCGGCGCCGTCGGCCGGCCCGCGACGGCCTGATCCAGGGACAACGCCCCGGGCCGTCGACGCCCGTGCACACCGTCAGGCACTCACACTCCCGACAAGGTGACAACGCCTGTTGCGGGCATCGGACCGTGTTCATGAACGGCCCCTGAATCGCCGGGCCGGCGAAGTACGCTGCCGAGGTGCTCAGCCTGCGGGATTTTGCGGGCCGAGCACCTCGGTGGCGGTTATGCGTCCTGGGTCTTGATGTAGTCGGGCTGAGACTTGTCGTCCATGGAGAAGCCCTGGTTGGCTACGGCGGCCTGAGCGAGCGCAGGCTCGGTAGCGACGGGAGTCACCGAGCCGAACAACTCCTTCCGCTCGGCGACGGCGCGTGCGGTCATCTCGTCGGTGGTGCCGAGACCGATTGCATGGCGGGCCAGTTCGGTGATGGAGCCGCCGGGGTCGGTCGAGATGCGCTGCATCGTCAGCAGCTTGATGAGGAACAACGGCGTCCCCTGGAACCTCTCGAACGACCTGAACCGTCCGGCCCAGTCGCTGAGGAACCGGTCCTGGACGAACTTGAAGAGCCGCACCTTGTCGTGCGCGCTCAACGTCGTGCCGTGGAACATCTCCAGAAGCCTGGTGCCGATCTCGGGAACCTCGAAATCCTTCTCGCTCGGCGACAACACCGCTGAGCGGCCGCACATCTCCACGAGCTTCTCCGTCAGCCGGCTCACGTTCTCGAGGTAGTGCGCGCGGCCGAAGTCGTAGAAGATGTTGTTCGGCTTGCACAACCCCCTGGGCGTCACGAACGCGGTCGCCTCCGAAGCGATACTGAAGGCGCGCAGCGTCTCGTGGAAGCGGACGAGGTCGGCGATGTCGGAGCCCACGACCGGGTGCTGAGCCGTTCCGGTCGACTGTGCGATGAGGACCGCCAGTCCGGTCATGAGCTCCGCGTTCACGATCATGTGGTGCAGGGTGTCGGCGTGCTCGAAATCGAACGTACGCTGCGCATACAACCTGGAGTGATCGACGTCGCCCAGGTGGTAGATGTGCTCCCACGGGATGAAGACGTCATCGAAGTACGCCATGGAGTCGAGCTCGTCGCCGAGGCTTGACAACGGCCGCTCGAAGACGGACTCGGCGGGTGTGGCGTTGGAACGGCGTCCCACGTGCGTGATGTTCGGGTGGTTCACCGGGACGCTCGCCCAGATGATGTGCTCCGGTTCCGTCCCAGGCTTCACTATGTTGCCGAGCAGTATCGTGTCGGCAAAGATGACCGCGGTGGAGACCCCCTTCCAGCCGGCGACCACGATGCCTTCGTCATTGCGTTCGTTGACGCGGAGCATCGGGTTGCGTGCGGCCACCGAGGGGTCCGAGCGGTCCCGCTGCACGTCGTTGAGCAGGGGGACCGTCCAGAGGTCCGCGTCGCGGTTGGCCTCGAAGTCCGCGATGATGTTGCGGGCGAGGTCGACGGTCGCGGGCGTGTCCTTGGACAGCTCAGCCCAAGGGGCGGTGTCGTCCACAAGGGCGTACCAGTTGCCGTTGTTGCTCTGGGGGAGGCGGCCGAACGCGCCGCCTCCAAAGCTGCGGATCACCTGGTTGGCGTAGTCGCGCCGTCGTTCGAGGTCGCGCTGGTTTCGCGGATACAGCCAGCCGATCGGGCGTCGCGTGCCGTCCTCGTCGACGAAGGTCAGGGAAGCCTGGTTCTCGGGCTCGTGATGCATGTCGTAGAAGCGCGCGGCCTGCGCGGCGTAGCCACGGGTCAGGGGATGCTTCGTCACATCCTCGATGCGCTCACCGTCGATGATGACGTTACGCCCGTCACGCAGAGATTCCAGGTACTCCGAACCGGTCCTCATGGTCATGCCTCCAGTTCTCCAGGGATGCGGCTCATCGTCGTGATCAAGGCGTTAACCATCCGCGAGACGGTGTTAGCTTGGCGTTTGACTGCGCTCTTGCTTGAGGTTCGTCAGCTCGCTGGCGGACCGTTTCCGCACGTTGGCAGCGGAGATTCTGCTAGTGGACGTCGGGGTGCCTGGCCCGGTGCTCTTTCTTCGAGCCGGGAAGCCGTCCCCGCCCTTGGCGAGCACGGTTTTGGTGCGGCCGCCGGGCAGGCTGGATCGCGTGGAGGTTGCGAAGCCACCCGGCACGCGAGCCGGTGTGAGGTGGCGGGGCTCGGCCGGCCGCTCCACGGGCTGATCGACGAGATCGTCCACGGGGGCGCCCGGCGGATGCTCGTCGCAGCGCTGGTCGCCGAAGTCAACCGGTACATACCCGAGTTGCCTCGCCCAGACGGACGACACCGGGCGCCGCCTGGTGGTCCGCGACGGCCACAACCGGCCATGCACCGTGACCACCGCCGCACGTCCCCTAAAGGTCACGGCCTCGCGCGTGAACGACAAGCGTGTGGACACGGCCACTGGCGAGCGAACGCGGTTCTCCTCGAAGATCCTGCCGCCGTGGTGCCGCAAGTCGCCCAAGGTCAGCGAGGTGCTGCCGCTGCTCCACCTGCATGGCCTGTACGTGGCGGAGCTTCGGGGGCGGTCCAGCCGAGACATCACATGGTGCCAGGGTGTCCAGCAGCGGCGGCCAGTTCGGAGGAGATCGCGATGTGTGCGTCGAACGGTACGCCCGTCTGGAGGCTGTGGTGGCGCTCTGGCCAATCAAGCGCATCCGACGTGTTGCTCATTGCCTGATGCGCTGGTGACTGGTGGCGATCCGTCGTCAGACACCAGGGAATCCGCCGACGACACCGACTCGGCGGAACTCTGCACGAGTGCCAACGTGCCGCGCCACAAGGCTGGATGATCTATCGGCACACGCGGTGTCACAGGCATCAGGGCTGGTCAGGCACCCACGCAAGCGGCTGAAGAGCCCGAAAATCGTTCCACTCCTATCGGCGCAGCTGCATGACGAGCCGCCGAACCTCGTCGGACGGTGGCACACCGAGTTCCCGCATCCGCGCGACGTACCGTTGGTAGAGCGCCAGCACAGCGTCATCGCTGCCGCTGGCATGCGCCAGACTGATGGCGAGCTGCCAGGCCTGCTCGCGGTACGGATCTTCAAGAAGCACGCGGTCCACCAGTCCCTTTGCCTCACGATAACGGTTCATTCGATACGCGAGCTTGGCTGCGTCGACTCGAGCCGAGGTGAAGGTCTCAGCCAGGACTTCGCGACGCTCGGCAACCCAATCCCCTGAAGCCGTCGCCAGGTAGGGCCCGCTCTCAGCAATGCTGAGGGCGTGCGACAGCGTCTGGAGACGAACCTCTCCATTCTGTCTCCCAGCCTGGGCCAGGAGGTCGACTGCCCGTTGTGCCGAACCCACGGCCCACGCGGGGCCGACCAGTTGAAAGACATCGCCGTGCTGCGCCGGACCCAAGCCGTCAGGCAGTACCTCACGAAGCCGGAAGAGCGCCTGCCGCAGATAGCTGCGGCAGGCAGCATCGTTGCGGCCGCCGAAGAGCACCCCGAGAAGCTCTTCACGTTTAGCCCTACGGTCGGGTGTCCAGAGCAGGTAGCTGAGCAGCTCGATACTCTTCGTCAGCCGAGGCCGAGCCACGTTTCCGTCGACGGTGAGGGTCGGCGCGCCGAACTCCTCGAGCACGAGTCGGGGCGTACTCACGTTCACGCGTACGCGATGTTGGCCCGATAGGACGGCGAGTATCTCGTGCCAGGGTGACATGCGACTGGATTTCGTGTCCGCCGCTCTGGCCGCAACCGACGGCACGTCCGCCAGGGCTGTGAGCAGCAAGTGCTGTGTTCCGTGCGTCGAGGCGGAGACCATCGCAAGGTCGGCCGTGGCGTCGGACTCATCCTCGAGTCCGAGACGCCATTGCGCCTCGGACAGGTATACGGCAACCGTCGGGAGATCGAGATGACGGTCTCCCTTCTGCATGCTCCGCAGGCATTCCGCGAGGTACTCGTGCCCCTCGGCATCCCTGTTCTGCAGCAGAAGCGACAGACCCGACCACATCAGCCACGTCTCCCGTGTGAGGACATACTCGGAGGCTCCGCTGGCAGTTGCCTCTGCCAGCACACGGTTGGCACGTTGGGTGTCACCCTTGAGCCGCAGCCACAGCTTGGCTTCAGCGAGAAGGCTCATGTTCTGATATACCTTCGAGCCGGTTGCCGCAATGAGCTCTCGCCCCCGCGCGATGGACGCACAGGCCTCGTCTTCGCGGCCAAGATCAAGCATGAGATCGACGGCGTCGACGGCATGCAACCAGACCGGCTGGGACGAACCACGGCGAGGCTCGTACATCGCCATCGCGGCGTCCAAGCGCCCGGTGGCGCGTAGCGCGGCGACGACCCAAGGGCCGCCGAGTACGGTGCGCCACGGGTCGAACGAGCCTGGTGCGTCGAGTCCGTCAAGGCGACCGCGGAAGAAGGCAACGCGCATCAGCAAACCGTCGAGTGGGCCGGAGGGCATCGTTGAGTATTCCGGGAAGGGTGGCGGCTCCTCTCCGGTTGCGCCCGCGATCAACGAGTCGGCGATGCGCCGGCTCCGACCCGGTGGCAACTGCTCGGCGATGACCTGCGCCTCCTCGATCCGCCCAGAGTGCCAAAGACACCAACAAGCCAGGACACGGGCCTCCTCGGAGTCGGGAGCCCCCAGTTCTGGAAGCCAGTCATAGCCGTGCCGATCGATGAACTCAACTCCGCGACCCCATTGCTCCAGTGCGAAGGCAACGCGCAAGACGACGGATCCGATCTCCGGAGTCGGGGTCCGGACGGACGCGCCCAGAGCATCGAGCCAACGTGCCGCCGGCGCGAAGTCCATCCGCGCAACCAGGCTTGGCAGGGCGTCGGCGGCCAACCGCCCGGCTGCGTCCAAGTCCCCGAGCCGAAGCAGCTCATCGACGGCTTCCTCGCGCGCGCCGTTGGCGATCAGGACTTCTACGTGTCTGCGACGAACCGCGTCGAGCGTCGTGGCATCTTCCCGTCCCAGGGCCTCGAGCAGAAAGTCGCGAAACATCGGGTGTGGCGTCATGCGCGAACCGTCAGGGGACCACGTCACCGGAAGATGCCGGGCGCGGAGGCCCGCCATGACCTGCGCCGCGTTCTCCTGCCCCAAGACGCGGGCACCCTCAACCGATACCTCGTCCAGCAGACTGGTATGGAGGAGGAACGTTCTCTCAACCAGGGAGAGCGAGTTGAAGACGTTCGCTGCGACATAGGACCTCAGCATGTCGGGATCCGGCTCGCGAGACTGCGTGTGACGCCAGCCCTCGAACAGGACGCCAGTGACCCAGCCCCCTGTCGCCGCCACCGCCTGGGCCGGGTTCACGTCGACGCGGCCGACGCTTCGCAGTGCTGCGCCGGCTTCCTGAGCGTCGAATGAGAGATCGCCCTCGCCCAGCTCACCCACCCGGTCACGCTCACTCGTCGAGCCCCAGTCGAGTCGGACGTCGACGCGCGAGATCAACACGAGGTTCACGCCGGACGCCAGGTAGCGCGCGAAATACGACAGCACGGCGACGCAGGCCTCGTCGGGGGCGATTCGCTCCACGTTGTCGCACACAAGAATGAGCCGACTTCCCTGGAGGCTTTCCGCCAGCAGTCCGGCTGCCTCACCGATGTGAAGACTGCTGCTCAGGGCATCAAACGCCACATCGGCTGCGCTGGGGACGGCGCCCTCGACTGCCGCTTCGAGGTACACGAGCAGGCGGCCCGGCGCCTGCTCCGTACCGTCGAGGGACAGCCAAGCAACGGGCCTGT
The DNA here is from genome assembly GCF_042731435.1 of Streptomyces sp. NPDC059861. Classification (NCBI taxonomy): domain Bacteria; kingdom Bacillati; phylum Actinomycetota; class Actinomycetes; order Kitasatosporales; family Streptomycetaceae; genus Streptomyces; species Streptomyces sp. NPDC059861. The sequence continues at coordinate 11,632 of NZ_JBHWJQ010000061.1, read as the reverse complement.
CGAGGTCACTGACACCCAGAGCGACTGCCGTGGTCTTACCGGCCCCGGCTGCCGCAAAGACATTCACCACGGTGTGGCGGTCGAGCAGCTTTCTCAACCGTTGACTGAGCCGCTGGCGTACGACGATGTCTTTCGACGGCTCCGGCGTTGCCAGTTTCCGCCTGATGATTGCGCGATGCTGTCGACCTGGCGTCTTCGAGATGCTTGGTCGATCGGGGTCGTAGTCACCCATCAATCCTCGCGCCCTTCGTACGCCTCAGTGCTCATCCAGGAGCTTGCGCCAGTCGTCCGGGACGAAGTACCCGTCCGAAGTGGGAGGGGGCGGCGACTGCACTTCGATCCAACGGGCGGACCGGTCACGTTCGTTGACGAATCCATGTGTGCCTTTTCTGCCTGCCCACACCAGATCGCCGGTCTCGATGACCTCCTCCTTCCCATCGAGGGTCCCTCGCTTTTCGCCGGAGGTGATGCAGTAGATCTCCTCGAACGGGTGTTGGCAAACCTTCGCCGCCCGGCCCGGACTGCGGCGCGACGACTCCTCGAAGGGCCCGACGAAGCGATGCCGGAGGTCCGTCTCCGACGGTCGACCGAGATTCTCACCCGGAGCGGGCTTGGTGGCGACGCTGTGACGGGCTCCGGCGAACGACGGCGGCTTCGGTGCGCGAACGCCGGGCCGCGTGAGTCCCTCACGGCGGACTGCGGATGGGCGACGCCGACGGGCGCCACTCCGTAGTCGCCGGATCCGAGTTCGTAGCGCAGTCCCGCAAAGACAGCTTCGCCGATTCCGCCCGTGATGAACCACGACTCGTCGAACGGGCAGCGGGCCCAGCCCGTCGTCGCCCCGGGCCCCGGCTCGTACAGGCTCACTTCCTGGTGCGCAGCACCATGCTCATGCCCAACCAAGAGCGCCTGCCGAAGACCCGGCACGCCCTCGACATCGATGGACTTCCCATCCGCCGCACGTGCGATGCAGTAAGCCATCTCAACCTCTCCGATCACACACGCGAAGATGCCCGGGGCGGCAGGCCCAGCTGCTGGATGATCCTCGTCGGACCTCTGCCCGAGGGAATGCTGAGGGCTGCGGTCCGCAGCCGACAGCGGCCACGAACCGCCTGCCAACGCACCGTCGTCGGCTCAGTGGACCCGCGAGTCCTCGAGCCGCACGCCGTCAAGGCTTCGGGCGTACCCGGGCTGCTCGGCGTAGGCCGTCACCTCGGGGCCCAGGGCTCCGGGAGGCCACGGACCCTTCGAGCAGGCCGTGTGAGCGCCCCGGAGTATGACGGCTCCGAACGCTTCCTCGTGTGCATCCGAGTGCTGAGCATCGGGACACAGATCGCCAGTTCGCATACAATGCCACCCTCTCCGTTCACTCAAGCCATCGTGCACGGACTGTTCTTGTCGGGTTCGTCATTCCACGTTCCGCTCGACACGACGTCGCCAGGAACTGCTGCGAACCCGCTTGTGAACCTGAGCTTGGCGCGTGGGAAGCTGGGAAATCAGCGCCACAGTCAGTGACCGTTCGAACTGCTCGATCACAATCGACGAAATTGCATTTCGTCGTGAATGGGACACTTGCTAGGACCGTTGATCCCTTCAAGTTTAGCCGGGGGATGTTAGTGGGGCGTTAATCGCAACGAAGACGCCGTAAGCAATGCCGTTGGGGAGTCTTGTAGCGGGGCATTGTGAGCTGGCCGGACAGGTTGATCTAGTGATCTCGGACCCGGCGCCGCGGCCCTCGTACGAGGAGTTGGCCTCGCCGGGGGTGGAGGTAGCTGCTGGTGTCCGCTCAGGCGGAGCGGATCGCGGAGTTGGAGCGGCGGGTCGCCTCCGACTCGCGCAACACCTCCAAGCCGCCGTCGAGTGACAGGCTGCGTAGAAACCTGGGCGCAAGTCGCTGCGACAGCGGTCGGGCCGCAGGCCCGTCCAGGCTCAGGGAGATCCGGGCGGAACACTGGAGCAGGTGGCCGATCCGGACGTGGTATTCGATCGCCATCCTGACGCCTGCTCCGACTGCGGGGCCGGACTCGTCGGTGGACGACGTACGGGCTGTCGAGCCCGGCAGGTCTTCGACCCGCGACCTGCTCGAGGGCCTCGCACCCCTGCGTGGTCGCCGAGCCGCGCGCCCACCGCCGACGTCGCTCCGATGATGTTGCCCCTACCTGGCCAAGGGCCGCCTCGACGTCACCGGTGCCCGCTGGAGCCTGTACGGCGGCGAGGCTGTCCTCCTCCTGTGCGCCGTGATCGCCAACGGCGACTTCAGAAAGTGCCGGCAGTTCCACAAGCGCGAGTACCACCGAGTCCATGCCGGCCGCTACCAAGAGCAATTCGCGCGGGCCGCTTGCGTTGACCACCAGCGCACCTAAAGGAAACGCACCCTTTGGAAAATGCGAGGTGGCCCGACAGTCGCCTGTGAACCCAGCGTTAGCCGTACTTGCGGTGGCCTCAGCGCTTCAGATCCACTCTCCGTACAAGGGATGAACCGCTGACTGGAGGATTCGAACGTGGCGCAGGTTGAATTTCGGACGGCCGCAGGGCTTTTGTGACAGGCAGCGGTCGAGGGATGGGCCGCGCCATCGCACAAGCTCCGCTCGAGCGTGGCGTCAAGGTGGCGAACTCCGTCAACAGTGTGCCGAAACAGACGTGCATGCGTGGCAGTACGGCCTCGGCATCGTCGTGAACAACGCAGGGCCGCAGCTCACGCCGGCCCCTGGACAAAGTCGACGAGAAGATCATCGCGTCAGCCTGCGACACAAATCCCAACGAATTGAGAGGACTCGGATCATGAATAGCGTGGACAGCGTCTGGAGCGGCGGCGTAGAGCAAGAAGTTGTTGGTGGTACCGCCGTCTTGACCATTCACAATGGCGAGCGGAACCTGCTGAACCCAGGCATCCTCACAGACATCCGCACCCGCCTGCAAAAGTGTGACGACAACCCGGACATCCGCGCCGTCCTGCTCACCGGTGCAGGTGAGACCTTTTGCGGTGGTCTCGACGTCGCTGCTATCAAAGCGGGTGCAGATCCAGCCCTGTTCGGCGAGAGGCTGACGGACACCCTCCGGATTTTCCCTCGTCTTGGTTTGTCGGTCGCGGCTGCCGTCAACGGCGACGCGCTCGCCGCAGGCGCCTCGTTCGTCGCGGCCTGCGACTTCGCCGTAGCAGTGGACAGTGCGCGAATCGGCACGTTCGAGGTCAACACCGGTAGGTGGCCGATGATCGCGCAGGTGCCCATCATTCATCGGCTTGGGCCGCGCCTGGCGATCGAGAACATCGGTTCCGGCGAGCCGTTCACCGCCGAGAGGGCCCGCGAGGTCGGTCTCGTGCAGGCCGTGGTCGAGGCCGGCCGAGCAGCTGTGGTCGCTCAGGAGTGGCTCGACAACGCACTGAGGGCGGCCAGCGCAGGTGCTCCTGGCCGGCGCTCCGTCTACGAGTTCGCATCGATGTCATACGACGACGCGCTCGACGCGTCGCTGCCACGTTTCATCGAGATGTTCGACTGAGGGTTGTCCCGGCGAAGATGGCGTTCGTAGCGGGGGCTGAGTCGGCGGTCTCCGGACAGCCACGACATGGTGCGCTCGATGACCCAGCGGCGTCACCCCAATCGTTCGCCGGATTCGACGCCCTTGCGGGCGATGCGCACCCCAATGCGCTTGCCGCGTTTGGCCCTGGCGTGCGCTGTGTCGAGGACAACGCGGGTGACGTCGACCAGGTTGGCGTCGTCGAGCCGGTGCAGCACGGCCCTCGTGCAGGCGACCCCAGACGCCGGCCCGGGACCAGATCAGGAACCGGCGATGCGCCGCCGACTTCGATATGCCGAAGCAGGGTGGCAGAGCCCGCCAGGCGTGGCCGCTGACCAGCACGTGGATGATGGCCGCGAACAGCGTCTCATCGTCCTCGCCCCGTCCTCATACGGCGCGGCGTGCGCGCCCGTCCACCTGGTGGTGCGGGCAACGCACCCCGTCGCTGCGACGGCGAATCTCCTTGTTCAACCGCTCCCGCGGGGCGTTGCACCCGTGGCGCCCGCTACGGCATCGGACTCGGTCTCATCTGGGCGGAGAAGTTTTGGCCATGGGTCGCGGGTGCCACCCGCGTCGGGAGAGCGAGGCTGCCGTCACAGGTCCCGCCGAATGTCGCCGTGGCGCTGGCAGGTGACCTTGCCGGTGGCGTCGCTGTACATCGGCCACTTCATGAAGGTGCGGGTCGCGGGACCGTACTCGCCGTCGACCGTCACGCCCGCCAGGGTCTGCGCCCGTCTCAGCGCGGCCTCTGTCCTGTCACCGAATGCACCGTCCACGGTGAGGCCCGCGGTGTAGCACCTGTTCAACGCCCGCTGCAACACCTCGACACCACTCAACGGGTAGGCGAGGGTGCCGTCACCGTTCGTCAGGTAGCAATGGATGCCGATACTGAACCCGACCTCCGCCGGCAGCATCACTTTGAGGTCGCTGTTCCCGATCCGCTCGTGCAGCCAACGCCCCTGGCAGTGCACGTAATTGCCATGTGCCGAGGCGGCTGGCGCCATGGTGACGGCGCCCCCGAGCAGGCCAGCGAGCAAAAGCCCGGTGGCGAGAAGGCCGGATGGGCGTGTTCGTACGCGAAATCTCACGCTTCCCCCTATTCGAGTAGATCTACCTGACGAGACTGATGGTCAGGCCGTCTGCCTGTGCAAAGGCTCACCGGCCACCGGCAGGCTCTTGGTGCTACGACGTCACACCGGGTCGGGTTCTTGCACTGCCACGGGCACGACGACCCACCGCTACTGCCACGCAACTGCCGCTTCATGGCCTCTGCGTCTTCGGACCGAAGAGGCCATCGATGGCGGTCCCCGAGAAGCCCGGCACGTGACCTTCCTTCCTCTGGCCTCGCCCATCGACCTTAGGGTCGTCGCGGGCTTCGGACTTTGTCATCCGTGCAAGGAACCTTGTCAGTAGTGCACCGCCTCAAGGTGGCGCCGCAACAGGCGCGGGCCCTTGCGGGTGCCGGTCGAAGCCGTTGCACAGCGGGAGAGAAGCGCGCCAGACTGCTGTCGGGAACCGTCCGTGGTGAGGGGTGACTTGTGGGGGAACGGACCGAGGTACGGTCAGGCCGGCTCTGTGACCGTTGCAGACAAAGGTCCGCCTCATGAGCCCGGTCCTGGACACCGCGTTCATACCGCCGCGAGACCGGGAGGAAGTGGTCCGCAACGCGGTGTGGGAATCCATGGTGGCGGTCGACATCGACCACGGCCCGCCGGCAGAGGACATCTCCGTTCGCATCGGGCTCGGCACTGTGGGGCCCATCAGGATCTGTTCGGCGTGGGCGACCGCGGTCACCCTCCGTCGGACGGAGCGGCTCGCCCGGGAGGACGAAGAGCCGGCCGTCACTCTCGGAGTTCAGATGACGGGCAGCAGCTTGGTGGTGCAGAACGGTCGCGAGTGCCTGCTCAGGCCTGGGGAGTTCGCCGTCTACGAATCGATCGCTCCCTACACACATCTCTTCGATAAGGGAGTCGACTACCGCTTCATCCGTTTCCCCCGCTCGGCACTCGCGCTCCCCGACCGGATGCTACGAGACATCACCGCGGTCTCCCTGGGATCGGACAACCCCGTTGCGCGCCTCGCCTTCACCTACTTCTCCCAATTGGCTGTCACCGACGAGCTGCACCAGGGCGTGCACGCCGACGCCGCAGTGCAACCCAGCGTCGAACTCCTGCGTGCCGTACTGATGTCCCAGCACAGCAACGACAGCCTGGCCAAGGAGCCGCTTGAGGCGACACTCAGCCTGCGAATCACTCAGTACATCCAGGCGCACCTGGCTGACCCCGATCTGTCGGCAGCACGGATCGCCGCCGCACACAGCATCTCCGTACGTCACCTCTACGCGGTGCTGTCCCGCTCAGGAATCAGCCTCGGAGACTGGATCCGCACCCGCCGCCTGGCCGAATGCAGACGAGAGCTGGCCGGCCCGAACAGCCGACTACGGACCATCGCAGCCACAGGACGAAAATGGGGCTTCGTGGACGCAACCCACTTCAGCAAGGTGTTCAAGCAAGCATACGGAATCTCGCCTCGGGCCTGGCGCGACCAGAACCACCCCCACTCCCCCGCCTGATCCTCTCCACGCGGCCGCGCCTCGCATGACCGCCCCCGGAACGCCCGGTCCGGCGGGGCCGCGATCAGGCAACCAGCGCCAGTCCTCCAGTTTCGGCGTCCTCCGCGGTCATGGCACCGTCTCGGCCCCGACCACGGTCCTGCGCGCAACCACAGGCCAGACCACCCCGGGCCACAGCACTGCGATCCGGCGAACGCGCAGCCCAGCCGTTGACCGCGCCATCCGGGAGCCCACGCTTGCGCCATCGGTGCGGGGATGCGGCCCATGCGGGCCCCCTCGTCCTGCAGGCGAGCGGCCGGGCCGGGAGGACCTGTCCACGCTGGGCCCTGCTGCGTGCCGTCGGCTCCCGTTGCGCAGCGCCCTGAACGCGGCGGGTGGAGGTCGTAGTCCACACGCACCCCGCGCCCCCGTGTTCCGCGAGCCGGACCGGAGGCGCACCCGTGGCCCGACCTAAGCTCCATCCCGTGGACCTACCTGATGATCTGATCGCGTTGGAGCGCGCCGCAGAAGAGCAGCGCGCGAAGCTCGCCGGCCTCGACGGCGCCGAGTACGACGCGCAGCACCAAGCGTGGCGGAAGGCGGCCCAGGCGGCGCAAGCGGCGATCACCGACTACGCCAAGACAGCCGGCGAGCCCCGCTCGTCCGTCGAGATGGCTCTGAAGGCGGCAGTCCGGCACACCAGGGAGGACCCGGCGGAGTAATCGGCACGCGTCGACATCCGGTACTCGCCTGCCGGGACTTCCCGCTCACGCGGCTCGGACATCACCCGCGCCGAACAGCACAGGGTCAGCACAGAACGCGACGCCGAAGGTCGCGGCCCGGCGGTCAGCGTCGGGCAGGCACGTCCCCGACCGGGGGCACAGGCCACGACGGGCGGCGTTGACGTCGCGCCATGACGCCTCCGCCTGTAGCGCCACCGCGCACGCTTCACCGCACCCGCTACGGTCTCCCGCCTGACATGACTACGCCAGGCAGTATGCGCTGGCGAAGCGACATGGGGCAGAGCCGGGACGTCGGGGACGCCGATGGCCGGCTGACGGCGCAGCTGGGTCGGCTATCGACCGGCCGGCAGATAGGGGCTTCAGACGATGCCCACGTTGGATGCAGCGAGAACGCGGACGCGCAGCTGTCGGTACTCACAGCTCATCAGTAGCCGCGTTCGGTGGCCACGCTCCCCTGGCATGGTGAGGCCCGGCCACATACGCTCGCGGCCGGGGCCAAGTCGGCGGCTGATCAGGACTCGGGGCAGAGCGTCTTGCGCAGCCCGAAGTTGATGTGACTTCCGTCGTCATCGGTCAGCGTGACGCCGTCGTAGGAGAACCGCTGCGCAGCACTGTGGTCCGGGTTCGTGGCGCCGCCGTCGAGGGACACGCACTGGTTCCGGGCCGCGTCGATGGCCTTGTCCTCGTCGCGGATGAGGTTGCCATTGACGTCACGGATGGCAGCGAGGACGGCGTCGCGCTCGGCGCCGGTGGGCTCGGGTGGCATGCCGACGTCCTTGGCGGCGCCGCTGTTGTCTGCGGCAGTCGACGCCTCGGATGGTGTGCTCTTGCTGGTGTCGGCCTTGGCGTCGCTGGCCGTGTCGCTGCTGCAGCCGACGACGGTGACGGCAAGTATGGCGACGACGGCCGCGGTGGTGGTGCGGATGCGCATGATTCCCCCTGGTGCGATGCGAGTAGGGACATGGTGCGGCAGGTGGGCCGCTGGGCCTGCAGCGGTGATGGAGTTGTGACGTACTGCGGACGCATTCGAAGCAATCCGCTTCCCGTCGCGGTCGCTGCCTCAAGGACGGATTGCCGTACTGGTGCTCGCGATGCTGCCGCCGCGGGTTCCCGTGAGGATGAGGCGAGGCAGTCAAACAAGAAACGAGTCCGCCGCTACGGGGAAGCGGCGGACCACCATCTGTGTAGTGGCTCAGCCGCACGCGAGCACCCGGTCACGGCTCGGTGGCGGTCAACTGATCGGTGGCAGGCCGCCGAGCCGCACCCAGAGCCCGCCAGACTGAGCGCCAGCAGGCGCTACCCGAGTCTGGGTGGAGAGGGCGGCGATCACGCTTGGGGCTCCGCGGCTTCCGAGGCCGCAGCACCGGTCAGGAGGCGTACGAAAAAGCGGGAATCAGCAGTAGGGGGAGGGTGAAAGCCAGCTGCAGAACCCAGGGAGTGTCCGGCCCTTCATTGTCCGCTTTTCGGGGTTCGCCGCCTTCCAGGCCATGAAAGTACGCATCGCCTTCCAGTGGCCACGGCGCACAGGGCGGAGCCCACCAGTGCGGCGCAGTACACGGGGAGCCACTCAACCAGGGACTCCCCATAGGGGCGGGAACAGACCCACCAGGACCAGGAAGTCGCCGCCGGACCGCAGGAGATGATGATCTTCTGCCGTCGATTGACCATGCCCGGAAGCATCAGAGTGACGAAGAGCGCCGCGCTCAGGGCGGCTAAGAGCCACCGGAAGGTGCCCAGACCGGTGCCGTGGGGTTGGCCACGTTCGGCGATCACCGGTCGGATGCCCCGCTCACTAAGGAGGCGGCGGTACTTGTCATGGTCGTAGCCGCGGTCGGCGAACAGCATGTCGGGCCGTCTCCGCGGTCGTCCGACAACCCCGGCCACCGCCGGGATCTTGTCGAGCAGGAGCAGCAACTGGGTTACGTCGTTGCGGTTGCCGCCGGTCAGCGACACGGCGAGCGGGATGCCCTGGCCGTCGGTGATGACGTGGTGCTTGCTGCCCGGGCGTGCGGGATCGACCGAACTGCGCCCGCTTTTGGGCCTCGCCGGGCCGCTGGAAAAAGTTGTCGTCGCGGCAACGCTAGAACTCTATGAAGGGGCCACTTGCAGCAGCAACGACAATGACGGTGAAGACTATCGGGTGACGTCGGTTGCCCAGGGTCAATCGCGGAAAGTGGACCTTGCGGTGAACACTCTCGAATGGGGATCGGACGACGAGGCCCGTGCGAGCTTCTTCGTGATACACCGGCGAACCCCTGCCGTTCGGCGCTTCCTGGCTTGATCTCTGGAGGTTGTCTCACGTGGCAAGTTTCGCGAGCTTCTTCTAGCAGGTCAGGGCGGCGGCCATGGCCAGGCCTCGGCTCTGCCAGTCGTTGCGGACCACGTACGGGACTTGAGACCACGAGCAGCCCATGGCAGCCTCATGCCGCATGATCGATGGATTCGCGAAAGACAACCTGCACGGGAGACTGCGGCGGGACCGCAAGGCGCTGCTCTGGAAACTCGACGGCTTGTCCGAATACGACGCCCGCCGACCCTTGACAGCGACCGGGACCAACCTCCTCGGCCTGGTCAAACACGTGGCCACCGTCGAGGCCAGGTACTTCGGCGAGGTCTTCGACCGCCCTTCCCCGGAACCGCTGCCCCGGTGGCAGGACTCCGACGGCAGCGATCTGTGGGCGACCGAGGACGAGACCCGCGATCAGATCATCGGGTTCTACCGGCGCACGTGGGAACACTCCGACGCGACGATAAACGAGCTTCCCCTCGACGCCCCCGGCCACGTGCCGTGGTGGCGGGAGCCCTCTCCCAACACGAACCTGTTCGCCGTCATGGTCCATGTCCTCGGCGAGACCATCCGGCATGCCGGGCACGCCGACATCCTGCGCGAGGGCCTCGACGGCCGGACCGGGTTGCGCGCCGAGAACGAGAAGCAGATCGACGAGGAAGCCCGTGCGGCCCACCGCACGAAGATCGAGCAGGCCGCCAGGTCGGCCGCACCAATCAAGGCTTAGAGGTCGTCTCACGTGACTTGATGTTCGTGCGGCATGATGCCGGTCGTGGGCGCTCATCCATCGAAGCGTCTGGTTCCTGATGAACTCTGGTAGCCGTCCGCCCCGTTGCTGCCGTCGTTCGCTGCTCGTCCGCAAGGTGGTGGGACCGCTCCGTGTGACGAGCGGGCCGTGTTCACGGCAGTGGTGTACGCGCTGACCAGCGGCTGTGCCTGACGGCGTCTGCCGCCGACGTTCGGCACGTCGCCCGCCACCGCGCATCGCCGCTTCACGGTATGGACCGAGGCCGGCCTGTGGCGTCGGCTGCACCGGGCGGTGCTGGACGAACTCGGGGCCCGGCGAGGTGGACCGGACCTCGGCGGTCGTCGACGCGGCCTCCGTTCGCGCCAAAAGGGGGGATCGCTGACCGGGCCGAACCCGGTCGATCGCGGCAAGAAGGGCAACAAGCTGCGCGTGCTGTCCGATGCCCAGGGCATCCCGCTCGCCGTCGCCGTGTCCGGCGCGAACACGCACCACAGCCTCGCCCTCGAACCGCTCATCCGCGGCATACCCGGCGTCCGGTCCCGCCGGGGACCACGGCGGCGCCGACCCGTCAAACTCCGCGCGGACAAGGCGTACTTCTCCGCCGAACACCTGGCCTGGCTGCGCGAGCGCGGGCTCGTCGCGCGCACCGTGTACGGCAGTTACCGAACCGGGCGATCACGACGAGCCATTCGACACCGGACGTCAAAGATCAAGTCAAATCGGGTTCCCGCTCAGGGCGCATAGGGAAACTCGGCGAATGCAGTGTTGTCCGTTATCCCGTTGTACGTGAATTGGCCAACAGCCTGATTGTTCCCCAATACCAGACTCGTGGTTCCGCCGTAGCACGCCGCTACCCTGCCGGGGGCCAGGTACATGAGAGCGCAACCGTAAGTTTTGTTGGACCATAGGCTGGACACCTTTGCGTTCTCGAGCCCGACCGTCACAGTCGCGTTGTTCCGCACGATGAGGACCGGCTGCGCTGTTCCGTTGGTGGGATGCGGGACGATGCACGTCTGAAAGAGCACCTTGGTCGAAACCTCGTGGTGCGTGGTCGCGCTACATTCCTGACCCTGTACCGGGGTCCAGTCCTGCCACCACGGGTAGGCGGAAGCCGACCCAGAGGTGAGAATGACCGTGCTGAGAGCGGCAGCGATGACGACACAGAACTTGCGAAGTTCCAGTAGACGCATGTGATTTCCCTTGATTGCAGGGGGTGGAAAGGTCTCGATGGCGGCCTGATCCTAGATGGGCAGGGCGCTTCAGCACCATGGGGTAGCAGTACTGCTCCATTCGAGACGCCAGCCGCCAGGCCACCAGGAGCGGGGCGCGGGCGGCGAGCAGTGCGATCAGCTCGTGGCGCCGCCGTCGCAGGGTCGACTCGGGCACGCCACTGCCGCCCGCCGGGCCGAGCAGGCAGCAGCATCGCCATCACGGTCAGCGCTCCGCTCCGGCGGCAGCGACCGGAACAGGCAGCCACTCGCCTTCTGTTGGGAACAGGGCAGGTTCGCGAGCCAGACGCTGGTGCCCGTGGACACGTTCAGTTTGCACTGGGAGACAAGGGAGAGCGGCGGCGGGGACGGCCACCAGCTCTGCTGGGCGCCGGCGGCCGCCCCGGACCTCCGGGCGGTCCCATGCCGTTCGAGTACGCACGAGCTGGTGGGCCTGGCAGCGGGCACCATGTCCCCACTCGTACCTAGGTGTATTGCCCTGTGAGGTTGGGGACGCGGCTGGCGGGTGGTTGGCCCTTCAGCGCGGTGTGTCCGCGGTGGTGATTGTAGGTGTGCAGC
>NZ_JBHWJQ010000060.1:0-33571 GCF_042731435.1 Streptomyces sp. NPDC059861 | reverse complement strand
AAGGGCAGCAAGCATGAAACCCATCCCTGCCCCACCCGCGCTGTCCCAGAGTCGCGAACTCCAGGGACGCACTCAAGAAGGTAGGGCGGCATGAGGGAGTTCGGCTATGAGCGGGCCTACGACGTCTCCGGTGCCGTCGCGCTGCTCGGCGACGATCCGGACGCCCGCTTCCTCGGCGGCGGCACCAACCTCGTCGACCTGATGAAGACCGGCGTCGAGCGGCCGGCCCGGCTCGTCGACGTGCGTGAGCTGCCCCTCGACCGCGTCGAGCCGACCGAGGACGGCGGCCTGCGCATCGGCGCCACGGTCACCAACAGCGACCTCGCCGCCCACCCCGAGGTCCGCGGCCGCTACCCGATGCTGACCCAGGCGGTGCTGGCCGGCGCCTCCGGGCAACTGCGCAACATGGCCACCGTCGGCGGCAATCTGCTCCAGCGCACCCGCTGCGGCTACTTCGCCGACGTGGCCCAGCCCTGCAACAAGCGTGTCCCCGGCACCGGCTGCCCCGCGATCGAGGGCGAGCACCACAACCACGCCATCCTGGGCGCCTCCGAGGCGTGCGTGGCCACCCACCCCTCCGACATGGCGGTCGCGCTCGCCGCCCTGGACGCCGTCGTCTCGTACGAAACGGCGGACGGGCCGGGGGACTTGCCACTCGCCGAGTTCTACCGGCCTGTGGGTGACACCCCGCATCTGGAGACCGCTCTGCCGCCGGGCGCGCTGATCACCGCCGTCACCCTGCCGCCCGCCCCGGTCGCCGCCCGTTCCCGCTACCGCAAGGTGCGCGAGCGCGCCTCGTACGCCTTCGCGATCGGCTCCGTCGCCGCCGCGCTCGACGTCGAGGACGGGACCGTACGAGAGGTGCGGCTGGCGTTCGGGGCGGTCGCGTCCCGGCCGTGGCGGGCACGGAAGGCCGAAGAACTGCTGACCGGAGCCCGTGCCGACGCCGAGACCTTCGCCGCCGCGGCGGACGCCGAACTGGCCGCGGCCCAGCCGCTGCCGCACAACCAGTACAAGGTGACCCTCATGCGCAACCTCGTGGTCGCCGTGCTGACCGAACTCGCCGAGGAGGCCGACGCCCGATGACCACCGTCACCCGCCCGACGTCCTCCGTCGGAACCGCCCACACCCGCGTCGAGGGCCGGGACAAGGTCACCGGCGCCGCCCGCTACGCGGGGGAGATCCCCTTCGCCGAACTTGCCCACGGCTGGCTGGCGTTGTCCACGGTCGCCCGTGGCCGCATCCGGGCCCTGGAGACCGACCGCGTCCTCGCCATGCCCGGCGTCATCACCGTCCTGCACCACGGCAACGCGCCTCGCCTCGACACCGACCACATCGGCCTGCTGGGCGTCCCGCCCGACCCGTCGGCCGCGCTCTTCCAGAATGACCGGGTGCCGCACTTCGGCTGGCCGGTGGCGCTGGTCGTCGCCGAGACCTCGGAGCAGGCCCGGGAGGCCGCCGAGGCGCTGGTCGTGCAGTACGACCAGGAGCCGCACGACGTCGCCTTCTCCGCCGACCACCCCGGCGTCCAGCCGCTGGACGGCCACATGCCCGCGGTGACCGCGAAGGGCGAGCTGGAGGCCGAACTCGCCGCGTCCGCGGTCGTCGTGGACGCCGAGTACACGACGCCGGAGGAGCACCACAGCCCGATGGAGCCGCACGCGGTGACCGCCCGCTGGGACGGCGGACGGCTCGACGTGTTCGACTCCAACCAGGGCGCCACCTGGGTCCAGGACAGCATCGCGAAGATCTTCTCCCTCGACCCGGGCGCGGTCCGGGTCCGCTCCGAGCACGTCGGCGGCGGATTCGGCAGCAAGGGCGTGCGCGCCCATCAGGTGGCCGCCGTGATGGCCGCGACCGCCCTCCAGCGCCCGGTCCGGGTCGTCCTGACCCGCCGCCAGATGTTCACGCTGGCCGGCCACCGCAGCCCCACGACACAGCGAGTGCGGTTCGGCGCGGACGCCGACGGACGGCTGCGGGCCCTGGACCACCGCTCCCTCAACCACACGTCGACGGTCTTCGACTACGTCGAGCCCAGCGCCGGAGTGGCCAGGGTGATGTACGACGCCGACGCTCATCACACGGCCAACGAGGTCGTACGGCTCGATGTGCCGACGCCGACCTGGATGCGCGCGCCGGGCGAGGCACCGGGTGCGTTCGCGCTGGAGTCGGCGCTGGACGAGCTCGCCGAGAAGTGCGGCATCGACCCCATCGCCCTGCGCGTCCGCAACGAGCCCACGGCCGGCCCCGTCTCCGGCCTGCCCTTCAGCAGCCGCAACCTCCTCGCCTGTTTCGAGGAGGGCGCCCGCCGCTTCGGCTGGGCGGACCGCGATCCGCGCCCCGGCGTGCGCAGGGACGGACGCTGGCTGATCGGCACCGGCACGGCGGCGTCCTCGTTCTTCGCCGGAGCAGCGCCCTCGACGGCGGCGATCACGGCGGAGGCGGACGGCACCTTCACGGTGCGCACCGCCGCCTCGGACATCGGCACCGGAGCCCGTACGGCACTCACCCTGGTCGCCGCCGACGCGCTGGACGTGCCGCCGGACCGGGTCCGGGTGCGGATCGGGGACAGCGACTTCGGACCGGCGATGATCGCCGGCGGTTCGATGGGCACCCGCTCCTGGGCCTGGTCGATCACGGTGGCCGCCGGTGAGCTGCGCGAACGGCTCGCCCTGGGCGCGGACGTCCCGCCGGAGGGCATCACCGTCCGGTCCGACACCACCGCGGCCCTGGGCGCCCTGTCCGCGAAGGAGCGGCACTCCTTCGGGGCGCAGTTCGCCGAGGTGGCCGTGGACGTCGCCACCGGCGAGGTCCGGGTGCGGCGCATGCTCGGCATCTTCGCCGCGGGCCGGATCGTCAACCCGCTGACCGCGCGCAACCAGCTCGTCGGCGGCATGATCTGGGGCATCTCCATGGCCCTGCACGAGGAGGCCGTCCGCGACCAGGCCTCCGGCGCCAACGTCGGTGCCGACCTCGCCGGCTACCACGTCGCCACGCATGCCGACGTACCCTCCGTCGAGGCGGACTGGGTGGACGACCCCGACCCCGACGACCCCGTCGGCATCAAGGGCATCGGCGAGATCGGCATCGTGGGCGCCGCGGCCGCGGTCGCCAACGCCGTCTGGCACGCGACCGGCGTGCGCCACCGCAACCTGCCCATCCGGCCCGACCGCGTCCTGCCGGGGGCCACCGATGCTTGACATCGCCGAGGAACTCGACCGCTGGGCGGCGGAGGGCCGTGACTTCGCCGTGGCCACGGTCATCTCCGTCAGCGGCAGCGCCCCCCGCGCCCCCGGCGCCGCTCTCGCCGTCGACACGGAGGGCACGGTCATCGGCTCGGTCTCCGGCGGCTGCGTCGAGGGAGCGGTGTACGACCTGTGCGTCCAGTCCCTCCAGGACGGCGACACAGTCGTCGAACGCTTCGGCTACAGCGACGAGGACGCCTTCGCCGTGGGCCTGACCTGCGGCGGCGCGATCGAGGTCCTGATCACGCCGGTCACCCGGGAGACCCGGCTCGTCCGGAGCGCGCTGAGGGCCGCGTCCCGGGGAGAGACGGTGGCTCTGGCACGGGTGACAAGGGGCCCGGAGGAACTGCTCGGCAGCCCGTTGCTGGTCCACGAGGACGGATCGTACGAAGCGGAAGCGCCCCCAGAGGGTGCCCCGGAGGGTGCCGCAGAGGGTGACGGGTCACCGGACCCCTCCCACCGAACCCGCACCCGCGTCGCCACGGAGGCCCACGCCATGCTGACCGAGGGGCGCACGGGCACGCTCGAACTCCCCGGGCTCACCCTCTTCGTGGAGTCCGAAGTCCCCGCCCCCCGGATGATCGTCTTCGGTGCGATCGACTTCGCCGCGGCCCTCGTCCGCACCGGCAAACTCCTCGGCTACCACGTCACCGTCTGCGACGCCCGCCCCGTCTTCGCCACCCGTGCCCGCTTCCCGGAGGCGGACGAGATCGTCGTGGACTGGCCGCACCGCTACCTCCGGCGGACCCGGACCGACGCGCGCACGGTCCTCTGCGTCCTCACGCACGACGCCAAGTTCGACGTACCCCTGCTCACCGAAGCCCTGCGGCTGCCGGTCGCGTACGTCGGCGCCATGGGGTCCCGCCGTACCCACCAGGACCGCGAGCGGCGGCTGCGGGAGGCCGGGCTGGGAAAGCGGGAGTTGGCCAGGCTGCGCTCACCGATCGGCCTGGACCTGGGCGCCCATACGCCCGAGGAGACCGCCGTGTCGATCGCCGCCGAGATCATCGCGGCCCGCCAGGGCGGCACGGGCCTGCCGCTGACCGGCTCGGGCACGCCGATCCACCGGAAGGAGGCCGCCGTGGCGGCATAGCGGGGGCGCGGGCCGTTCTGGTCGGCGTGGGTCGGGCCGGGAGACCGACCGCCTGAAGCCAGCGCGCGCCGGTCGGTAGGCCTGCGGCCCCTACGCCTGGCTTCAGGAGGGCACGCGGCTCAGAGCCCCCGGCTTCAGGAGCCCGGAGCCCTCGGCCTCGGGCGCCCGCCCTCAGGAGTCCTCGGCCTCGGCCTTCTTCTCCTTCAGCCGGGCCGCTTCCTTGCGCACCTCGGCCTGCGTGGCCTGTTCCTTCTCCAGCCACTCGGGACGTTCCTGCTTCAGGGTCTCGATCTGCTCGGTGGTGAGCGGCTCGGTCATCCCGCCGCGCGCCAGACCCGCGATGGAGACGCCCAGCTTGGCCGCGACCACCGGCCGCGGGTGCGGGCCGTTGCGCCGCAGTTCCCGCAGCCACTCGGGCGGGTCGGCCTGGAGCTCGTTCAGCTCGGCACGCGAGACCACGCCCTCCTGGAACTCGGCGGGGGTGGCGGGGAGGTACACACCCAGCTTCTTCGCCGCGGTCGCGGGCTTCATCGTCTGAGTGGTCTGGTGCGACTTCATGCACTCCAGACTATCCGCCGGATACGAGACATCCGACCACAGCCGGTAACCTGGCGGCGTGACAGGCTCGGAAGCACCCTCTACGTTCCGGCTCGCGTACGTTCCTGGGGCGACACCCGGCAAGTGGGTGCGGATCTGGAACGAGCGCCTGCCCGCCGTCTCCCTCTCCCTCCTCGCCGTGACGGCCGCCGAGGCATCCGATGTGTTGCGCGACGGTGGCGCCGACGCGGGGATCGTACGGCTGCCCGTGGACCGTACGGTCTTCAGCGCGATCCCCCTCTACACCGAGACGACGGTCGTCATGGTCCCGAAGGACCACCTGATCACGGCGGCGGACGAGGTGACGGTCGAGGACCTCGCCGACGAGGTCGTCCTCCACCCCCTCGACGACGTACTCGGCTGGGAGCGACCGCCGGGGGAGCCCGCCTTCGAGCGCCCCGCCACCACCGCCGACGCCGTCGAACTCGTCGCCGCGGGCATCGGCGTCCTCGCCGTTCCCCAGTCCCTGGCCCGCCTGCACCACCGCAAGGACCTCACCTACCGGCCCCTGGTGGACGCACCCCAGTCGGGCGTGGCCCTGTCGTGGCCCGAGGACGCGCACACCGACCTGGTCGAGGACTTCATCGGCATCGTGCGCGGCCGGACGGTGAACAGCACCCGCGGCCGCACCCAGCCGGAGACGCAGCCCAAGGACAAGCGGGGCACCGAGCCCGCCGCGCGCCGCAAGCCGGCTGCGAAGCAGGCCTCACGGTCCGGCACCGCCAAAGGCGCTCCCCGAGGCGGCGCCAAGGGCACTGCCAAAGGCGCCCGCCGCGGCAAGCCCCGCCGCCGTTCCTAGAGGTGGGTCAGAGGCTACGGGCCGTGCGCGTGAGCCAGTCGTACGCCGCTCGAGCCGTGAACTCCGCCTGGCCGCCCCGCAGCAGCAGGCCGGCGGTCGCGAAGTCCGGGCCGTCCGCCTGGTCGGCGACATAAGGGAGGGCGATGCAGCGCATGCCGGCCGCGTGGGCGGCGGCCACGCCCGGGGCGGCGTCCTCGACGACCACGCAGCCGGAGGGGTCGGCGCCCAGGCGGCGGGCGGCCTCCAGGAAGACGTCGGGAGCGGGCTTGCCGTTGGCGACCTCGTCGGCCGAGACCAGGGTGCGCAGCTGGGAGTCCAGGCCCGTACCGGCCAGGACCGCCGCGATGGCCTCGGGGGAGGAGCCCGACGCCACGGCCATCGGGACGCCCTCGCCGGCCAGCAGCTCCACGAACTTCCGCATCTCCGGATAGGCGCGGGTGGAGGCGCGGGCGAGTGCGAGGTAGCGCCGGTTCTTGGCGGTGAGCAGCTCGGCGACCGGGGCGCGCAGACCGTAGCGCCCGCGCCAGTCGACGATCGTGTCCAGCGTGCTGATGCCGATGTACCGCTCGTGCTCGGCCCAGGTGTAGTCCGGCACGCCGTGCTCGGCGAGGGTGAGCCGGCCGGCCTCGTAGTAGTTCGGCTCGCTGTCCACGAGCGTTCCGTCGAGATCGAAGATGACCGAGAGGCCGGCGAGATCGCTCATGGGGTCATGATGTCAAGGGCTGTCTGCGCGCCGTCCGCCCGATCGACTCCACCAGCGGCAGCAGCCGGTGCGGGACGCGTTCGCGCAGCGCCACCTCGGTGCGGGTGCGGACCACGCCGGGCATGCCGATCAGCTTCTGGATGACGTCTTCGAGGTGCCCGTTGTCGCGCGCCACGACCCGGGTGAGCAGATCGCCGCCGCCCGTGATCGAGAAGGCCTCGACGATCTCCGGTACGGCGGCCAGCGCGTCGCCCACCTCGTCGAGGTGGCCCTGCGTGACCTCGATGTGGACGAAGGCCAGCACTGGGTGGCCGAGGGCGGCGGCGGAGAGCGCCGGGCCGGTTCCGGTGATCACGCCGTCCCGTTCCAGCCGGTCCAGGCGGGCCTGGAGGGTGCCGCGGGCGATGCCGAGGATGCGGGCGTACTCGCGCACGCTGGTGCGCGGCTGCTCCAGCAGCAGGCGCAGGATGCGCGTGTCCAGCTCGTCCACGGCCATCGTGCCCGGCCTCCTCCTGTCGGTCATCGCCGACTGTACCAATGGCCCAACGAGGCGTGACCGGTGCGAACGGTCCGACGTGGGCCGTTGGTCCGACGGCGGCTCGGCGGCGGTCACGTGGCTGGTCCATTGGTCCAGTGAATTGTGGGCGACTTGAGCCAGTGGCGGAAGTGATGCTGTCATGGGGGAGTCGATGGCGCTGCGGATCCCCGCGGCGCCTTTTTCATGCCGATGCGCAGCAGGGGGCGGGAAGCAGTGCTGAAGAGGGTGTTCGTGGCGCCGGACCCGGGGCGGGCGCGGCTGCGCTTCGCGGCGCGGGCCGTGCTCGGCATCGGCCTCGCGGTCGTCGTCTGCGGGCTCGCCGGTCACTCCCTCGTCGGCGCCGTCAGCGGGGGCCTGGCCGCGCTGCTCGCCCTGTTCACCGTCACGGACGCCACCGTGCGCGGGCAGGTCGTCACCACCACGCTGCTCCCGGCCGTCGGGCTGCCGGTCCTGGCCGCCGCGGCCGTACTGCACGACCAGCCCGTCGCCCGTGACCTCACCTTCCTCGCCGTCGTCGGCCTGGGCGTCCTTGCCCGCCGCTGGGGGCCGCGCGGACACAGCCTCGGTGTGTTCGCGTTCATGACCTTCTTCATCGCGCAGTTCCTGCGGGCCACGCCCGGGCAACTGCCCGAGCTGGGGGCCGCCGTCCTGCTGTCCGTGCTCAGCGCGTCCGTGGTGCGCTTCGGACTGTGGTGCTACGAGCGCCGGACGCCCACGGCTCCGGCGGTCGCCCCGGCGGACGGCTCCGGTCTCGCCCGGATCACCAACCGGCAGGCGGTCCAGGCGACCGCCGGCGCGGGCTTCGCGCTCGTCGTGGGCCAGATGGTGTCCGCGGAGCGCTGGTACTGGGCCGTCGGCGCCACCTGGTGGATCTTCGTCAACACCACCTCACGCGGCGAGACCCTGGTCCGTGGCTTCCGCCGCGTCCTCGGCACGGTGCTCGGCATCGGCCTCGGCCTGCTCATCGCCGTCCCGCTGGACGGCGCACCGGTGCCGTCGGCCGTGCTCGTGGCCGCCTGCGTGTTCGGCATCTTCTACACGGCCGCCGTGTCCTACACCTGGATGATGCTCTGCGTCACCGTGCTCGCCGAACTGCTCTACGGCCTGCTGGACCTGCTCCACCCCGCTCTGCTCGCGCTGCGCCTGGCCGAGACCGGTATCGGGGCGCTGGGCGCCGTGCTCGCCGTGCTGTTCGTGCTGCCGGTCACCACCCACACCGTCAACAACGCCTGGATCCAACGCGCCCTGCGCTGCGTCCACGCCTGCACCGGCGAGGCCGCCGCCCGCCTCGCCGGCGACGCCGCCGCAGACCCGTCCCCGCGCGTGGCCGAACTGGAACAGCTCCTCGGTCGGGTCCGGCTCGCCCTCGGCCCGCTCGTCCACCCGCTGAACCCCATGCTGGGCCGCAAGCGGCGCGCGCGGCAGGTGATCGCCCTGCTCGACGACTGCGTCCGCGAGATCCGCGGCCTCGTCGCCGTCGCCGCCGACCCGGAAGCCTCCCACGACGTCCGCCTGACCGCCGCCTGCTGGCGTGTGGAGGCCGCGGTGAAAGCCCTCACGGACGGTACGACGGAACAGGCCGCCTCCCTCGCGCCCGAGCCCCCCGCGCACGAAGGGGCCCTCGCCCACCTGCACGGCCTGGAGCGCGCCCTGACGGAACTGGCCACGCCCCTGCGCACGCCGTCCGGGTCGCCGCTGGTCGGGGCCTGAGGACCGGCCGGCAGTCCGCCGCACGATCGACTGGAGAGTCCGCCTCTCTCCGGCGGCCCGGGCCCTCGCCTCCGCCAGCCCTGGCTCTTGGTCCAGACCGTAGCGGCTCAACTGCTAGCGTCGCCCGCGACACCCGACAACCGAGAGGGGACAGCGGTGGCAGACGGCGGGCGGGCGTTCATCGGGTCGTTCACGGCGGCCGGCGGCCCCGGAGTGGTGACGGCGGCCGTGGACGCGGCAAGCGGTGCCCTGACGGTGCTGGGCAGCTTGAACGGCGTCCCCGATCCCTCCTACCTGGCCCTCTCGGCCGACGGAGACACCCTCTACTCGGTCAGTGAGACGACCGAGGGCACGGTCGCGGCGTACCGCGTCACGGGCGCGGTACCCGAACCGGCCGGCCGCCCCGTCCCCGTCGGCGACGGGCCGACCCACCTCAGCGTCGTGGCCGGTCACGTCCTGACGGCCAACTACGGCTCCGGCAGTGTCACCGCCGTGCCGCTGCGCCCCGACGGCACCCTCGGCGCCGCCCCGTCCGGTGTGCTGCGCCACTCCGGATCCGGCCCGCACACCCTCCGTCAGCAGGGCCCGCACGCCCATCAGGTGCAGGGCGACCCGAGCGGGCGCTGGGTGGTCAGCGTCGACCTGGGCACGGACTCCGTACGCGTGTGCACGCTGAAGGAGGGCGGCCTCGCACTGCACCGGGAGGCCGCCCTGCGACCCGGCTCCGGCCCCCGTCATCTGGCGTTCCATCCCGACGGCAGCCATGTCTACGTGCTGAACGAGCTCACCCCGACCGTCACCGTCTGCCGCTGGGACGCCTCGGACGGCTCCCTGAAGCCGCTGACGGAGACGCCGGTACTGCCCGGCGGCCCGGCGGGGGACGCCTACCCCTCGGGCATCGTGGCCTCATCTGACGGCGGTTTCGTGTGGACCGCGACGCGCGGGCAGGACGTGCTCTCGGTCTTCGCGGTCGAGGGCGAGGAGCTGCGGCTGACCGGGACGGTTCCGTGCGGAGGTCACTGGCCGCGGGCGATCGCCGCGTCGGGCGGGTTCCTGTACGTGGCGAACGAGCGGTCCGGCGACGTGACGTGGTTCGCCGTCGACGCCGGGACGGGGCTGCCCCGGCGGGCCGGCTCGATCGCCGTGCCCGCGGCGTCCTGCGTGGTCTTCGGCTGACCCTCGCCGCCGAAGCCGAGGGCCCGCTCCGGCATCGGAGCGGGCCCTCCATCGGTACGGCTGTCGTGCGCCGGTTCAGCGCACCGGCGCACCCTGCGGCTGCTGCGGGGAGATACCCAGCGCCGTCGTGTACTTGGCCAGGGCGAGCTTGCCGATCGCCGGGTAGGGACCGAGCGCCTCGGCGGCGGCGCAGCCCACCTCGGTCGCGGCCGCCTCGACCAGACCCGGGTCGATCTCGGGACCGATCAGGTACGGGGCTAGCGCAAGCTGCTGCGAGCCCGAGGAGCGCAGCTGCTCGGCGACGGACAAGATCGAGCCCTCCTGGTCGAGGGCCGCCGCCATCACCGGCACGGCGAGCCGCGCGGCGAGCAGCATGCCGGTGATCCCGGCCGCCTGCACGGCCTCCTCGCCGCCCACGGAGGCCAGGATGATGCCGTCCGCGGCCGTCGCCACGGTGAACAGCCGCGCGCGGTCGGCGCGGGCCAGGCCGGCCTCCGACAGGCGCACGTGCAGGGCCTCGGCGAGCAGCGGGTGCGGGCCGAGGACGTCGGTCAGCTCGGCGGCGACCCGGCTGTCCATCACGGCCTGGCGGATGTGGCGCAGCAGCGCGCTGTCCGGTCCGGCCAGCAGCGGCACCACGACGGCGACGGGGCCGTCGGGCTGCTTGACGTCCATTCCCGCCGCCCGTGCCTGCTCGTAGCGGGCGGTGCGCTCCTCGGCGGCCTGCGCGAGCACGGCCTGCAGCGTGGGGAACTCCGAGGCGTCCCCGTCGACATGGCCGATCCGGGCGTCCAGGCCGGGGAGCTCGGAGCGGGCGATGCTCACGACCTCCTCGGCGAGGGCGCGCGTGGCGGCGCTGGGCGTGCCGGGAACCGCGAGGACGAGCGCGGGCGCGCCCTCGGGAGCCGCCAGCGGCTCGGGTCGGCGGTGCCGCCCGGGCTGGCGGGGTCGCGGCATTCGTACTGGCAGGCCGGACGCGGGCCCAGTGGGGGAGCTCATGGCGCCGCATGTTACTGGCTCACTGGGCTCCCCTGTTCGGGGAGGGTGCAGGTGAGCGGTATCCGTCCTGTTTTGTCTGATGAGTTACGTACGAATTGGAAGTGATCACCGGGTTTCGGTGCGCAGGGCGACGGCGGGTGCGGGACGAACGGGCACAACTCGGAGAGTCAGTCGTCCTGTGTGGGCACCACGTACAGCATCTTTTCGTCACGCGGCAGACTGAGTGCCCCGGTCGCCAACTCGGTCGCGATCCGCACCGAGCCGTGCAGCGGATCGCCCTCGGCCACAACTCGCCGGGCCCGCGGCAGCCGTGCGGACAGCTCCTCGTCCAGGGGTACGAGGAGTGCGGCGCCCATCTTGAACAGGCCACCGGTGGTCGCCACTTGGGGCTCGCTCTCCGCCGGGCACACGGCGCGCGCGGAGTCGGCCATGTGCCGGGCCGCCGCCCGCAGCACGGCCACGGCGACCGGGTCGCCCTCGCGGGCGCAGTCCGCCACCCGGGGCGCGAAGGAACCCAGGACGGCCGGGCGGTCCGGGCGTGGGTACAGCTCGCCGGGCAGTTCCGGCATCGGGCCGAACAACTCCGTCGCGCACTCCAGCAGTCGGGCCGAGCCGCCCTCCCGCCCGTCGTGCGCGCGCAACGCGGCCTCCAGCCCGGCCCGCCCGATCCAGGCGCCACCGCCGCAGTCGCCCAGCAGGTGCCCCCAGCCGTCCGCCCGCCGCCAGCGTGTGAGATCGGTGCCGACGGCGATCATTCCCGTACCGGCGGCGACGACGGCACCGGGCCGCGATCCCAGGGCGCCCGCGTACGCGGTGACCGCGTCGGCGGCGAGGGCCACCGCCCGGATCCCGCACTCGCGGCGCAGGGCACCGGGCAGTTCGGCACGCAGGGCGTCACCGAGCGTGCTGAAACCGGCGGCGCCGACAGCGGCCGTGCCGAGCGCCGGGAGCCCGGCCTCGGCGGTCGCAGCCCGCACCAGAGGCACCAGTTGCTCCATCAGGTGCCCGGCGTCGATCCCCCGGTCACCCGTCCGCACCGGCACCCGGGACTCCCGCACGGCCAGCGGCCCCCGTGTGACGTCCCCGACGACGACCCGGAGCCCGGATCCTCCGGAGTCGACGGCGAGGAAACCATCGGTGCTCACCGATGCGGGCCCCCTCCGCTCCGCCGTCACGGCAGACGCCAGTCCACCGGCTGACCCCCTTGGCGCATGAGCAGGTCGTTGGCGCGGCTGAACGGGCGCGAGCCGAAGAAGCCACGGTCGGCCGACATGGGGGAGGGGTGGGCGGACTCCACCGAGGGCAGGTCGCCGAGCAGCGGACGGAGGTTGCGGGCGTCGCGACCCCAGAGGATGGACACCAGCGGCTTGCCGCGCGCGGCCAGCGCACGGATGGCCTGCTCGGTGACCTCCTCCCAGCCCTTGCCCCGGTGCGCGGCCGGACGCCTCGGGGCCGTGGTGAGCGCCCTGTTGAGCAGCAGCACGCCCTGCTGGATCCACGGGGTCAGGTCGCCGTTCGACGGCTGGGGCAGCCCCAGGTCGGTGTTCAGCTCCCGGTGGATGTTGATCAGGCTGCCGGGCAGCGGACTCACCTCGGGCGCGACGGAGAACGACAACCCCACCGCGTGCCCCGGGGTCGGGTACGGGTCCTGTCCGACGATCAGGACGCGTACCTCGTCGAACGGCTGCTGGAAGGCCCGCAGGACATTCGGCCCGGCCGGGAGATAGGTGCGTCCCGCGGCGATCTCCGCACGCAGGAAGTCACCCATCTCCGCGATCCGCCCGGCCACGGGTTCCAAGGCCTGCGCCCAGCCCGCTTCGACGATTTCATGCAAGGGTCGTGGTGCCACGGCGTCACCCTACTGCCGTACAGGCAGCGGCGATCAACCAGTGGCCGACGCGGCACGACCGCGATCCCCCCGGACGCCGCATCAGATCACCGCGGCCCGCACACAGAGCACGTCCGGCAGATGCGACGCCAACTGCCGCCAGCTGTCGCCGTCGTCGGCCGACGCGAACACCTCGCCGTTACGGTTGCCGAAGTACACGCCCGCCGGGTCCGCGTCGTCGGTGCACAGCGCGTCGCGCAGCACCGTGCCGTAGTGGTCCTCCTGGGGCAGGCCCGCCGTCAGCGGGTCCCAGGACTTGCCCGCGTCCGCCGTACGGAAGACCCGGCAGCGCCGGTCCGCGGGCACCCGGTCGGCGTCGGCGTTGATCGGGAAGACGTACGCCGCCTCCGCCCGGTGGGGATGGGCCGCGGCGGCGAAACCGAACGTCGACGGCAGGCCCTCACCGATGTCGGACCAGTGCGCGCCCGCGTCGTCGCTGCGGTACACGCCCCAGTGGTTCTGCAGATACAGCCGGTCCGGCGTCCCCGCGTCCTGGGTGATCTTGTGCACACACTGTCCGAAATCGGGGTTCGGATCCGGCAGGAACACCGCCGAGACACCGGAGTTGGACGGGGTCCAGCTCACGCCGCCGTCGGTCGTGCGGAACACGCCGGCCGCCGAGACCGCGACCGTCACCGCCCTCGGATCGCGCCGGTCGGTGACCACGGTGTGCAGGCCCTCGCCGCCGCCGCCCGGCTCCCACCGCGCGCGCGTCGGGTGCTCCCACAGGGGACGGACCAGCTCGAACGTCTCCCCCCTGTCCTCCGAGCGGTACAACGCGGCCGGCTCGGTCCCCGCGTAGACCACGTCCGGCTCCGCGGCCGCCGGGTGCAGCTGCCACACGCGCTCCAGGGAGGCGCCGGTGTCCTTGGGGAACTTCACTGCCGGCTGGGCCGGTTCGGCCCAGGTGCGGCCCAGGTCGTCGGAGTGGAACACCGACGGTCCCCAGTGGGCGCTGTCACCGCCGGCCAGCAGCCGCGGAGTCGTACCACGAGTGTCGATGGCGACCGAGTACACGGCCTGTGCGTTGAAGTAGGGGCTTTCGTCGAACTCCCAGGCGCTACCGCGCCGGCGCCCGATGAACAAGCCTTTGCGTGTGCCCACGGCGAGCAGTACTTCGGTCATGCCGATCACCTCCGCGACGTCTTTGTCCCAGACACCGGCCAGTCTGCACCCCACCACTGACAGTGACCCCCGAAAGTGGCTGCGCCGCAGGTCAGCACGGTGCCGCCGGACGGAAGCGGGCCGTGCGCGCGGCCCGTAGGCCTTCGGGACCGGCGCGTCGCGGCCCGGACCGTGAGCATCGACGACCCGTGCCCCGTATGGGAGGGCGGTCGGGGGATGTTCGTGTGCTCACGAGGAGGAAGCCTTCGATGGGGTTCGGTGGTCCGAGGGTGTGGCTGTGGCGCTGGCGGCGCAATCCGCTGCGGCGCCGCTCCGACAGGGTGGAGGCCTGGATTCTGCTCGGCGCCTGGGCGCTCACCGCGCTTGTCGGGGTGCTCGCCGGTCTGGCGGTCAGCCGGACCGTCGAGGGGGAACTGGCCCGGGAGCGCGTCGAGTGGCGCCCGGTCGAGGCACGGCTGGCCGAGCAGGTGCCCGGATCGCCCCCCGCACCGTCCGGCGCGCCGGGCATCGAGCGGGTGTGGGCCGAGGTCCGCTGGTCCGCGCCGGACGGTTCCGGCCGCACCGGCCAAGCCCGGGTCCGGCCCGGCAGCCCGGCCGGCACCCCCGTCACCGTCTGGACCGACCGGCAGGGCCGCCTGGTCACCGAGCCGACCACCCCGTCCGAGGCCCACGTCCGCGCCCACCTGACCGGCGCCCTCGCGGGCATCGGCGCGGCCACCCTCCCACTGGCGGGCGCCCGCCTCCTGCGCGACCGGCTGGAACGCGAACGCCTGGACCAGTGGGAGACCGACTGGGCCCGATTCGACGCACTGCGGCACCGCAGAGCGAGCTGAGCACCTCGCCGCCGGCCGGACTCAACCGCACCGAAGGAAGGCGGGCTGAGCGGCGCGCGCGAGGGCCGGATCCGACAGCGGCAGCGCCCTGTCCAGGATCGCGCCGAGGTCCGCCCCGTCGGGCAGGGTGCCGAAGGCGTGCCCCCAGTCGCCACCGAGCCGAGTCGCGCAGAACGCGTCGGCGACCGCGGGCGGCGCGTGCCGGACCAGCAGCGACGCCTGGAGGGTGAGCGCCATCAGCTCCACCAGCCGCCGCGCACCTGACGGGGAGCCCTCCGCCAGCGTGTCCTTGAGCCGGTTCACCGCGGCGTCCAGCCGGGCGTCCGCCCCCCGCGCCAGGGCCAGTTCGGCGAACAGCGCCTCCGCCGTGCCCGGTTCGCGGCTCAACGCGCGCAGCACGTCGAGCGCGTTGACGTTCCCGGACCCCTCCCAGATGGACAGCAGGGGCGCCTCGCGGTAGTGGCGGGGCATGCCCGAGTCCTCCACGTAGCCGTTGCCGCCCAGGCACTCCAGCGCCTCCGCGGTGAACGCCGGGCCCCGCTTGGTGACCCAGTACTTGCCCACGGCGGTCGCGATCCGGCGGAACGCGGCCTCGCCCCTGTCCCCGCGCACCGCCCGGTCGGCCGCCCCCGCCAGCCGTAGGGTGAGCGTCGTGGCCGCCTCGGACTCCAGCGCCAGGTCGGCCAGCACATTGCGCATCAGCGGCTGGTCCACCAGGCGCGCCCCGAACGCACTGCGGTACCGCGCGTGATGCCCCGCCTCGACCAGCGTCCTGCGCATCAGCGTCGCCGAGCCCATCACGCAGTCCAGCCGGGTGCAGTTGACCATCTCGATGATCGTCTTGACGCCCTGCCCCTCGGGGCCGACCAGCCAGGCGACGGTCCCGTCGAACTCCGGCTCGGACGAGGCGTTCGAGCGGTTGCCGAGCTTGTCCTTCAGGCGCTGGATGCGGAAGGTGTTGCGGCTCCCGTCGGGCAGCACGCGCGGCACCAGGAAGCAGGACAGCCCGTCGGGAGCCTGCGCCAGCACCAGGAACACGTCACACATGGGCGCCGACGTGAACCACTTGTGCCCCCGCAGCGTGTACACGCCGGGCTCGGCGGTCGGCGTGGCGACGGTCGTGTTCGTACGGACGTCCGAGCCGCCCTGCTTCTCGGTCATCCCCATGCCGGCCAGCAGACCGCTCTTTCGCGTGGGCACGTCGAGCTCCGGATCGTACTCACGACTTGTCAGCAGCGGCTCGTACACCTTCGCCAGGTCCGGCTGCCGGCGCAGCGCCGGGACGGCGGCGTACGTCATCGACGTCGGGCAGCCGTGCCCCGCCTCGGCGTGTCCCCACACCAACCCGCCCGCCGTACGGGCGACATGGGCCCCGGTCCGGTCGTCCGCCCAGGGAGCGCCCGCCAGGCCCTCGGTGACCGCGACGCGCATCAGGTGGTGCCAGCTCGGGTGGAAGTCGACCTCGTCGACGCGGTTGCCGTACCGGTCGTGGGTGCGCAGCACCGGCTCGTGCCGGTTGGCCAGCTCGCCCCACTCCTGGGCCTCCTCGCTGCCGGCCTGCCGGCCGAGCCGCCGGATGCCCTCCTCGGCCCACCCGGCACCCTCCCGCCGCAGCCCCTCCAGCAGGGCCCGGTCGTCGGACGCGTCGTACGGGGTCAGGGCAGGGGGCTGGTTGGAGACGACGTGCGTGGCGCCGCGGGAAGGACCGGCATGTGTCGAGACCATGCGGCAGT
Organism: Streptomyces sp. NPDC059861; assembly: GCF_042731435.1. Classification (NCBI taxonomy): domain Bacteria; kingdom Bacillati; phylum Actinomycetota; class Actinomycetes; order Kitasatosporales; family Streptomycetaceae; genus Streptomyces; species Streptomyces sp. NPDC059861. The sequence continues at coordinate 17,132 of NZ_JBHWJQ010000060.1, read as the reverse complement.
GTTGCACTTCCGCTACGATCGCAGCAATACTGCAACAAGAAAATTCGCCCCGTACAGTACGTGCCCATGCGCATCGACGAGACCGCCCCACCCGGCGAGGCCGCCCTGCGCCCGCTGTCGGCCCGGTCCGTCGTGCTGAGCCTGCTGCTCGGCGCCCATCCGCCGGAGCTTCCCGGGCGCGACCTCGCCCGTGCCGTGGAGCCCTTCGGTGTCGGCGGCTCCACCCTTCGGGCCGCGCTCAGCCGCATGACGGCCGCCGGGGACCTGCTGCGCACGGACACCGGCTACCGGTTGAGCGAGCGGCTGCTGGACCGTCAGCGCCGGCAGGACGACGCCCTGCACCCCCGTACGCGCGCGTGGGACGGTGACTGGGAGATGGTCGTGATCACCGCGACCGGCCGCGGCCCCGCCGAACGCGCCGACCTGCGCACCCGCCTCGGCGCCCTGCGGCTCGCCGAACTCCGTGAGGGCGTCTGGCTCCGCCCGGCCAACCTGCGCCGTCCCCTGCCGGACGACCTGGCAGCCGTACTCCAGTCCTTCACGACCCGGCCCGCACAGCCCGCGCGCGACCTGGCGGCGGCCCTGTGGCCGCTCGCCACCTGGGCCGACACGGCGCGCGTCCTGCTCGGCCGCATCGCGGGCGTGGAACGTCCCGCCGATGGCCTCACCGTCTTCGCGGCGGTCGTGCGTCATCTGCTCGCCGACCCTGTGCTGCCGCCCGCGCTCCTGCCCGCCGACTGGCCGGGAACCGCACTGCGCACCGCCTATGCCGACTACCTGCGGGAGCTGACGGAAGCCCTGCGGCGGACGTGACACGGCGGCCCCGCGATGGGCCCGCCGCAACGCTTCACTCGGCGGTCGGCACCTCCTGCGGCACCTCGCGCAAGACCTCCCGGGCTCCATACCCCCGTTTGTCCGACTTTCCGTCATTCGTACGGATGACACCTCGCATCAAGGGAACTCGGCGGGGTGAGACATGGATCTGCCAGGGAGCGTGAGTGTCATGGCACCACAGAAGACTTCGTCCGAGCTCCCGGCACCGCTGCGCGCACCTGTGACGGCGCTGCGCAAGGTGCCCGGGGCAGGGGTGGTGACCAAGGCGGCCGGTGGTGCGCTGGACGCGGTGGGCACCGTGTCACCGCGTGGTCGTCGTGTCGCGGTGTACACCGGGGCAGGGCTGCTCGGCGTGGCGGGCGTGGTGGAGTGGCCCATCGCCCTCACGGTCGCCGGCGTGGCGTGGCTGACCCAGCCGAAGCCCGGCCACGACGGCAACGGGGCGGCCACCACGACGGGCGCCGCCAAGTCGACGGCCTCCAAGTCGTCCACGGCCAAGCGGACGACGTCCAGCCGTGGGAGCGGGAAGACGGCGACCGTCAGTCGGCGCTCGACGTCGACCAGCAAAGGTACGACGTCCAGCCGCGGCAAGGCGGGGGCGGCCGGCGGGCGGAGTTCGTCCACCGGCGGCCGGCGCAAGGCGACCACCAGCGGCGGGTAGGGAACGGCGGGCCGGAGCCCTGCCACCCGGCCCGCCCGACACACGAGCAGAGGGCGTGACATGGGGCTTTGGTTGCTGACGGACTCATCGGCGGCCGTCTCCGACATCGTCATGGCCGGGCCGCGCCTGCTGGTGCGCGGCACCGCGCCGGCGGTCGGTGCCGCCGCCGGTGCCGTGGCCGGGACCGCGCGCGCCGGGGTGCGCGGCGCGGAGGCCATGGTGCGGGTGTCGCGGGTGGCGCGTGCGGCCTTGCCCGGAGCGGGACGCCACTGGCGGGCCGGCGACCGGGTGCATCTGGCGCTGCGGGCTGTCCCCGAGTCCGGGCGGGCGGAGCAGAGGGACGGCGTGGCCCCGGCGGACTGGGCCGAACAGACGGACCGGGGGGACGAGGCGGACCGAGCCGACCGCGTGGACGGAGCGGACCGCGCAGACCGAGCCGATCAGCCGGACCGGTCGGACCAGGCGGATCAGGCAGGCGGAGGCGGAGAGGGCAAGGCAGGCCGGGCGGGCCCGGCCGGGGCCACCGCACGGGCGGCCCGGCGGATGGCCGAGGAGCTCGCCGAGCACCCGGACGTGGCCTACGCCTTCTGGGACGGCGGGCTGGCCCGGCTGGTGGTCGTCGCGTGCGAGGCCACCCTGACCGACGGGGTGCTGGACCACGCCAACGAACTCGCCGACCGGTACGGACTGGTGCCCGCGGACGTCCCGGTCGAGGAGTTCGCGCACCCCGGCGACCCGGGCGAGGTGCGGACCGTGTCGGCGGCGATCGTGGCCGACGCCGCGGGCATCGTCGTCGCGGTCACCGGATCCATGCTGCGGCTGCCGCCCTCCCCCCGGTTCGTGACCGCCGCCGTCACACTGCTGCGTGAGAACCCCCGCTTCCGCGGCTTCATGCGGTCCCGGTTCGGCGCCTCCCACACGGACCTGATCCTGGCGGTCGCCAACGCGGCCGCCCATGGCGCCGGGCAGACCCCGACCTCCCTGGTCCTGGACGGCGCCCTGCGCTCCCTCCAGCTCGCGGAGGCGCTGGCGCGCGGCGCCGCGTTCGACTCGGTGCACGACCAGGTGGTCGGACCCGGACGCGACGACGTGGCCGCGCACCGCTTCCCGCGGCCACCGCTGCGGACCGCGCCCGCGCAGGAGTACGCCATCCACGCCGAGACCGGCAGCGTGGTGGGCGCCGCCGTGACGCTGCTCGTCAAGCACAGCGGTACCGAAGCGGCCGAGGCCATCCTCGCGGGCTCCCCGAAGGCCGCCCGCTACGGGCCCGCCGCCTTCCACGCGGTCCTGGGCTGCGCACTGGCCCGCACCGGCGTGCTGGTGCGCAACATGGACCGGCTGCGGCAACTGGAGACGGCCGGCACGGTGTTCCTGCATCCGAGCGCCCTGCACAGCGCGGACGGCAGCGCTGACCCGATGGCAGAGGCCGTCCTCGACGCGGCGCGCCGCGCCGGCCTGCGCGTCGTGGTGGTCGCCGATCCCGCGCTCGGCGAGTTCGCCGCGCTCGCGGACCACATCGTCGCCGCGGACCGTGCGACCGGCGAGGTCGTGGACCGGCTACGAGGGCGCGGGGGCGTCATCACCGTGGCCCGGCCGTCCTCCGCCGACGACACCGACGCGCTCGCCGGGCTGCTCGCCGGGGACGTGGCCGTCGCGCTCGCCGACGCGGACGCAGCCGTCGCCTGGGGCGCGGACCTGGTCGCGCCGGGCGGTCTGGGTGACGTGTGGCGGCTGCTCAGCGCGGTGCCCGCGGCCCGCGGGGTCGGCCGTCGCGCACAGGTTCTGGCCCGGTCCGGCGCCGCTCTGTCCGGGCTGCTGGTCGCCGTCGGCGAGTCGGGCAGTGGCACCGGCATCCCGCTGGTCGGACTGCGGCACGCGCCCGTAGACATCGGCGCCGCGCTCGCCCTGCTGAGCGGCGCGCGGGCGGCGATCGGCGTGGCGTCGGCCCGCGCGCCGCACCCCCGGCCGCGAGTGCCCTGGCACGCCCTGCGGGTGAGCGACGTCCGCGAACGCCTGGGAGGCCTGGAGCGCCGGGCGAAGGAGGAGGAGACGGTCGCCGCCTCGGCCACCGGCGGGGCCCGCAAGGTGGCGCGCACCGTCGTACGCGCCCCCGGTATGGCACCGGTCCGCTGGACCCTCGAGCTGGGCCGGGCCGTGCGCGGAGAACTGGACGATCCGCTGACGCCCGTGCTGGCCGTCGGCTCGGCCGCGTCCGCGATCCTCGGCTCCATGGTGGACGCCCTGCTCGTCGTCGGCGCCCTCGACCTGAACGCGCTCGTCGGCGGTGTCCAGCGGCTGCGCGCCGAGCGGGCGCTGTCCGGGCTGGTCGCCGAGCAGAAGCAGAAGGCCCGCGTCAGCAACGGCGACGCGGGTGGCTCGCACACCGTGGACGCCACCCGGCTCCACCCGGGCGACGTGATCGAGCTCAAGGGCGACGACGTCGTACCGGCCGACGCGCGGCTGCTGTGGGAGGACGGTCTGGAGGTCGACGAGTCGGCGCTGACCGGCGAGTCCCTGCCCGTCGACAAACAGACGGAGCCCACGCCCAGTGCCGCCGTCGCCGACCGCCGCTGCATGGTGTTCGAGGGCACGACCGTGGTCGCGGGACAGGCGCGGGCCGTGGTGGTGGAGACGGGCGAGCGCACCGAGGCGGCGCGGGCCGTCCACCTCGCCGCCCGTAAGCCCCCGGCCGCGGGGGTGCAGGCCCGTCTGCAGGAACTCACCGGCAAGGCACTGCCGCTGACCATGGCGGGCGGCGCCGCGGTGACCGGCCTGTCGCTGCTGCGCGGCGCCCCGATCCGGGAGGCCGTCAGCGGTGGCGTGGCGGTCGCGGTGGCCGCCGTTCCCGAGGGACTGCCGCTGGTGGCCACGGTGGCGCAGTTGGCGGCCGCCCGCCGCCTCAGCCACCGGGGTGTCCTCGTGCGGGCGCCGCGCACACTGGAGGCCCTCGGCCGGATGGACACGGTCTGCTTCGACAAGACCGGCACGCTCACCGAGAACAAGCTGCGCCTGGTGCGGGTGACCGACGCCGACAGCGAGGCCCGTACGCCCGAGGAGGCCGCGGACACCGAGACCATGCGGGTCGCGGTACGTGCCTGTCCGCAGCCGGAGGAGGGTCCCGACAAGCCGGTGCACGCCACCGACGAGGCCGTGCTGGACGCGGCCGGGCCCGACCCCGAGTGGGTGCAGACGGAGGGCCGGCCGTTCGAGGCGGGCCGTGGGTACGCCGGTGCCGTGGGCCACGCGGGCGACGGCAGGCGGGTGTTCGTGGTCAAAGGCGCGCCCGAGGTCGTGCTGCCGGCCTGCCGTGACGTCCCCGACGAGGCGTACGACCAGGCCCACGACCTGGCCCGGGACGGACTGCGCGTGCTGGCGGTGGCACAACGGCCCCTGGCCGACGGGGAGAAGGACTCGGAGGTCGGCGAAGCGCCCCTGAAGGGACTGGAGTTCGTGGGGCTACTCGCGCTGGCCGATGTGCCGCGCGAGTCGTCCACGGCGCTGGTGCGCGGGTTGCGCGAGGCGGGCGTACGGCCGGTCATGCTGACCGGCGACCACCCGCAGACCGCCCGTGCGATCGCCGTCCAGCTGGGCTGGCCCGAGGACACCGACGTGGTCACCGGCGACGAACTGGCCGCCGCGGACCGCTCCGAGCGTGCCCGGATGCTGCACGACGTGGGCGTGGTCGCCCGGGTCGCGCCCGAGCAGAAGCTCCAGGTCGTCGAGGCGCTGATGGACTCCGGCCGGGTGGTCGGCATGGTCGGCGACGGCGCCAACGACGCCGCGGCGATCCGCGCCGCCGACATCGGCGTGGGCATCAGTGCCCGTGGTTCGGCGGCCGCCCGCAACGCCGCCGACCTGGTGCTCACCAACGGCGACATGACAGTCCTCGTCGAGGCGGTCTCCGAGGGCCGCGCCCTGTGGCACAGCGTCGCCGACGCCGTCGCCATCCTGATCGGCGGCAACGCGGGCGAGGTCGGCTTCGGGATCGTCGGCAGCCTCCTCGGTGGGGCCGCGCCGCTGTCGACCCGTCAGATGCTGCTGGTGAACCTGTTCACCGACCTGTTCCCGGCGATGGCGGTGGCGGTCACACCGCAGAAGGACGTGCGCGAGGAGGCGAGCGCGGGCAGCGGCCCGATGGGTACGTCGCTGCTCGGCACGCCGCTCATGCGGCAGATCCGGCACCGGGCGCTGACCACGTGCCTCGGCGCGGTGGCGGCCTGGCTGATCGGCCGCTTCACTCCCGGCTCGATCCGCCGCACCACGACGATGGCCCTGTGCGCCGTGGTCGGCACGCAGCTCGCCCAGACCCTCGCCGACCGCCGCGACAGCCCTCTGGTCCGCCTGACCGTCATCGGCTCCGCCGTGGCCCTGGTCGCCGTGGTCCAGACCCCCGGCGTGAGCCAGGCCCTCGGCTGCACCCCTCTCGGCCCGGTCGCCTGGGCGGGAGTCCTGGTGGCCATCGCCCTGGCGGTCGCGGGTCAGCGAGCACTGCCGCACATCGAGCGGGCGGTCGTACGCCTGGGCGAGGGCGCCCCCGAAGGCATCAAGGAGGCGCTGGCCCGCCTCGGCACGTGAGCCGGCCGCCTCGGCGCGTGAGGGTGTCCCGGCGGGTGAGGGACGCCCGCCACGGACGCTACAGACGGCCCCCCGCCACGGACGCTACAGACGGCCCGCCACGGACGCCCCCTACAGCCGCCCGCCACGGACGCCCCCTACAGCCGCCCGCCACGGACGCCCCCTTACAGTCGCCCGCTCCGGGGGCGCCCCCTGCAGTCGCCCGCTCACACCGACCGGTGATACTGCTCAGGCACCCGCACCTCGCCCCCCAGTTCCCGCGCGGCGTGCCTCGCCCACGACGGGTTGCGGAGCAACTCGCGGCCCAGCAGGACGGCGTCCGCCTCGCCGTTGGCGATGATCTTCGCCGCCTGTTCGGCCTCCGTGATGAGCCCGACCGCGGCGACGGGGAGGGGAGCCTCGGCTTTGACCCGGGCCGCGAAGGGGACCTGGTAGCCGGGGCCGGTCGGGATGGGGACGCCGGAGGCGTTGCCGCCGGTGGAGACGTCCAGGAGGTCCACGCCGTGGGCCCGGAGATCGCGGGCGAGGCGGACCGTGTCGTCCCCGGTCCAGCCGCCCTCCTCCAGCCACTCCGTCGCCGAGACCCGGAAGAACAGCGGCTTGCCGTCCGGCCACACCTCCCGTACGGCGTCGACGACTTCGAGGGCGAACCGGGTCCGGTTCTCGAACGAGCCGCCGTACGCGTCGGTGCGGTGGTTGGAGTGCGGGGAGAGGAACTCGTTGATCAGGTAGCCGTGGGCGCCATGGATCTCCACGATCTCGAACCCGGCCGCCAGCGCCCGCCGCGCCGTGGCCGCGAACTGGCCGACGACCTCCCGGATCTGGGCCACCGTCAGCTCGGTGGGCACCGGATGCCGCTCGTCGAAGGCCACCGCGCTCGGCGCCACCGGCTGCCACCCGTAGGTCTCCGGCCCGACGGGCGCCCCGCCCTTCCACGGCTGGTCGGTCGAGGCCTTGCGCCCGGCGTGGCCGAGCTGGACGGCCGGCACGGTCCCCTGCGAGACGAGGAACCGCGTGATCCGCCGGAACGCCTCGACCTGCGTGTCGTTCCAGAGGCCGAGGTCCCACGGCGAGATCCGCCCCTCGGGGCTCACCCCGGTCGCCTCCACGATGATCAGCCCCGTACCGCCGGCCGCGCGGGCGGCGTAGTGGGCGAAGTGCCAGTCGTGGGGCACGCCGGCCTCCGGGCCCTGCGGCACCGCCGAGTACTGGCACATGGGCGGCATCCACACCCGGTTGGGGATCGTCACATCGCGCAGGATGTAGGGCTCGAAGAGCGCACTCACGGCGGACTCCATTCAGCACGGGACCGGTGGTCGACTCGTACGATATCCTTCGTAGTACGGCGGATGTCAAACTACGATGGTTCTCGTACAATAGAGGTTCCCGGACGAAGTGGAGCCGTCGTGACGCCCGCCGCCCCCATCACCAGCAGCCGTGTCCTGCCGCATCCGGCACGTGCGGACATCCGGCTGGAAGGCGTGCTGCACGCGCTCTCCGACCCGGTGCGCCTGAGCATCGCGCGAGAGCTCGGCGCCGGTGACGAGCTCTCCTGTTCACACTTCGACCTGCCGGTCACCAAGTCCACGACCACCCACCACTTCCGGGTGCTGCGCGAGAGCGGTGTGATCCGGCAGGTCTACCGGGGCACGGCCAAGATGAACGGCCTGCGCCGGGACGACCTAGACGCCCTCTTCCCGGGACTTCTGGACACCCTGCTCGCCGCCGCCGACCGGCAGGCCGCCCGGCTCGGCGATGTCGGCTGAACCGCCCTTGGCGGGGAGGTGGTTGAAGAGCAGGTTGAGCACGACCGCGGTGAGGCAGCCCGCGCTGATTCCGCTGTGCATGATGGTCTGGAACCAGTCCGGGAACCGGTCGTAGATCGTCGGCACCCCGACCGGCAGCACGCCCACCGCCACCGACACTGCCACCACGGTGAGGTTGTGGTTGCCCCAGAAGTCGACCGCGGCCAGCGTCCGCACTCCGCTCGCCGCGACCGTCCCGAACATCACCAGCCCCGCGCCACCGAGCACCGGCGCCGGAATCGCCGCCACCACCGCGCCCAGCTTGGGCAGCAGCCCGAGCAGCACCAGCATGCCGCCCGCCGCCGCGACCACCCAGCGGCTGCGCACCCGCGTCATGCCGACCAGCCCCACGTTCTGCGCGTAGGCCGTGTACGGGAAGGTGTTGAAGACTCCGCCGAGGACGGTCGACAGCCCGTCGGCGCGCAGCCCGTCCGCCAGCGGGCGCGGCTCGATCCTCCGCCCGGTCATCTCGCCGACCGCGATGAAGTCACCGGTCGTCTCGGTCATGGTGACCAGGGCGACCACCAGCATCGACACGATCGCCGAGATCTCGAACACCGGCGCGCCGAAGTGGAACGGCGTGCTGACCCCCAGCCAGCTGGCGTCCTCGACGCCACCGAAGTCCGTGAACCCGAGCGGCACCGCCACCGCCAGTCCCACCGCGATACCGATCAGCACCGCGATCCGGCTCAGGAACACCGGCGCGAACCGCTGCACGCCCAGCACCGTCGCCAGCACGAAGGCGGCCAGCGCCAGGTTCTTCGGCGCCCCGAAGTCCTCGGAACCCGCCCCACCGGCCGCCCAGTTACCCGCCACCGGCAGCAGCGAGACACCGATGATCAGGATCACCGTGCCGGTGACCAGCGGTGGGAAGAAGCGCAGCAGCTTCCCGAACACGGGCGCCAGCAGCATGATCGCCAAGCCGGCGACGATCACCGAACCGTAGATCGCGGGCAGCCCGCCGCCCGTCGTCCCGATCAGCACCATGGGCGACACCGCGGCGAACGTACAGCCCTGCATGATCGGCAGCCGCACGCCGAACCGCCAGAAGCCGACGCACTGGATCAGTGTGGCGATCCCGCACACCAGCAGATCCGCGGTGATCAGGTACGCCAGATCCGCGGGCGACAGCTTCAGGGCACCCCCCACGATCAGCGGCACGGCCACCGCGCCCGCGTACATCGCGAGCACGTGCTGCAACCCGAAGGCGGCCAGATGCCGCACGGGCGGGACCTCGTCGACGGGATGGACAGGGGCGGTCGATGCCATGGGAACTCCAGAGCGGCGGGCAGGCGGGAACATCCGAACAGCCGGAGACCGTATGCGCCTTGCACAGTTTGTCGATGTCCGATGCGTTGCCACCATGTGTCACGGTCGGCCGCGGTGGCAACGCTCCGCCGCAGGCGGGGCGCGGCCTGTCACGACGCGCCGCGTGCCGCCGCCCGCAAGGCTTCCCAGTCCGGCAGTTTGACCGTACGGCGCCCCAGTGAGGCCCCGAGTTCCGCCTCGGCTCGCTCGATGGCCCGCCACCCCGACCACTCGACCGGCTCGACCCCCAGGTCCCGCAGTGCCGTGAGCGGGTCGTCCGGGACGTCCATGCGTACGAGTACGGCGGCGTCCTCGACCAGCGACAGCACCGTCTCCTTGGCGCACGGGCGGTTGGTGCCGATGACACCCGTCGGGCCGCGCTTGATCCAGCCCGCCACGTACTCGCCCGGCGCGACGACGCCGCCCCGCACCACGCGCCCGGCCAGATGCGGCACGGTGCCCGTCGCGGGGTCGAACGGCAGCCCCTCCAGCGGCACCCCGCGATACCCCACCGACCGCAACACCAGCTGGGCCTCGACGTCCTCGTACCGGCCCGTGCCCCGCACCCCGCCCCGCCCGTCCGGCAGCGTCCGCTCGAACCGCACCGCGCCGACCCGCCCGCCGTCGCCAAGCACCTCCACCGGGCGCAGGAAGAACCGCAGCCGGATCCGGCGCGGCAGGCCCTTCGCCGGCTCGGCGGCCCAGCCGCGCAGCACCTCCACGTTGCGGCGCTGCACCGCGGGCAGCGCGGACGGGTCGACGTACGCCGGATCCAGCGCCAACTCGTCCGGATCCACGGCCACTTCGGCATCCGGCAGGGAACCCAGTTCGCGCAGCTCCTTGGTGGTGAACCGGGCCTGAGAGGGTCCGCGGCGCCCCACCATGTGGACGACGCCCACCCGGCTCGCCGTCAGCGCGGTCAACGCCGCGTGCGGCATGTCGGTGGGGCTCAGCTCGGCCGCGCCGCGCGCCAGGATCCGGGTGACGTCCACGGCGACGTTCCCCACGCCGATGACCACGGCCGACCGCGCGCCGAGCACGAAGCCGTCGGCCAGGGCGTCCGGATGGGCGCTGTACCAGGACACGAACTCGGTCGCCGAGAAACTGCCCGGCAGGTCCTCGCCCGGGATCCCGAGGTGGCGGTCGGTGGCGGCGCCCACGCAGTAGACCACCGCGTGGTACATCTCCCGCAGCCGGGCGGCCGGCACCCCGCCCGCGCCGATCTGCACACCGCCGAGGAAGCGCACCCGCTCGTGCTCCAGAACCGTCCGCAGGGTGTTCTGCAACGACTTGATCTTCTCGTGGTCGGGCGCCACGCCGTACCGCACCAGTCCGTAAGGGCACGGCAGCCGGTCCAGCACGTCGACGAGCACGGTGGAGTCCTGCTGGACCAGGGTCTGGGCGCAGTAGACCCCGCTCGGTCCCGAGCCGACGACGGCGACACGCAGCACGGCGGAACTCCTTCGTCCGGTGGGTCACCGGAGGATCGTCCGGTGCAGCACAGGAGATCGCTGATGGCTCCAGCATCGCACCGGTCCGGCCTCACTGACAGGGTGCCGGGCGGGGCGGAGCGCGAGTCCGTCCGAATGGAGTGTGGCCGCCCCGCCCCGGCTCGCCGACCCGACCGCCTGCCCCTCACAGCATCGTGCGCATCCGAGTGATCTCGCTCGTCTGCTGGGCGATCACATCATCGGCCAGTTCCTCGATCCGGACGTTGTTGCCCTGCGCCTTCACCTCCGCGGCCATCGTGACCGCCCCCTCGTGATGAGTGATCATCAGCGTGAGGAAGAGCTGGTCGAACGCCTTGCCCCGTGCCGCCCGCAGCTTGCCCAACTGTGCCTCGGTCGCCATGCCCGGCATCGCGGCATGGTCGTGACCGCCGTTCTGCTCGCTCTTCCCGTGCTCCTTGAGCCAGCTGCGCATGACCTCGATCTCCGGCCGCTGCGCGGCATCGATACGCTCGGCCACCTTCTTCACCTGCGAGGACTGGGCGCGGTCCGGCACGAGTCCGGTCATCTCCAGCGCCTGTGAGTGATGCTCGATCATCATCCGCGCGTAGTCGGCGTCGGCGGAGTTGGGGGAGTCGTCGTCGGCGCGCTGCTCCGCCGCCTCCTCGGCCGACAGGGTCCGGTTCGCCTCGCCGGGCATCCCGGGCACGATCACCGACGGCCCGCTCGCCCCGTCCGGTTCGGCGTCCGCACCGGAGTCGCAGGCCGTCAGCGCGAGTACGGCCAGGGCGGTCAGCGGCACCGCGAGGCGGATCGCCCGGGCGAAAACCTGTGTCACATCTCGGTTTCCCTCTATTGATCTGTGCATGGCGACGACGATACTGCGGAGGTCCATGACCCGTTCCCTCGCGAACGGAACCAGGGAGGACGCAGTGATCCTGTCGAACGATCCCCGAACGCGGCTCAGACGTCTCGGTGTAGCCACCGCCGCGGCCGGACTGCTGGCCGCATTACTGACGGCGCAGCCGGCGAGCGCGATCCCCGACCCGGGGGACGGCCCGCCGGCCGGCAAGGAGGTCTCCAGCAGCACCCGGGCCGAGGTGCGCGAGGCGCTGGAATCCGGGGAGATCCCCGGAGTGGACGAGATCGTCCACTCCGCCAACATCGAGCACCTCACCAACATCCCGAAGGACGTGCTGCCCAACACCAACTCGGACCTGGCCTTCCAGGGCCGGTACGCCTTCGCCGGCAACTACGACGGATTCCGCATCTTCGACATCAGCAACCCCAGGGCGCCCAAGACCGTCGCCCAGGTGCTGTGCCCCGGCTCGCAGAACGACATCTCCGTCTCCGGCGATCTGCTGTTCCTGTCCACCGACTCCTCGCGCAGTGACAGCAGTTGCAACAGCACCTCCCAGCCGGTGACCGAGAAGTCCTCCTGGGAGGGCATGAAGGTCTTCGACATCAGCGACAAGCGCAACCCCCGTTACGTCGCCGCCGTCGAGACCGCCTGCGGCTCGCACACCCACACGCTGCTCCCCGAGGGCCGCAACGTCTACGTCTACGTCTCCTCGTACTCGCCGAACGCCGCCTACCCCGACTGCCAGCCGCCGCACGACGGCATATCGGTCATCAAGGTGCCGCGCCACGCGCCCGAGAAGGCGGCGGTCGTCGGCTTCCCGGTCCTCTTCCCGGGCGAGGGACCCGACGGTGGTGGCAACCCCGGCGGACCGACCAACCCGGGCGTCTCCAAGACCACCGGCTGCCACGACATCACCGTGCTGCCCTCCAAGGACCTCGCGGCGGGCGCCTGCATGGGTGACGGCATCCTGTTCTCCATCAAGGACCCGGAACGCCCGAAGGTCATCGACCGCGTCCAGGACAACGTCAACTTCGCGTTCTGGCATTCGGCGACCTTCAACCAGAGGGCCAACAAGGTCATCTTCACCGACGAGCTGGGCGGCGGCGGAGCGGCCACCTGCAACGCGGAGATCGGCCCCAACCGGGGCGCCGACGGCATCTACGACGTCGTCGGCAAGGGCGACCGGCGCAAGCTCGTCTTCCGCAGCTACTACAAGATCCCCCGGCACCAGGCGGACACCGAGAACTGCGTCGCCCACAACGGCTCGCTGATCCCCGTCAAGGGCCGGGACATCATGGTGCAGGCCTGGTACCAGGGCGGCGTCTCGGTCTGGGACTTCACGGACTCGGCCCGCCCCAGGGAGATCGCCTACTTCGAGCGCGGCCCGATCAGCACCGAGCAGCTCACGGGCGGCGGCTCCTGGTCGGCGTACTACTACAACGGCTACATCTACTCGAACGACCTGGTGAAGGGCTTCGACGTCCTGAAGATCGACGACCGGCGCACGGATCCCGCGCGATGGGTGAAGCTGCGCGAGCTCAACGTGCAGACACAGCCGGACTACTTCGACTGATCAACGGCGGGTGGCGCGGCGGCACCTGACGTGTCACCCGCCCCGGTCGCGAAGAAGCGCGACACATCCGCGTCGCACCTCCCGCCGGGCGCCTCGGCGCCCGGCGGGAGCCCCTGCTCCCGGTCGAGGCCGTAGCGCCGGAACAGCTCGGCGCGCAGGGGAGCGAGGGGCATGCCGACGTTCGGCAGCACCATCGCGTAGACCGCGCCCATGAGCAGCGCACGCAGCATCGGATAGTCGGTCTCGGTGTCACGGGAGCCGTACCGGGCGACGGTGTCCCGCAGCAGTTCGGCGAGCCGCTGCTGCTCGGGGCACTGCACGAAGCCCTCGGTGTCCAGCAGCCCCGCCATGTGCTGGCGCATCAGCACCGTCCGGTCCCGGGCCAGCCCCAGGATCGCGTCGACGGCCCGCGCCATCCGCTCCCGGCCGTCCTCGGTGCGCGGCTCGCGCTCCAGCGCCTCCTCCAGCGTGCGGTGCATCAGCCGGTGCACGGCGGACTGCACCAGCTGGCGCTTGCCCGGAAAGTAGTACGACACCAGTCCGCGCGCCGATCCGGCCCGGTCCGCGATGTCCGCGAGCGTCGTCGCCTCGTATCCGCGCTCGCTCACCAGCTCGACCGCCGCCTGCAGAAGCCGCTCCCGGGAACGCCGCCGCAACTCTTCATTGACCGAGGCGCTACGGGGGGTCATGCTGTAACTCCTGCGTTGACTGGCTGCCAGCCAACTATACTCAGGGCGTCCGGACCGGCCCATGAGTAGCTGGTTCCGGCGGTGCCGTCCTGCCCCGGGCGACGCGGGGGATCGTCCGGGGTGGGCGGTGTTTCTGCGGGATCAGCGCACCAAGGCGAGCACCGTGGCGCAGCCCGTCCGGTCGTCGGTGGCCGGCAGATGGTCCGCGAAGTGCACCGCGCGGCCCAGCGCCGCCGCGCCCCCGTCCGCCCGCCGGTCGTCACCGACCATCAACCTCCCGTGGATCGGCGCCGAGGCCCGTGCAGGCGACCTCGAACAGCCGGGCATCGGGTTTGCGGATGCCGTGCTCGTACGACAGCACGTAGGTGTCCACGTACGGATCGAGCCCGTGCGCGCGGAACACCGGGCGCAGGTCCCGGCCGATGTTGGGAACGTCGCCGGGACGACATACGCCCGGAGCGCTCGGCACACGCCTCGTGATCAGGCGTGCCGGCGCTCGTGGGCGGTCACCGCCAGCGCCACCACCATCGCCCCGAGCAGCCAGCCGGCGACCACGTCCGTCAGCCAGTGCACGCCGAGCCACACGCGGGTCACTCCGACGCCGGCCACCGAGAACACGGCCACGGCGAGGACCGTACGGAACAGGGTGCGGTCGGCGCCGTAGTGGTGCAGCAGCCACAGCAGCAGGCCCAGGACGACCGTGGCCGTCATGGCGTGGCCGGACGGATAGGCCGCGTAGTGGGCCGAGTCGACGGGGTCGGGCCACTCGGGCCTTTCACGGCCGACGGCGGCCTTCATGGCCTGCTGCACCCCGCTGGTCACCGCCACGGTGACCACCAGCCACAGCGCCGTCCACCACGCCGAGCGCCGCAGCACCAGCCACAGCACGACCGCCGCACACAGGATGCGCATCGTCAGCGGGTCCCAGACCCAGTCCGTCAGGATCCGGCACGCCTGCGTGAGCCCGGACTCCTCGACCGCCCAGCCGTGGGTGGTCCGGGCGACCACGCGATCCAGGGTCATCAGGGGGCCCCAGTCGGAGGCGACCAGGAGGAGCAGCAGCAGTGAACTCAGCGCCAGCGCGATCGCGGCACGGACGGCCGTGCGGGGCTCGGACGCACGGGGCGGGGAGTCGACGGACTGGTTGTGCATGGTGAGATCTTTACCGACCCTTGGGGCTGGAGGCCACTACCCGAGGGTTCCGGCACTGAGTAAGGCCTGATATCACCGTAGGTTCGACGGGCGTGCCTGGCGGGCACCGCGACAGCCGGACCTGGCTACCGCTACCCCAGTGCCCGCAGGCCCGGTACGAACGCCACCAGCACCGGCACCACCGGCACCAGTGCGGCCGCCGCCGTCAGGCGCAGCCGCCGGCCCGCGGTGAGGCGGGCCGGGGGAGTGAGCAGACGGTGCACGCGCTGGGGCACGTGCGCGTGCGGGGCCGGGCCGGGACCGAACACCCCGCGGTCCTCGTTGAGTTCCACCAGTGCGAGAGCGGTGGTGAGCCGGCCGAAGCGGCGGGAGGCCACGTCGTCCGCGGCGAGTTCGACCAGCCGGTGCATCTCGTCACGGAAGGCGGCGAACACCGGCACCTGCGGAAATCCGCCGGCCAGCGCCGCGGAGCAGTGCAGCAGCCAGTCGTGCCGGGCCCGCGCGTGGCCCTGCTCGTGCGCGAGGACGGCGTCCAGTTGCCGCCCCCTCAGCCGGCGCAGCGCCGCGGTGGTGACGACGAGCCGGGGCGGCGCACCCGGCAGCCACCAGGCGTCCGGCCGCTCACCCTCCAGGACGACGAGGCGCCCGTCGGCCGGTTCCTCGCCGGGCAGCAGCGGCGCCCGGACCAGCAGCTCCGCCCTCCGCCGCCGACGCAGCGCACGGGCCCGTACGACCTCCCGCACCAGCATCGCCGCGCTCCACGCCGCGCCGCACGCGAGCGCCAGCGCGGTCGCCGCCGCCCAGGGAACCGCCACACCCAGCGCGTACGCCTCGACGACCGCGCGCGGCGCCGGGGCGAACACATGGCCTCGCACCGCGTGCCAGGCCGCCGCCGCGCTGAGCGTCATCGACAGCGCGCAGCACAGCAGGACGCCCGCCACCACGCACTGCCACATCCACAGGGCCACCACGGGTTCGCGATCCGGCCAGTCGGCCCGGGCGAGCAGCCGCGGGGCCAGGACGGCGGTCAGGGCGCCGAGCAGCAACAGTGCCGCGGGGACCATCATGGGAACACCCTATGAGCGGCGGGCTACTCAGAGGTAGGACTGATCGTCCAAGTGACGCAGGACACGACTTCGCTCACAGGGCGATGAGCATCGCGACCATGGCGATGCCCATGGACAGGCGGCAGGCCTGCGCCAGTTCGGGCCGGTCGCCCCATCCGGCGCGATGCGGGCCACCCGCCACGGCCGGTACCGGGATGAGCCGGGCTCCGCTCAGCAGGACGTACCCGGCGAAGTACAGCAGGAGCGCGCCGGTGACCGCCGGAAGGCCGGAGCCGCCGTGGGCGTGGCCGTCGGCGGCGCCCGGGGAGACGGCCATCGCCCACGCCATGTAGACCATCGCCGCGGCGCCCACCAGGTGGTGCAGGTGGTGTCTGCCGGTGCGCGCCACCCACAGGGCGCGCAGGGCCGCCGCGCCGAAGACGGCCGCGTACACGGGCCAGGCCCACTGCGGTGGGCTGTACACCGCCGCCGGTACGGCCATCGCGGCCATGCCGAACCCCATCAGCGCCTCGTCGCCCGCGGTACGGCGCTGCTCCTCGACACCGCTGCGCAGGCGCAGCAGACAGTAGGCCCCGGTCGCCGCGCACAGCGCGACCAGCAGCCAGCCCGACGCGGCCGGTCCGTGCACCCGCACCTCCCCGCTCGACGGTCGGTCAAGGGTTGCTCGATGGTTAGGTGTGCCCGTTTCGTGCGGCGCGCACGCGAGCGCAAGGGTGTACGCGGGGGCGTTCGGCGGAGCGTATTCACCCAGCCGGGATGCCCTGGGTAACAGTTTACGGGTAAAACACCCGTTAAGCTTCAAGGATGAGCAGTACGAACCCCACCTCTCGGCCCCCACGCGTACGCGGGCTTCCGCTCGCCGGCGTACTGCGCGCGGGCCGGCCCTCGGACATCTGGTTCAAACCCGCACTGAGCGTGGTGGTCGCGCTCGCCCCGCCGGATCTGACCCTTCTCGCCCTGGGCCGCCTCGACCTGGCCCTGTACACGATGGCCGGATCGCTGTGTGCCCTGTACGCCCACAACCGTCCGTACGCCGCCCGGGCCCGCGTACTGGTCTGGGTCGTGCTCGGCATGCTCGGTGGACTCGCGGGGGGCCGGGGCCCCGGCCGAGCCCGCGGGGGGGGCGGGGCGGGGGGGGGCGGGGGGGGGCGCCACCCC
>NZ_JBHWJQ010000059.1:0-36170 GCF_042731435.1 Streptomyces sp. NPDC059861 | reverse complement strand
GGGGGGGGGGGGGGGGCCCGCCAGCCCCCCCCCCCTGGTTAGGGGGGGGCGCCGCGTCGGGGGGGGGGCCACCCCCCCCGCCCGGGGCCGGGGCCCCCCGCGCCCGGGGTGGGCGGGCCCCCCGCCACCCGCGGCCGATCGGTCAGAAGGTCAGCTTCCAGCTGTCGATGTAGCCGGTGTCCTGCGAGGCGACGTCCTGCACCCGCAACCGCCAGGTGCCGTTGGCCGTCTCGTTGGACGCGTTGACGGTGTAGGTGGCGATGACGTTGTCCGCGGAGTCCGAACTGCTGGAGTTCTTCAGCCGGTAGGCCGTGCCGTCCGGCGCCAGCAGGTCGACGACGAGGTCACCGCGCCAGGTGTGCTTGATGTCCACCCCGACCCGCAGCGCCGTCGGCGCGTTTCCCGTGCGGCCCGCGACGGCGACGGCCGAGGTCACCGCGGCCCCGTTGTCCGGGACGGCGACGTCGGCGGTGTTCTCGTACGACTCACCGGGCGGTACCGGCTCCGACGTTCCCAGCGTCCAGATCGCGTGGGCGAGAGCGTCGCTGTTGCGGTCGAGCGCGGTGTCGTTGATGTTCGTGGTCGAGTCGCAGGAGGAGTGGTAGCACCGGTCGAAGGCCTGGCCGGAGGTACCGCCCCACTTGGCCGCCTGCGCCGCCGTCTTCGTACGGCTGGCGCCGGTGAACAGACCGCCGACGGGTATGCCGACGTTCTTGAAGGACGCGTGGTCGGAGCGGCCGTCGCCCTCCGTCTCGATCTCGGTCGCCACACCGATGCCCGTGTACCAGTCCTTGAAGACCTTCTCGATCGCCGGGTCGTCGTCGTAGACGAAGTAGCCGGGGTTCGGGGAGCCGACCATGTCGAGGTTGAGGTAACCGGAGACCTTGGCACGGTCGGCGGCCGGCAGGTTGTTGACGTAGTACCTGCTGCCGACCAGCCCCAGCTCCTCGGCGCCCCACCAGGCGAACCGCAGGTGCTTCGTGGGCTGGAGCTGGGCGCGGGAGACCGCGAGGGCCGTCTCCAGCACGGCGGCGGAGCCGGAGCCGTTGTCGTTGATCCCGGCACCGGAGGAGACCGAGTCGAGGTGCGCGCCGGCCATCAGGACCTGGTTCGGATCCCCGCCGGGCCAGTCGGCGATCAGGTTGTACCCGGTGCTGCCGGACTGGGTGAACTGCTGGACGGTGGTGGTGAATCCGGCCGCGTCGAGCTTGGCCTTCACGTAGTCGATCGAGGCCCGGTAGCCGGGGCGGCCGTGGGCCCGGTTGCCGCCGTTGGCGGTGGCGATCGACTGGAACTGCGTGAGGTGCGCCTTGACATTGGCGAGCGGGAGGTCGGGTGCCGCCGACGTCCCGGCGTCCGTGGTGCCCGCCCCGGTCCGGTCGGGCGTGGCAGAGGAGGCGGTCGGCGACGCGGCGATCAGCCCCGCCACGGCCACGAGTGCCACGGCGGCCAGCCGTCCGGAGATGGTCGTGGGCAGGCTGGATCTCGGATGTGTCATGTGGGGAGCCGCACTTTCTCGTCGATGGGGGAGTCGAGCGATGCCTGGATCAGGTGGTGCCAGAGCTGTGCGGGAGCTGTGTGCGCCTGATGCTCAGTCAGATGTTGATGTCCTGTCAAGAGCTGTATCCGGTCACAGCCGTCCGCTCAGCGGACGTCCGGCCGGGGCGGTGGGGGTCGGGTGAGCCGCTCAGCCGGTCGAAACGGTTGTCGCCACGGACCCCCCGAGCGACGATGTCCCCCAGCGCATCGCCCCGCGGGAGGTTACGTTGACCGATCCCTGGGTGGCCCTGGAGCCGGGGGCCGACCCTGCCGAGCGCGTACGGGTGCTGCACCGGGCCCACGAGATCTTCACCGAGGCCGGGACGGTGCCCCGGCCGGTGCGGGGCGTGGTCGCCGACTCGTGGCGGCGGTCGGCACGGGCAGGCGTCCGCCCCGACGGCACCGCCGACATCGAACTGACCGACAACGACCTCGGCGTCCATCGCGCCGAGCATCCGCTGGCCCATGTGATGCCGCTGTTCCGGGAGCTGATGGGCACGTTCGCCTGCGACGGCCGGCATCTGCTCGCCGTGTGCGACGCGCACGGCAGGCTGCTGTGGGTCGAGGGCCACGCGTCGACGCTGCGGCAGGCGGGGCGGATGAACTTCGTGCCCGGCGCCCGGTGGGCGGAGAGCGCGATGGGAACCAACGCGCCCGGCACGGCCGTTGCCGTGAACCGCCCCGTACAGGTTTTCGCCGCCGAGCACTTCGCCCGGCGCGTACAGCCCTGGACCTGCGCGGCCGCCCCCGTACACGATCCCCGCACGGGCCGCGTGCTGGGCGCCGTCGACATCACCGGCGGGGACGGCCTCGCGCACCCGCACAGCCTGGGCTTCGTCCAGGCCGTGGCACGCGCGGCGGAGTCCCAGCTGGCGCTGCTCACGCCCCGCCTCCCCGGCGCCCGCGAACTCGAACTGGCCGCGCTGGGCCGCGACCAGGCGCTCCTGACGGCGGACGGCCGCAGGCTCCGGCTCAGCCGCCGGCACAGCGAGATCCTCGTCCTCCTCTCCCGTCACCCCGACGGACTGACCGGCGACGAGCTGCTGTGCGCGCTGTACGAGGACGAGTCGGTGACGCCGGTGACGCTGCGCGCGGAACTGGCCCGGCTGCGCCAGGTGCTCGGCCCCGGACTGCTCGCCTCACGCCCGTACCGGCTCACGGCGCCCGTCGCGTCGGACGTGGCCGTCGTGGAACGTCGGCTGGCGGCCGGCGCGATCACCACGGCCCTGACCGCCTACGCGGGCCCGCTGCTCCCCACCTCGCAGGCACCGGAGGTCGCACGGCTCAGGCGCCGCCTCGCCGACGGTCTGCGCGCGGCACTGATCGCCTGCCGGGATCCCGACCTGCTCGCCGACTGGGCGTACGCGCCGTGGGGCGAGGACGACCTGGACGTGTGGCACTCGCTGGCCACGGCCCGGCCCACGGCCGCGATCCGGGCCCGCCTGACCGCGATGGAGTCGGAACTGGCGGTGCCGTTCGGCCGGGGACGTCCGTAGCGACGGCCCGAGGGCACGGGTGACGGCCCGCCGCCGCAACGTGGATGCAACCTCCGCCTTCCTACCCTCCGTCGCAGAGCTGCCCAACGGCGGGCAGCGCTGCCGAAGGAGGTCAGTTCCGCATGACCCGTTACGTGGCGCCCGGAAGCGAGGGCGCGATCGTCTCCTACCAGCCCCGCTACGACCACTTCATCGGCGGCGAGTACGTGCCCCCGGTCAAGGGGCAGTACTTCGAGAACCCGAGTCCGGTCAACGGCCAGCCCTTCACCGAGGTGGCCCGCGGCACCGCGGAGGACGTCGAGCTGGCGCTCGACGCGGCGCACGCGGCCGCGCCCGGCTGGGGGCGCAAATCGGCGACCGAGCGCTCCGACATCCTGCTGAAGATCGCCGATCGCATGGAGGCGCACCTGGAGCCACTGGCGGTCGCGGAGAGCTGGGAGAACGGCAAGCCGGTACGGGAGACGCTGGCGGCCGACATCCCGCTGGCCATCGACCACTTCCGCTACTTCGCCGGCGCGGTGCGCGCCCAGGAGGGCTCCCTCAGCGAGGTCGACGACGACACGGTCGCCTACCACTTCCACGAGCCGTTGGGCGTCGTCGCCCAGATCATTCCGTGGAACTTCCCCATCCTGATGGCGACCTGGAAACTCGCGCCGGCCCTGGCGGCGGGCAACGCCGTCGTCCTCAAGCCGGCCGAACAGACCCCGGTCTCCATCCACTACTGGCTGAGCCTCGTCTCCGACCTGCTCCCGCCGGGCGTGCTGAACATCGTCAACGGATTCGGCCCCGAGGCCGGAAAGCCGCTCGCCTCCAGTCCGCGGGTGGCGAAGGTCGCCTTCACCGGCGAGACGTCCACGGGCCGCCTGATCCTGCAGTACGCGGCGGAGAACCTGAAGCCGGTCACGCTGGAGCTGGGTGGCAAGTCGCCGAACATCTTCTTCGACGACGTGTGGGACAAGGACGACGAGCTGCGCGACAAGGCCCTCGAAGGGTTCACGATGTTCGCGCTGAACCAGGGCGAGGTGTGCACCTGCCCGTCCCGCGGCCTGATCCAGCGCGGCAACTACCCCGACTTCCTGGCCGCGGCCGTCGCCCGCACCGAGCTGATCAAGCCCGGACACCCGCTCGACACCGACACGATGATCGGCGCCCAGGCGTCCAGCGAGCAGCTGAGCAAGATCCTGTCCTACATCGACATCGGCAGGCAGGAGGGCGCCAAGGTCCTCACGGGCGGCGAACGCGCCGACTACGACGGCGACTTGAAGGGCGGCTACTACGTACGGCCCACGATCTTCGAGGGCGACAACCGCATGCGGGTCTTCCAGGAGGAGATCTTCGGCCCGGTCGTCTCGGTGGCGTCCTTCGACGACTTCGACGACGCGATCAAGATCGCCAACGACACCTCGTACGGCCTCGGCGCGGGCGTGTGGACCCGCGACATCAACATGGCTTACCGCGCCGGCCGTGCCATCCAGGCGGGCCGCGTCTGGACGAACTGCTACCACGCCTACCCCGCACACGCGGCCTTCGGCGGCTACAAGCAGTCCGGAATCGGCCGCGAGACACACAAGATGATGCTGGACCACTACCAGCAGACGAAGAACCTGCTGGTGTCCTACTCGCCCCAGAAGCTGGGCTTCTTCTAGCCCTCCGGAACAGGTGCCCGACTCCGGTCGGGCGCCTGCGGTCACGGATGGTCCGTGGCGTGCCCTATACTGATCTCGAACTGGTCGCCCGAACTTCGAGCAGCCGTTCGCGCGTTGGTGGTCCAAGGAAAGACGCCCCGCTTCCTGCGGGGAGATGCAGGTGCAAGGCCTGCCCGGCGCTCAGAGACACGAGCCCACCCCGGACGCGGGGTGGGCTCGTGTGTTGTGTCGCCTGTGTCTCCCCCCAACGCGGACTCAGCTCGCGGTGAACGTGACGGGCAGGCCTACCGGGCCGCGCAGGCCGCCGGGGCGCCAGGTCAGTTCGGTGGGCGGTACCGCCAGGGCCAGGTCCGGGAGGCGGCGCAGGGCCGCGCCGATCGCGATCTCACCCTCCAGGCGGGCGAGCGGGGCGCCCAGGCAGTAGTGGATGCCGTGCCCGAACGCCAGATGGCCGATGTCGCGCCGGGCGACGTCCAGCCGGTCGGGGTCGGCGTAGCGCGCCGGATCGCGGTCGGCGATCGCGGACGCGATCAGCACGGTCGCGCCGCGCGGGACGCTCACGCCCGCGATCTCGACGTCCTCGCGCGCGAACCGCGCGATGCCCGGGCTGACCGGACCGTCGTAGCGGAGGAACTCCTCGATCGCGCCGGGCAGCAGACCGGGGTCGCCGCGCAGCAGCTCCAGCTGGTCGGGGTGGGCGAGGAGCGCGGCGATGCCGCCGCCGATCAGGTTGACCGTCGTGATGTACCCCGCCACCAGCAGCAGGAACGTCATCGAGATCAGTTCGTCCTCGCTCAGCCGCTGCTGTTCGTCACGGGCGCTGATCAGGGCGCTGAGGAGATCGTCCTCGGGCCGTGCGCGCTTGGTGTCCAGCAGGTGTGTGAGGTACGCGCGCATCTTCTGCCACGCCTCGTTCACGACCACCGGGTCCGGCATCTGCTCCCCGCGCAGCAGCATGTCGTCGGTCCACCGCTGGAAGTCGTACCGGTCGTCCACCGGCACGCCGAGCAGCTCGCTGATCACGGTGACCGGCAGGGGCAGCGCGAACTCCGCGACGAGTTCGGCCCGGCCCGCCGGCACCACCTCGTCGAGCAGCCGGTCCGCGATCTCCTGGATCCGGGGCCGCAGCTCGGCGACCCGGCGCGCCGTGAACGCCTTCGAGACCAGGCGGCGCAGCCGGGTGTGGTCGGGCGGATCGGAGCGCAGCATGTTGCTCATCATCGATTCGCGCTCGAACTCGGGCAGCTGGTCCATCAGGCGACGGTCCGACGCGTCACGGATGTCGCTGCTCAGTCTCGGGTCGGACAGGGCCGCGAGCCCATCCTCGTAGCGGGTGACCAGCCAGGCGTGCACGCCACCCGCGATGACCGCGCGGCGGACCGGGCCGTCCTCGCGCAGCTGTCGGTACAGCGGAAAGGGGTCGGCCACGAAGGCCGGATCGGAGTAGGGGAGAAGGACCGGCTGCCGACTCTGGCTCATCGTGCCTCCCGGGCATGCGGCCACCACGTGTGGAAACACACATAGCAACTACGCATAGCGACCCTGCGTGACGGTTTTGCGGCTACTTGTGGGTATGTATACCAGTGTGACTCATCAGCGGTGCGGACGAAGGGACGGAGCGCGATGGACACGAGGGACGGCCTGCGGACGGCGGAGCGGACCACGTGCTGCGTGGTGGGCGGCGGGCCCGCCGGAATGGTCCTCGCGCTGCTCCTCGCCCGCGCCGGGGTGGAGGTGACGGTCCTGGAGAAGCACGGCGACTTCCTGCGTGACTTCCGCGGCGACACCGTCCATCCGACCACCCTCACACTCCTGGAGGAGCTCGGCCTCGGCGAACGGTTCGCCCGTCTGCCCCAGCGCAGGGTCACGACGGTCCAGCTGCCGCTCGGCCCCGACGGGACGCTGGTCACCGTGGGGAACATCGGCGCGCTGCGACGCCGGTACAACTACATCGCGATGGTGCCCCAATGGGACCTGCTCGACCTCCTCGCCGACGAGGCCGGACGCGAGCCGTCCTTCACCCTGCGCATGAACACCGAGGCGACCTCCTTCCTCAGGGAACGCGGCCGCGTCACCGGCGTCTCCTACCGCACGTCCGACGGCCGCACCGGCGAACTGCGGGCCACCCTCACGGTGGCCTGCGACGGCCGCGGCTCGCTCGCCCGCTCGCTCCCCGAACTGGACCTGCGCACGTTCCGCTGCCCGATGGACGCCTGGTGGTTCCGGCTGCCGCGGCGCGAGGGCGATCCGCACGGGCTCGTGGGCGGCGTCGGCGACCGGTTCCTCAGCGCCATGATCGACCGCGGGGACTACTGGCAGTGCGCCGCGCTGATCCCCAAGGGCAGCGACGCACGGCTGCGCGCGGAGGGCCTCGACCGCTTCCGGGACTCCTACGGGGCCGCCGTCCCGTGGCTCGCGGACCGGACGCACACCCTCGCCTCGTGGGACGACGTGAAGCTGCTCGACGTACGGCTCGAACGGCTCGGGCGCTGGCACCGGCCGGGCCTCCTCTGCATCGGGGACGCGGCACACGCCATGTCGCCGGTCTTCGGCATCGGCATCAACCTCGCCGTCCAGGACGCGGTGGCAGCAGCCCGCCACCTCGTCGGCCCGCTGAGCGGCGAAACCTCCGGCCTTTCGGCGGCCGTACGCCGAATCCAGCGTCGCCGCCGGCTGACCACGGCCGTCACCCAGCGCATGCAGCGCGTCGCCCACGCCAACGTCATCGAACCGGTCCTGCAGGGCCGCCCGCCCTTCGGCGACCCTCAGCGCGCACAACACATCGCCGAACTGATCACCACATCACGCTGGCTGAACCGCGTACCCGCCTACTTCCTGGCCTACGGCGCCCTGCGCGAACGGCCGCCGACGGCCTCCGTGCGCCGACCGGAGACAGGCTGAGCCGGCCTCACCACGTCAAGTGCTCGGACATGGCCATAGCACCTGGTTTTGCGGCGGTCGTGCGGCTCCCAGCGCTCAGGCCTACCGTGGAAGGACGGACAGCAGCGCGCACCGGGAGAGGTGACGCCGATGCCGGACGAGCGGACTTCCCCCTCGACGACTGCCGCGGAGCGGGCGATTGCCGACGAGCTTCGCTCCTCGCTTCAGGGTGAGGTGATCGACCGCGCGCATCCCGCCTACGACGAGGCGCGCACCGTCTGGAACGGGCTGATCGACCGCCGCCCCGCGGTCGTCGCCCGTTGCTCCGGCACGGCGGACGTCCTCGAGGCGGTGCGGGTCGCGCGGGAGCACCGTCCCGTCGTCAGCATCCGCGGTGGCGGCCACCAGGTGGCGGGCAGCGCACTGTGCGACGACGGGCTCGTGATCGACCTGTCGCGGATGAAGGGCGTGCACGTCGACCCCGCGGCCCGTGCGGCGCGCGCCCAGGCCGGCGTGACGTGGGGCGAACTGGACCGGGAGACCCAACTGCATGCTCTGGCCACGCCGGGCGGGGAGATCTCGGCGACCGGGATCGCGGGTCTCACGCTCGGCGGCGGCTTCGGGTTCGTGATGCGGACGTTCGGCCTGAGCTGCGACAGCGTCCGCTCGCTGGAGATCGTCACCGCGGACGGCGTCGTGCGCACGGTGAACCGGGAGCAGGAGCCCGACCTGTACTGGGCGGCGCGCGGCGGCGGCCGGGGCATCGGCGTCGTCACGTCCTTCGAGTTCGGCCTCCATTCCCTCGGCCCCGATGTGGCCACGGTGGTGATGCTCCACCCGTACGAGCACGCCGAGGCGGTGGTGCGGGCCTGGCGGGACGCGACGAGCTGCGCGCCCGAGACGGTCACGCCGGAACTGCTGCTCTGGAGCGTGCCCGCCGCCCCCGGCATACCGCGGGAACTGCACAGGGCGAAGTGCGTCATCATCGGCTCCGTCTACGGGGGCCCGCCGGACGACGGTGCCCTCGCCGCGCTCGCACCCCAGCGCGAACTGGGCCCGGTGCTCCTGGACCTGAGCGCGACGGTGCCCTACGTCGCGCTGCAGTGCGCGAACACCTGGCGGTTCCCGGACGGCGAGCGCTACTTCATGAAGTCGCACTTCATGGACGAGCTGAACGACGAGGCCATCCGGACACTGCTGGACTGGGACTCCCGGCGGCCGACGCCGGAGAGCCTCGTCGTCGTGCGCACCCTCGGCGGCGCCGTGGCGCACGTGGGCCCCGACGACAGCGCGTTCGCGCACCGGTCCGCGCGCTTCAACGTGAGCATCGACGCGGGCTGGCAGGACCCGGCGATGGACGAGGCCGCGATCGAGTGGGCGCGTTCGGCGTGGGATGCGATGAAGCCGTTCTCGAGCGGCGGGACATATGTCAACTTCGCCGGGCTCGGCGAGGACGCGAGCCAGTTGCGTGGCGCGGTCTTCGGCTCGCACGAGGAGCGGCTCGCGGGCATCCGCGCCGCGTACGACCCGGAGGGCCTGTTCGCGCCGGCCGCGCGGATGCCGTGAGCCTCAGCCGATGCGCGTTCCCGCGCCGCCGACACGGACCCGAGAGTCACCCGCGCGCAGCGTCACCGTGAGTTCGCCGGGGCGGCCCAGGTCCTCGCCCTGGTGCAGGGTGAGGACGGCGTCCTCGGGCACCAGGCCGAGTTCACGGACGTACGCGCCGAAGGCGGCGGCCGCGGCGCCGGTCGCCGGGTCCTCGACGACGCCGCCGACGGGGAACGGGTCACGGACATGGAAGACGGTGGCCGACTCCCGCCACACCAACTGAAGCGTGGTCAGGTCCAGGCGGTGCATGAGGGCTTCGAGGCGCGCGAAGTCGTACGCGAGATCGGCGAGGCGTGCGCGTGTCGCCGCCGCGAGCACCAGATGGCGGGCACCGGCGAACGCGATCCGCGGCGGGAAGGCCGGATCGAGATCGGCGGCCGGCCAGCCGAGCGCGGCGAGCGCCTCCGTGAGGTCGGCGTCGGCGATCTCCTCGATGTGCGGCTCGACGCTGGTGAGCGTGGCCCTGACCGTTCCGCCCTCTTCGGTCACCTCCACCGGTACGGTGCCGGCGCGCGTGGCGAACACGAGTTCCCCCGGGCCGGTCCGCTCGGCGAGGGCGACGGCGGTCGCGACGGTGGCGTGCCCGCAGAACGGCACCTCGGCCCTGGGACTGAAGTAGCGGATGCTGTACGCCCGCCCCTCCTGGCCGCCTAGGCCCCGCGGCGGCGCGGTCAGGAACGCGGACTCCGAGTATCCGAGGTCGGCGGCGATGGCCAGCATGTCGCTGTCGTCCAGGCCGCCCGCGTCCAGAACGACACCGGCGGGGTTCCCGCCGTCGGGGGCGCTGGAGAAGGCGGTGTATCGCAGCACCTCGGGCCGCGGCGTGTTCGTCGTCACGCTCGTGGCAACGCGGCGCCGGCGCGCGGCTATTCCCGGGCACCTCGGCCCCCGAACGCAGGGCCCCCTCCCGCCCGGAGGGGGCGACAGGGGGCCGTGGGACCGCTCGGGGGACCCGCGGGTCAGGGTTGCGCGTTCAGGCGGAAGCTCTGCGCCGCGGAGTTGTCGCAGGGTCGCTGCACCAACTGCACGCCGTTGGCCGAACTGCCCGTGGAGCTGAGGCATTTACCGCTGTGACGGGCGATGAAGTGGTAGCTGCCCGATGCCTCCCGCACCGGTCGCCACTGCTGGTTCCCACCGGCGCCGTACGACCACAGCTGAAGCGGTGCGTTGTCGGCGGTGGAGACGCCGGTGACGTCGATGACCTGCTGCGGGTTGCCCCGGATCGCGATCCGGCTGTAGCCGCTGTCGGTGGCGCGGAACTGGAACTGCTGGGCCGGCGTCCCGTTGCAGGTGTACTGCTGGATGGGTGTGCCGTTGGCGGTGGCCGCCGCTCTGGCGTCGACGCAGGCTCCGTCGGCTCCGCCCGCGACCGAGTACCACGCCGTCTCGGAGATCGGGTCGGTCGGTGGCGTGGGGTCCTCGCCCGCTCCGCCGAGCCACTTGAGACCGTCGATGAGGAAGCGGTTCTGGGTGGCACTGGCGAACGTCGAGGAGAGCCGTGTGTTGGTCTCGTAGTTCATGGCGTTGTGCCCGAAGTTCGCGTACAGCATCCGGTACTGGGTGTTGGTCCACAGGATCGGGTAGTAGCCGCTGTACCACGACTGGTTCGGGTCGGTGCCCAGCGGGAAGCTGGACGGGTCGACCGACGCCAGGATCTTGATGTCGGACCTGTTGCGCAGGTCGTTGGACCAGCTGTACCACTCACTGACCGCTGAGGTGAACGTCGTCGGCAGCGCTGCCGTCGAGGGGTGCGTACGGTCCTCGGTGCGCAGGACCGCCGTCGTGGGACCCCAGGTGTTCGACCTGAAGTTTCCGCTGCCGAGGAAGGAGTTGTAGTACCAGGGCCAGGCCCCGGCGTTGGTGGTGAAGGCCGAGACATGGAAGCCCAGCCAGCCGCCGCCGGCCCGCATGTACCGTTCGAAGCCGGCCCGTTGCGCGGCGGTCTGGGGCGCGTCGTCCAGGAACAGGACGACCTGGTACGCGTCCACCCCGCCGTTCGCCAGGAGGTTCCAGTCGGTGGTGGCGGTGTAGGTGAAGTTGTTCTGGGCCGCGGCCTGCGGGAACCACGCGTTGGCTTCCTTGACGAAGTCGATGTGCGCGGCGTCCCAGGTGCCGTTGTAGAAGGCGATCACCTTGAAGGCGGGCGCCTGGGGCGCGGCGGAGGCCGGGTTCCCGACGTGGGCCGGGGCGGTCAGCCCCAGCAGCACGGCCAGCAGTGTCAGCAGCCTGGCTGCGAGCCGCCTCACGGGTAGCTCACCAGGTTCGCGACGTTGCTGGACGAGTTGGACGGCCCGCCCCGGTCGTTGATGACATGCCGGATGGTGCCGGTGCCACCCAGTGACACGGTCACCATGTTCTGGAAGCGGACGTTGGGGTTGTTGGGCACCTCGAAGGCGCGCTCGGCGGTGACGCCCGGGTTGACGTTGAAGAAGCAGTAGCTGCCGAGTCCGTACGCCTGGTGGCTGGTGACGGAGTCGGCGACCTTGTAGGCGGCGTAGCCCTGCGTTGAGCCGTTCATCCAGGCGGCCTGGTTGGGCGGGTCGTAGGGCATCTCGTTCTGGTAGAAGTACGTCCGTCCGCCGTTGCCGTTCCAGATGGTCTGATGCTTCTGGTAGTGCTCGACGAACAGGCCGTACATCGTCACGTTGTCGCCGTTGACGATGAGGCCGGTGTCACCGGTGTTGGTGTTCCAGCCGATACCGGTGCCGTGGTCCCCGCGCCAGATCCACATGTGGTCGCCGATGACGTTGTCGCTGTTGACGACGAGGCTGGTGGTCGCCTTGCCCACGGCGGCGCCGCCGACGCGGAAGTACACGTCGTGCAGGGAGGTGGGGTTGGCCGCGTGGCCGGCCGAGGCGCCGGAGGGGCCGACCTCAACCAGCGTCTGCGAGTTGGCCGTACCGGCGTCGAACAGGACGCCCGCTATCTTCACGCCGTCGACGTCGGCGACCGTCATGGCCGTGATGCCGTTGTCCGGGATGAAGGTGGCGAGACCCAGGCCGAGGACCACGGTGTCGGGCCGGGTCACCCGCAGTGTCTGGTTCAGGTGATAGACGCCAGGCGTGACCAGCAGGTTCTTGCCCTCGGCGAGGGCGGCGTTGATCTGCGCGGCGGTGGCGCCGGGCTTGACGACGTAGAACTGGTCCATGCCGAGCGAGGTGCCGGCCGCGTTGCCGTTCGCCCACGTGGTGGCCGACGAGTTGGTCCGCAGGGCGGGGACGAACACCCGGTAGGCGCCCGCGCCGTCGACGTACAGGAAGGGCTTCTCCCGCACGGTCGGGGTCTGGTTGACCGTGGTGTAGGGCGGGTTGGGGAACGTGTTGCCCGGTGCGCCCTGGCTGCCGACGAAGACCATGTTCCAGTTGGAGCCGGTCCAGCTGCCGAGCTGGGAGTTGCGGGTCAGCCACTGCTGCTGGGTGCCGGAGCGGACCTGCCCGTCGATCTTCGAGTCGGCCATGAACCCGCCGCTGGACCAGCCGCCGTCACTGAGTTCCAGGTTGCCGCGCACATGCATGCGCCGGTACGCGGAGGCCTGCGACACCGCCCAGCGGTCCGTGCCGCCGGTCGGGTTCACGGAGAGGTTCTCGGCGCCGCGCCAGAAGTTGTGCGTGGCGTTCTGCGGCGGGAACCAGTCCGCCTCCACATGCACGGCACCGTTGATCGTCACCGAGTCGGGGGACTGGCCCAGGCCCAGGACCTGGGTGTAGAAGCCGACGTTGACGTCGTTGCTGTAGGTGCCCGGCTTGAACAGGACCGCGTGGCGCTGCGAGCCGAACTGGTTGGTCTCCTGCTGCCGGAAGATGGAGTCCAGCCGGCTCTGGATCGTCGACGACGGCATCGACGGGTCGAAGACGGCCACGTTGGGACCGAGGTCGACGTCTCCGGGTGCGGTGCTCACGGGCGTGACCTGGAAGCGCTGCGCCGCCGAACCGTTGCAGGCGTACTGCACCAGCTGCACACCGTCGGCCGTCGAGGCGGACGGGACGTCCAGGCACTTGCCGCTGTTCCGGTTGACGAAGTGGTAGGCGCCGCCGCCCTCGTCGACGGCCTGCCACTGCTGGTTGTTGCCACCGCCGTACGTCCACAGGTGCACGGCCGCGTTGTCGGCGGTGGACACGTTGCTCACGTCCACCACCTGCTGGGCGTCGTTACGGTTGCCGATCCGCACGTAGCCGTCGCTGGTCGGGGTGAAACTCCACTGCTGCGCCGTGGTGTTGTTGCACGCGTACTGCTGTACGGCCGTGCCGTTGACCGTCCCGGCCGCCCGGGCGTCCAGGCACTTGCCGCTGCCGCTGTTCACCACGGTCGCCCAGCTCGTCGGCAGGGCGGCCACCGCCGCCGAGTCCGACGGCGCGTCGGCCCTCGTGGCGGCGGCCTGGGCCGGCTGGACGGCGGTGAGGACGGAGGCCGCGGTGGCGGCGGCCGCGAGGACGGTGGTCCACGGGCGACGGGCGCGGCTCAGGGGAGAGCCGCTGGAGCGGCCACGGACGGGTGGTCGCGAGGAGCGAAGCATCGTGTCTACTTCCTGTGCCGCCGGGGGGCGGCTCGGGTGGGGGACGGGGGACGAAAGCGGGGAGGATGCGGGTCGGCCGCTGCGCGGTCGACCCGTCGGGCGGTCGGGTGTGGTGCGAACAGCGGCTGTGCGGTCAGCCGTTGTACTGGGCGAAGACGCGGGTGAAGTCCCACGGCTGCTGGGAGACGCCCGAGCAGGTGTCGGCGCCACCACCGGTGCAGGGCCGGTCGCGGTTGACCGACCAGAAGGTCAGCCGGGCCAGGTGCCGCTGCTGGGCGTAGGCGAGGATGGTGCGGAAGTCGTTCACCGTCACCGTCTCGCTGTTGTCGGTGATGCCGTTCATCGACGAGATGCCGGTGTGCCGGTAGGCCTGGTCGTCGCTGTAGCCGTAGGCGTTCTTGACCGCCGTCTTGAGGCCCTCGGCCGCGCGGACCGTGAGCTGGCCCATGTTCTGGCCGGCGCCACCGAAGTTGAACGGCATGATCGTCCAGCTGTCGACGGTCAGCCCGGACGCGGCCGCCTTGCTGATCAGGCTGCTGTCGGGCCCGTTCTGCCCGGTGCCGAAGGTGACGTAGACCTTGATCCCCGGGTTGTTGGCCTTGACCGTCTTGAGGGCGTCGACCGTGCGCTGCTGCACGACCGGGCTGTCGTACGCCGCCGCCTCGATGTCGATGTCGATCGCCTTGAGACCGTAGGCGTTGATGACCTTCTGGTAGGCCGCGGCCAGCTCGCCCGCACTGCCGCAGGAGCTCTCCAGCTTGTTGCCGCTCCATCCGCCGAAGGACGGGATGACGTCGCCCCCGGCGCCACGGACGGTGTTGATGGTCTGCTGGTCGACGCCGCCGGTCAAGGGCCGGTTGCCGTCCCACTGCGGGTTGCAGTAGCCGTTGCTGAGGACGAAGGCGAGGGTGAACCACTTCACGCCGGTCGCGTTCATCACGGTCGTGGGGCTCGGCGGGCTGCCCCAGCCGTTGTAGAGGTACGGGGCCACGGCCATCGCGCCGGGTCCGGGCGAGGGATTGCCGCCGCCGCTGGGCGCGGTCCACTTCTGGTTGGCGGCGCCGGTGCAGGTCCAGATCTGCAGCCGGGTTCCGTTGGCCGAGCTGCTGCCGGTCGCGTCCAGGCACTTGTCGGCCTGCGGGTTGACGATGTCGCGGGCAGCGGTGACCGTCCACTGCTGGGCGGCGCTGCCGTTGCAGTCCCACAGCTGGACGCGGGTGCCGTTGGCGGTGCCGGCCGAGGCGACGTCCAGACACTTGCCGAGCGCGCGGATGGTGCCGTCGTCGCCGACGGTCCACTGCTGCGCGGTGGTGCCGTTGCAGTCGTAGAGCTGTACGGCCGTGCCGTTGGTCGTCGCGGCGCCCGCGACGTCCACGCACTTGCCGCCGAGTCCGGTGATCTGTCCGGTGGCCGCCACGGCGGCGCCTGCCGGGGAGGAGTTCAAACCTGCCAGGAGGGCGGCGACAACCGCGGTACCGAGCCCGGCGCGCCGCGCGTGCCCGCGGAGGAGTGTCGTGGTCATGGGTCACTGTCCTGTTCTGCCGTCATCCAACCGGTACGGACTCCTGCGGCCCCCACTCAAGACCGGACCGGTCACCGGCCATCGGGACGGCATGAGCCATCGGGGTGGCGTGGCTGTGACGGGCGGGCCGTGATGTGGGGGCTGTGGGATGGCGCGGCGGCTGCGATGGTGGGGGAGGGGGAGTCAGATCGGACTGCTTACTTCACACCGTGATTTAAGAAGTGACCGAAAACTCCTGTCAAGTGCTTGGTACAGTCCAATTCATAAAGGGCGCCGATGAGTTGGGCTCGGGGCCGGCAGCCGCGCGGGCCCTCCTGGCCTACGGCGTCACGGTGATGTTGGTGAGACCCCTGCCGCCCGTGACGGTGTTGCTGCTGTACACCGTCGTACGGCAACTGGAGCTGTTGTTCGTGACGTTGACGGCCAGCCGGGTGGAGCCGCTCGCTCCCGTGAGCGTGGAGCGGTTGTTGCGGAAGACCGTGCCGCAGCCCCAGCCGGACTGCTGGGTGTGGGTCTGGTAGCCGTCGTTCGTGGTGTTCCTGCCGGTGTTGTTCTCGACGAGGACGTTGTTGCCCTTCACGTCCACCCACGAGTCGTCGTAGTTGGCGCCGGTGAGACCGTTGCCGTCGAAGGTGTTGCCCACGATGCGCGCGCCGGTGGTGCCTTCCTTGATGTCGATGTTCTCGCCGCCGACGTCGGGTCCGATCGTGTTGTCGATGATCTGTATGTTGTCGCTCCTGTCGGACAGGGTGTTCGCCGATCCGACGTAGACGCCCTCGCCCATCCCCCGGCCGTCGTGCCCGGTGTCGTGGATCCTGGAGTTCCTGATCACGCCGTCGGTGCTGGAGTTGCGGAAGTGGACGCCCTCCATGTCGAGGTCGTGCACGGTGACCCCGTCCACCACGACGCCTCGGGCGGAGTCGATCATGATGCCCTTCTGTCCGCCGCGCACGGTCAGGCCGCTGACGGTCCAGTAGGAGGCGCCGTTGAGGTGCAGGCCGTAACCGCCACTCGCGGTCAGGACGGCCCGGGACGAGCCGGTGAGGGTGATGCGCGAGCCGGAGGTCGCGGCCTTGGTCGCCTTGAAGTTGCCGGTGTAGGTGCCGTCGGCGAGCCGGACGGTGTCACCCGGGGCGGCGGCGGTGAGGGCCGACTTGAGCTGCGCCGCGGTGGAGACGTCGATGGTCGCCGCGGGGGCGCTGCCACGGGCTTGGGCCGGCGTCACCGCCAGGCCGCCACCGGTGGTGACGGCTGCGGTGAGCAACACGGTGAACAGCGCGCGGGAGTGCATTCGCATGAGGGTGCCTTTCCGGTGGGGGAGTGGTACGCGAAGGCTGAGCCGGCAGGGCGCTGGTCCTCGGGCCGGCCTCGTGAGCCGGACGACGGGCTGCTGGGTCAGCCGGCTATCGAGTCGAGTTGTTCAGCGGCCGGCCGCACGGGCCAGAGGTCTCCTTGCGGCGGTGGCTCCAGCAGCGGGACGGCGCGGGCGGCTGCCCGGTCACCGGCGTCCGCGGCCGCGCGGACGACGTCGCTCGCCGCGTAGCGGTGGAACTCCAGCTCCGGGTAGGGCCAGTCGGCCGCGCCGGTCGCGGCCGGCAGCAGATGGTGCACGGCCTTGGCCAGGCTCTGGCCGTCCGGGCCGTGGTGGGCCCACAGGTCCACGCCGACATGGCGGCCGATCGCGGCGAGACGGGTGTAGGCGACGAGGGTGAAGGTGGAGTAGTGCCAGCTTCTGGTGCGGGCCAGTTCCTGGGGCTGACTGCCGTCGGCGGCGATCTGGGGATCGATCCGCTTGCCGGCCGCTTCCCGCACCGTCCTGCGTGCCAGGTCCGCGTCGCCGGTGGCGTGGGCCAGGGCGGCGACCAGCATGTCGTAGAAGGTGCCGTGGTTGTTGGTGGCCGCGGCCTCCTGCTCGCCGAAGGGGCTGGTGGTCAGCCAGGTCAGGAAGTCGGTGTTCCAGCGCCGCATGCCGGCGCGGTCGCGCTGGGTCCAGCCCGGTGCGCCGGTGTCCAGGATCGCCAGGGCGTCGACGACGCTGGTGTACGACTGCGAGAAGTCGATGATGCCGATCGCCCGGCCGTCGTACCTGCAGGGGATGAACTGGGCATGATCGAGGTGCGGGTTCATCCGGGTGGCCGGGTCCAGGAACCAGGTGCGCAGGACCTGCGTGGCCTTCTCGGCGTACTGGCGGCGGCCGGTGTAGTACCAGGCGAGGGTCAGCTCGTAGGTCGAGTCGAAGACCTTCTCCACGTCCTGGCGGTCGGTGCCCGAGTCGACCTCGGGGTTCCGTTCGCCGTCACGCTGGACGTAGGGGCAGCCCCACGGGTTCTCGGCGGACGGCGGTTGTGTGGGCCACCAGTAGGGGGCCTGGCTGAGGTAGTCGTGTACGTCGCCGCTGGGCGCGGGACGTGGTTTGTCCACGACCGTCCACGGCCCCTGGTTCAGCCATCCGTCGGCGCGGCGCGTCAGTTGTGCCACTGTCCGGCGGATTTCGGGACTGCCGTGTTGCAGCTCGACCTTCGCCTGCCTGAGCCGGGCGCCGTCGAGGACTGTGGTTCTGGGCGTCTTGGGCGCTGCCTGTGCGTTCGCTGCCGGGACGACCGCGGCGACGAGCGCGGCGATCATGAGCAGGGCGACAGTCGCCGGAGATCTTCTACCCACACCCTCTCCATTCAGCTATGTGAACAGAATTCACGTGCAAGGTCGGGTGAGCGTAGGGTCGGGGAGCGACTGAGGCAAGAGGTCGCGCAGATTTGAGGGATCGCCCGCAGGAGTGGACCTCGACTAGGGCGTTCGCGTATGTGACCCGAAGGGTGCGCCTGCCGCCCCGCAGCCGAATGCCGCGGGGGCGGGGCGGTGGCGAAGGGGCACTTCCTACGGCCGCGCGATCACGTCGGGTGCGCCCCGATGTGCCGACAGCCCTTGGGGGTCAGGTCACTCGCCCTGCTGGGCGAGTTCCTCGGCCTGTGCCGCGGGCCCGGCCGCCTCGGGGGTGGTGTAGAAGACGGACGAGCCCTGCTTGCTGCGCTGGGCCTGGTTCCTGGCCACCAGCCCCTCGAGCGTCGTGCGCACGACGGTGGTCTTGACGTTGCGCTCGGGGTGCTGCTGTCCCAGCGCGGTGGTGATCTCGGCGGCGGAGCGGGGTTCGCCCTGGGCCTCCAGATGTGCGCGCACGAGCTCGACGAGGGTGGGCGAAGTCGGCGACGTCGCCGGGGCCTTGGCGGGGCTCTTCTTGTCCGACCGCTTCCGGGTGGACGCAGCGGGCTTCTTCGCCTTCGCCTGCTTGGCCGCGGTCGAAGTGGCCGCCGACTTCCTGGTCTTGCGAGGTGCGGGCACCGTCGCGGCGGGTTCGGCCGAGGGCGCCGCGGGTGCCGGGACGCCGAGTGCCTGCTGAATGTTCACCAGGACCGTGTGGTCATGGCGCAGGGCGGTCAACTGCGCCTGGAGCGCCTCGATTTCACCGCTGAGGCGTTCCTGCTCCTTGACGTTGCGATCGAGGTCGCCGGCCACCTGCGCGCTGTACTGCGAAGTCAACTCGGTGGTTTCGGCAGTGGTTTCGGACAAGGTCCTCACACCCTTTCTGGGTGTCATGGCCGACGGGTGGTAGGCCCGTGGCGTATGCGAAATCTAACGTGTGTGCTTTTCTGCCTGGTGTCGTGCGGGCGGTAGCAGTTACTGCCGCACATGGTTGTAGCAGTGATAGTACGGAAGATGTTTGCCCCGCACCCGGGTGAAGGCAGCGGCACACCATGAGGTGGGCATATTGGCCACCGGGTGCTGGGGGCGGTGTTAGGGTTGATGTGTTCGTGCTGATCAGGAGCTGACTCGCTGAGAGCGTGAGCTCGCGGGCACCCCCACGAACATCTCCTGAAACGGAACTTCACCGTCATGGGCAACACCTGGATCACACGCGCCGAAACCGTCGCCGACATCTCCGCCGTCCGGGAAATCAACCTCGCCGCCTTTCCCACCCCTGAGGAGGCGGACCTCGTTGACGCGCTGCGTGCCGACCCGGCCGCATGGATCGAGGGGCTCTCGCTGATCGCCGCGGACGAGGACGGCCGACCGGTGGGTCACGCCCTGCTGACCCGCTGCCACATCGACAGCACGCCGGCACTGTGCCTGGCTCCGTGCGCCGTACGCCCGAAGTGGCAGCGGACCGGTGCGGGCAGCGCGGCCGTACGCGCGGCCCTGGCTGCCGCGAGGTCACTGGGTGAGCACCATGTGGTCGTCCTGGGGCATCCGGCCTACTACCCGCGGTTCGGATTCACTCGTGCCTCCGGCCACGGCATCGGCCTGACCATCGACGTCCCTGACGAGGCCCTCATGGCACTCAGCCTCGACGCCGACCATCCCCTCCCGAGGGGCACGGTCCACTACGCCGCTCCGTTCGGCATCTGACCCGACCTGTGCCGCGTGGGGACTCCAAGCCACTCGGCACGCTACCCACCGGGCATATGAATCACAAAGCCATATGGGCGCATTAGTAGATCAATTGATTGGCTCCCTCCTTTTTTGATCGAATACGAATCTCGGCCCATTTCCGGCAGTTGATACTTTAAGCTTCCCAGTGTCACGCCAGGAAGCGCGCTGGGGGCGCGCGTCGCAGGGGGAGCTGGTTGTTGTGCGCCGTCGATGGTTCTTTGCGGCCCTGTTGGGCTGCGCCGCTCTTCTTCTTTCCTGGATGCCGACCACGACGCCGGCACACGCCGCGGATCCGACCGCGCCCTACGCCGAACTGGCGCCCGACTCGGGGGAATTGGTGCCCGGCGGACAGCCACTGAGTGTCAACGCGCTGTTCCACAACGCACTGGGCACCGACGTCACGGACAGCTTCATCGTCGCCGTGGGCGTCCGCCTCGCACCGCCGGCCACGCCGCTGACGGCCGACCAGGTCACGGTGGAGTGGTTCGACGCGACGGCGTCCGTGTGGCGGGCGGTGGAACTGACGCCTGGCGCCACCGCGCTCTCCGGTCACCTCAGCACGGAGGACGGACTGCCGTCCGTGGGGACCCTCCCGGCGGGCGAGACCCTGCGGATCGGACTGCGTATCTCGCTCGCTCGCGCGGTACCGACGTCGACCACCCTCCAGTTCGTCACCCAGGGCCTCGTCCAGCCCATCCCGCAGGTCGACCCGGTGCTCCTCATGGACGGCAAGGCGTCCTACTCGGTGGTGCCCGAAGCGACGGCCACGGCTTCGCCGAGCGCCACGGACACCAGCTCGGTCAGCGCCTCACCGAGCGAGTCGGCGACGCCCAGTGACGGTGCCTCCGCCTCGGCCTCCGTCTCCGCAGAGCCGTCCCCGTCCCCCACGTCCGTCGCCCCGGCCCCGTCGTCGCTGTCCGGTGGCAGCGGCGGAGGGGAACAGCTCGCGGAGAGCGGCACGCCCGGACTGGTCGTCGTCGCGGGTGCGGCGGTGCTCGTGTCCGCCGGTGCTGTGGCGCTCGTGGCGATCCGACGGCCGCGCAGGAACTGAGTCCGCTCGCGCGGGAACTGAGTCCGACGGCCGACGGCCGACGGGGCGTGAGGCGCGGGACGCCGTCGGTGCGCCTCATGTCCCCGTGCCCGTGAGGCCTGAGTGTTCTCGCGGCGTCGAGTCCGCACGGCTCCATGTCTCCATGTCTCTATGTCTTCACGCCCTACGGGAGGTACCCATGCAGCAGCGCACAGGCCAGGACGTCCTGCGTGACGTGGTCGGCAGCCTCGCACCGGCCGAGCTGGAGAAACTCGACGCGACGTGCCGGGCCTACGCCGCCAGGCCGTATCCGCCGCAACCTCTGCACCGGTCGGCGGGGGACCCTCTGGGCATCGGCATCGAGACAGCCGTACTGCTGCCGGTGCTGGTGGCGGTGGTCTCGCAGATACTCGCCGACCTCGCCTCCGGCCACATCCGGGCGGGCGGCACCCGGATCACCCGGTGGTGGCGCCGACGGCAGAACCGCGAGGCGGCCGAGGGCCGGCGCGCGGCACTGACCTCTCCCGTCCCGGAACTGTCCGACGTGACCAGGCAGGAACTGACGGACTGGGCCCTGGCCCAGGGCCGTGCCGCGGGCTTGTCGCCCGCCGAGGCCGACGAGTGCGCCCGGATAGTCGTCATGGCCGTGGTGGTCCGGTCGACCGCGCCGTCGCCGTCGCCGGGCGGTGCGTCGCCTGGCGCTGCGTCACCGGGCGGTGCCTCGCCGGGCGCTGCGGCGCCGGACATCCCCGACCATCGGGCAACCGTGCGCGACGACCCGGGACCCGCGCAGGCACCGGCGACCACACCACCGGCATGACCACCGCGCCGGACGCCGTCCGGGCCACCCAGGACCCCCGCGACGTGGCCCGCGCGCTCGTCTCCAGTCCGTTGCCCCTGCCGACCACCACGCGACTGCTGCTGCTGGGCCTGGTCGCCTGCGCCGGAGCCTCGTTCACCACGTGGTGGTGGCTTGTCCTGGGCCGCGGCAACTGGCCGGGCGCCCATGTCGGCTGCCTGCCCGCCGCGTCGGCCGCGCCCGACGCGGTGCTCGACCGCTTCACCGGCTGCGTGTACGACGTCCGGCTGGCCCAGTCGGCGGTGGTGCTGTGCGGGCCGCTCGCGCTGCTGGCCCTCGCCCTGCTGTGGCGGGCCGTCGGACGCCGGCGGGCTCGGGTGGATCTGGGGAGTCGGGTGGTACCGGTGGGGCCGACGGTTCCGGTGGCGGTTCTGCGGGGTCCGGTGGGTCCGGTGGGTCGGGACGGCCCGGGGGACCGGTGGGCAACCCCGTGACTCCCGCCCCCGCCGGGCCACCCGCCCCCGGCACTCTCTCCGCCGCCCTCCTGACGACGGCTCACCTGCCCTCCGGCTACGTCAGGACCGTGCTGGAGAACG
The DNA here is from genome assembly GCF_042731435.1 of Streptomyces sp. NPDC059861. Classification (NCBI taxonomy): domain Bacteria; kingdom Bacillati; phylum Actinomycetota; class Actinomycetes; order Kitasatosporales; family Streptomycetaceae; genus Streptomyces; species Streptomyces sp. NPDC059861. The sequence goes on along the minus strand of NZ_JBHWJQ010000059.1, from coordinate 14,116 downwards.
ATCCCCCCACCCGCTCGAACCGCCCCGAGTGCGTCAACATGCTCAACGCGCTGGAGTCCTACCGCAGCACCAGTCCGGGTGCGGTCGAGGCGCGGGCCACCTTCGCCCAGAGCAAGAGCGGACCGTTCCTTCAGGAGGTGCTGCGCTGGTTGCCGGGGCCGGGGGCGCGAGGGGAACTCCAGCAGGCGGCGAACGTGCTGTCCGGTTGCGGTGAGTTCGGCCTCGGCTGGAACGACGGCATGACCGGCACGGAGGCGGTGGTGGCGCACGGGCCGGCGGGGATCGGCGATGCGTCGTGGCACGCCACGGTCACCGTCACCGCGGAGACGTTCACGGTGCAGGAGACCCTGGTCCTGGTGGTCGTGGACAAGACACTGGTCGTCCTGAGCGAGGCGGGCAGTCCCGCGGCACCGTCCCGTTCCCGGACACTGGGCCTGGCACGCGCCGCGGCGGCACGGGTGCCCTGATCCGGCCAGCCGACAGAGGCTCGGGCACGGTGGTGGCGGCCGGTGGCGTGGGAGCCGCGTCAGACGTGCGTGAGGAGGCGTTCCAGCGGCCGGGGAACGCGTTCGAGGTCCAGGTGTGCGACCAGCGCCTGCGCGTAGAGCGCCTTACGACCGCTGTGCGTGCCCATGAAGCGGCGCAGCTGGTGCTCCACGGGCCGGCCTCGTTGGGCCGGTTGGCCCTGGAAGGTGCGGAAAGGACGCGTCTCGCCCTGGTCCTCGATCACCTGTTGTACGCATGCGGGCCCCAGGGCGCGGATCAGCTCGTCCTCCAGGTCGGCGACGCACACGTGGAACCCGAGTGTCTCCAGCTCGGCCCGGCTGAGACCGGACCCGAGCCCGACCCGCTCAAGGTGACGCCGGAAGTGCCGCTCCTCGCCGATGTCGCAGAGACCGGCCAGCGGGAGGCCGAGCCCCGGAGGGCCGCACACGTCGAGGAAACGGCCGATGTTCGTCGCTCCTCCGAGCGGCACCACCGTGACGCCCTCCGCACCGAGGTCGCGGCCGTGGCGCGTGGCCAGCGCTTCGAGCGCGACCTGATCACTGCTCCCCTCGACGAGCACGATCACTCGCACACCGTCCCCGGCCAGCTCCCGTGCCACCTCGGCGGCCGCACCGGCCCCCGCTCCGCCGGCGGCCCACGCGACCAGCGCGCGGCGGAATCGCCTCAACTCGTCCACGCGACCTCGCATTCCCCCCACCATCCTGGCACGGCCGAGATCCCGTACGCACGGGTGTTTTCCGGGGTCCAGGACCCGCACCGGCGTCCGGGAGGCGGGTCGGTGCCCCGAATGCGTGGGTTGCGCGCAGACCGCATGCTGTTGCCATGGCTCTCGCACCGCCCGTGGTGATCTACCCGCCCGCCGACGACGGAGGCCGGCGGGTGCGCGTCGAGCGCCACTTCGTGGGGATGGCGTACGGGGTGCTGGACATCGTCGAGTTCCTGCGCCTCGCGGGTCTGGACGACGTCGACGACGACTGGGTACGGCAGTCCGAGCTTGTCGAGTGGCGCGGTGGCGGCCCCGACGCATGGGAGGGCTGAGCACAGGTGGGCCCGGGCACTGGTGTGTGCCCGGGCCTGGGTGGCTCACGCCGCGAGGGCGTGACCTGGGTGCAGGACCACCTTGGTGTAGCCCTCGATGCGCTTGTCGAACTTCTCGTACGCCTGCGGAGCATCCTCCAGCGGCAATTCGTGCGAGACCACGAAGCTGGGCTTGGCGCGCCCGGCGATGATCAGATCACGTAGCTGGCGGTTGTACCGCTTGACGTTGCACTGACCGGTGCCCATCTTCTGGCCCTTCTCGAACATCCTGCCGATCGAGACCAGGAGCTGGCCGTGCTTCGCGTGCTCGTCGGGCCCACCCGGGTCGGAGGGCACGTACAGACCCGGAATGCCGAGCCTGCCGGTCGCCCGTACCGTCTCCACCAGCGCGTTGAGGACGATGGCCGGTTCCTCGTGGCTGGTGTCGTGCGCCTGGGCCTGGTATCCGACGGCGTCCACGCCCTTGTCGGTTCCCTCTCCGTTCGTCTGTTCCTTGATCTGCTGGGCCGGGTCGCCCTTGGTGAAGTCGATCGGGATGGCCCCGATCTCCTCGGCCTTGGCGAGTCGCTCGGGTACCCGGTCCACCGAGAACACCTTCGAGGCACCGCGCAGCAGTGCCGAGTAGGCGGCCATGAGACCCACCGGTCCGGCGCCGTAGACGGCCACGCTCTCTCCAGGTATGACCTGGGCGAGTTCGCACCCGTGGTAGCCGGTCGGGAAGATGTCGGCGAGCAGGATGAAGTCCGTCTCGAACTGCTCGCCCGGCGGCAGCTTCAGGCAGTTGAAGTCGGCGAACGGCACCCGGAGATGCTCCGCCTGTCCGCCCTTGTACGGGCCCATGGCCACGTAGCCGTAGGCACCGCCGGCGAAGCCCGGGTTGACCGTCAGGCAGAAGCCTGTTTCGCCGGCCAGGCAGTTCTTGCAGAATCCGCACGCGACGTTGAAGGGCATCACGACACGGTCGCCCACGGCCAGGGAGGACACGCCGTCCCCGACCTCCTCGATGACGCCGAGGTTCTCGTGTCCGAAGACGATGCCCGGCTCGGCCGCGGTGCGGCCCTCGTACATGTGCAGGTCGGAGCCGCAGATCGCGGACGACGTGACACGTACGAGCACGTCGTTCGGGTGCTGGATCCGCGGATCGTCGACGTCCTTCACCGTGACGCTGAAGGGCCTCTCGTAGACAACGGCTTTCACCTGTGTCACCTCCTGTGGAGCGACGGAGGCGGACTCGAGGACGGACCGCTGCACGGGCCGCACACGAAGGCGCGGCTTTCGGATGGGCCGTGATCGAGGGCTCGCCTCACCGCCGGTACTTCCAGGGAACGCCCCTGGATGAGGGGTTGCAACCCGCCCGGGCAGTCATCGGCGTGCGGCGTGCGAGGGCGGTGCCGATGCCATGGGCGCTCAGGCCGTCGAGGTTGTCCTCGGGGCGGGAGAAGCTGCCCCGGGCGGTGTCTCCGCCGCGCGGCAGGCGGGGCAGATGATCTGTGCGTCGCGTCCGTAGCGGTGGGTGAGTCCTTGGCAGCGGGGGCAGTATCCGACCTCGTCGGGGGCACAGCCCAGCAGGCGCGCGGCGGCCGTCCGGTCCGTCGTGGGGTCGATGCGCTGGGACAACTCGTCCATACGTCCGAATGTACGTCCAGCGGCATCGGCGCGTACTGATGCCCGGCGCCTGGGCCTGCTCCCTACGCCTTGCGGTGACGAGGTGTGTCGATCGGTACCGCACTCTCGATGGGGTCCGCCGCACGTGCCTGGACCACGAGCAGGTCCTCGGGGGTCAGCTCCCTGCCGTCCTCGGCGACGACGGACAGAAGGCGGGGCGGCTGCCCTGTCCGGGCGTCGACGACCTGGGTCATCGGCTCGTCGTCCTCGAAGAGGTACTTCTGCCCCCACTGCCGCAGTGCCGAGAGGACGGTGTGGAAATCCCGGCCCTTCTCGGTGAGGACGTACTGGTGGGAGTTGCCGAGTTCCGACTCGTGGATCTCGAGGATGCCCACGGCCACGAGCTTCTGCAGCCGGGCGGAAAGGATGTTGGAGGCGACGCCGATCCGCTTGCTGAAGTCCGTGAAACGTGTGACGCCGTGCATGGCGTCCCGCAGAATCTGGAGCGTCCAGGTGTCGCCGACCTCGGAGAGGGAGCGGTCGATCGGACACGCTGAATTGACCAGCTCTCGACGCTTCACCGGTACCTCCGCACCCAAATTACTTGCAATTCTAAAGCATGGGTCGGACGGGCGATCGGGCCTCGAAGTCGGCCCGGGCGCCGCTTCCGGCGGGAGACTCCCGCTCGATCTCTGCTCCGGCCGCCTCCTGCAGCAGCTCGCCGAGCCGGCGGATGTCGGGCCGCCGCGACGTGCCGGTGCGGCTGACGGCGTAGACGGTGCGGGTCACGGGCTGCAGGAGGGGGTGGAGACTGATCGGCCCCGACGTCCTGTCCGGGAGGGTCATGCGGGGCAGAAGCGCCGCCCCCGCCCCTGCGGCCACCAGCGCCGCCAGCACCGAGAAGTCACTGCTGCGGGAACGGACGGCCGGCACGAACCCTGCGGCACCACAGGCGCGTTGGATCATCTCGTAGCAGGACGTCCCCGGTCCCGGGGTGAGCCAGGGGCTGTCGGACAGGCGCGCCAGGTCCACGGTGTCTCCCGGCCCGATGCCCAGGTGTGTGGCGCGGTCGGGGTGGAGTGCGAGCAGGACGGGTTCCTCCAGGAGCTTGGTCCCCTCGCAGCCGGGCGGGAAGTCCCGAGGCAGCACCGTGTACCCGTGGACGACTGCCACGTCGACGTCCCGCCGGCGCAGGGACTCCAGCGCGGCGTCGGGCTCCTGCTCGACAAGCTCCAGCTCCAGTGAGATGTCGGCCTCAGGGGCCGGGTCGAGGATGCGCTGCCAGATCGGAGCGACCAGGTTGCGTGCGGCGGAGGCGAAGGCCGCGACGCGGACCATGCCGTGGCCGCCACCGCGGATGGCCTCCAGCGCCGACTCGGCGGCGGCCAGGTCGCTCAGCACGATCTCGGCGTGGGACACCAGCAGCTCACCGACAGGGGTCAGGCGCAGGGTGCGGCCCTGCTTCTCGACGACGGGCATGCCCACTTCCCGCTCCAGCGCCGCGAGTTGCTGGGAAATGGCGGGAGCGGTCAGGTACAGCGCCTGCGCCGCGGCCGCCACCGTGCCATGGGTGGCCAGGTACTGCAGGACGCGGAGTCTTCTGACGTCGAGCATGAAGCCCTCCTTACGCATCGCGCCTGAAACATCAAGCATAGCCACGCGTGCGCGCCTGCGGGAGAGAACAGTGCAGCCTCTCTTTCTAATCTCTCAAGAATACCTAACTGGACCTTTTGGTTTTCCGGGCTCATCGTGAAGGACATGAACGCGTACTCCCGTCCCCGCAGCTTCCTGGCCCTGGCAGGTGTCGTCGTGCTCTGGGCGTCGGCGTTCCCGGCCATCCGCGTCGGGGTCGACGACCTCGGCGTCGCGGCGCTGTCCTTCCTGCGCCTGGCCATCGCGGCCGTCGTGCTGGCGGCGTTCGCGCCCTTCCTCGGGGTTCGGCGTCCGCGGCGCCGGGACCTGCCGCTGATCGTGCTCGCCGGCGCGACCGGTATGACCGCCTACCAGGTCCTGCTCAACTGGGGCGAGGTCCATGTCTCCGCGGGCACCGCGAGCATGCTGATCGCCGTCGCTCCCGTGTTCAGCGTTCTGCTCGGCAGGTCGTTCCTGTCGGAGCCTGTGACGCGTTCCGTGCTCATCGGCAGTGGCGTTGCCCTGGGCGGTTCCGTGACGGTCGCCCTCGGAGGCGGCTCCGCGGGGTTCTCCGCAGGTGCGCTGGTGGTTCTTGCCGCGGCTGTCGTGCAGGGGGTGTACCACGTTGTCTCCAAGCCCCTCCTGCGCCACTACAGCGGCATGGAGGTCGCGACCTACGCGATGGTGGCGGGGACCGTCCTCGCGCTGCCGCTGCTTCCGGCGACAGTGCATGCCGTGGCGGCGGCCTCTTCCGAGGCGCTGGCGTCGGCGGCGTATCTGGGACTCCTGCCGTCCGCCGTGGGGTTCGTCCTCTGGGGTTACGCCGTCGCCCGGCTGCCGCTGGCGGTGTCCACGGCCGCCCTCTATCTGGTTCCGCCGGTCGCGCTCGTCGTCTCGTTCGTGTGGCTGTCCGAGATCCCCCACCTCGTCGAGGTGCTGGGCGGCGTCGTCATCGTCGGCGGTGTGGTGCTGATCAACCGCCGCTCCCGCAAGGGCAGCACGTCGATCGACAGGCGGCCCGAGGTCGTTTCTCCGGTGGAGTCACCTACGCGGTGAAGGGCGGCGGGTCCGTTCATGAGTCCCGTCCGGTTGTCACGGTGTGAAGCCCTTGGGTCGCGGGCCCAAGGGCTTCTGTCACGCTGTCGGCGCCTGGATCAGGCGAGCTCGGTGACGACCTCGACCGGGTGGGCGAGGGTGTCCCGGATCGCCGAGCGGCGCTGGACGAGGGAGATGCGTTCCTCCAGCTGTGCGCGACCGGCGTCCGGGGCGCTCAGGTCGACGCGCACACGGGCGTGGGCGCGGTGTCGGTGCCCAGCGCCGAGACGGGCTCGTCGCTGCTCATCCCGAACCTCGCCACGCGCGATTCGTCGTGCTCGCCGCCCTCGGTGAGGGCACCCGTGCGCGTGGTGATCCGAAAGCCGCCCTGCCACGGACCGCCGACCGAGAAGGTGGCCCGCCCGAGCGCTTCAAGCTCACTGTGTGTCGCTCTTCTGGGCCTGGTCGAAGAACTTCATGGCCATGAAGCCGTGCGCGTAGCTGCCCCCGGCGCGCAGTGCCGCCGCGGTCATGACGGTCTCCGCCAGTTCCTGCTGGGTCGCGCCCGCGGCGTGCGCGGCGTTGGTGTGCGCCTCGATGCAGTACGCGCACTGGGTGGTCAGCGCCACTGCCACGGCGGTGAGTTCGGCGTACTTGGGCGGGATGACGTTGTTGCTGCCCCGCAGGACCTGGTGGTCGAACGCCATGAACGCCTTGAAGGCCTCGGTGGCGCCGGCGCGGAGGTGCTTGGCGTACTGGTGATCGGTGTGCTCGTGGTAGGACACGACGCGCTCCTGTGTTCGGGGTGGGGGTGCCGGCCGGTCAGTAGTTGTTGCGTCCGGCGCGGACGCCGCCGTCGACGTCCCAGGTGGCGCCAGTGATCCAGTCGGCCTGCCCGGAGAGGAGGAAGGCGACGGTGGGTGCGACGTCGTCGGGGGTTCCGACACGTCCGAGGGGGTGGAAGGGGTTGAACGCGTCGAGCGCGGAGTCGATCTCGTCCTTCGGGATGAAGGCCTCGTAGATGGGGGTGCGGACCACGGCGGGTGCCACGGTGTTGACGCGGATGCCGTACTGGGCGAGCTCCATCGCCAGGTGCTGGGTGAGGGAGTGCAGTCCGGCCTTGGCGACGGAGTACGCCGAGGACGGGGTGGCGGCCATCGCCTGGTGCGCGAGCATGCCCCCGATGTTGACGACGGCTCCCCGGTTGCCGCGCGCGATCATGTTGCCGGTGACGGTCTGCGTGATGAAGTAGAAGGCGCGGGTAATGGCCTGGTAGCGGTCGTAGTCCTCGTGGGTGTGCTCCAGGAAGGTCTTCGGCTCGAAGATGCCCGCGGCGTTCACGAGGAGAGTGGCGTCGCCGTGCTGCTCGGTGAGGGTGCCACGCAGACGGTCCACGGCGGCGCTGTCGAAGAGGTCGGCCGCCAGCCCGGTGACGTCTCCGAAGCCCGACAGCTCCGCCACCGCCTCGGCGGCGCTGGCCTCCGACCGGCCGGTGACGACGGCGCTGCCGCCGTCCTGCAGGACGCGGCGGGCGACCGCCAGCCCCATACCGCTGGTGCCGCCGACGACGATGACCTTCTGGCCGGTGAAGTCAAGGGTGTTGCTGGTCATGAGTGTGCTCCTTGCTGGGTGCAACGGGGGAACCGGGAGGGGGTGGCCGTTCAACCGCTGCCTAAGGCCGATGCGGTGGGCCGGTCGCGGGAGTGCTTTCGACCGTAGGGCGATGTGCATCGTTCCGGTAGAGGATCATTGGTGATGCGGATATAACGGCCGGCTATGGCAGGGCTGTGTACCTACCCGGGCGAGGCCGCTGGCTGTCCGGATCGCGACGAGGCCGTATGGGGGTGCGACACGCCACTCGGGGCCGAACTGGAGGAGTTTGTCGCGGCGCTCACCGACGCTTGACGGGCGCCCCGGCCGACGACGGTGTTGCTTGCAAATTGCAAGTGGCGATGGCAGGGTCGACAGTGCTGCTTGCAATTCGCAAGTGACTTTCCCTGATGGCGAGGAGCTGGCCACCATGTCCCGGAGTTACCGGACGATCCAGACGGAGCTGCGCCACGGGGTCCTGTGGGCCACGATCGACAACCCTCCGATCAACCTCATCGACGAGCCCTTCGTCACCGACCTGATCGCGCTGCTCGACGAGACGGACACCGACGGCGACGTGCGGGTCGTCGTCTTCCGAAGCGCCGATGCCGACTTCTTCCTCCCGCACGTCGACGTGCAGCGGATCGCCGAGTACACGGCCGCAGCGGCCACCTCCGGCGGCCCGGACGACATCAGTCTGGGCGCGCTGTACCGGCGGCTCAGCGAGGCCCGGCCCATCACGATCGCGGTCGTCGAGGGCCGGGCGCGCGGCGCGGGTGCGGAATTCCTCCACGCCTGCGACATGCGCTTCGCGTCCCTGGAGCGTGCCGTGATCGGCCAGCCCGAAGTGGGTCTGGGCACCTTCCCCGGCGCGGGATCGGTCCAGCACCTCGTGCGGCTCGTCGGCCGTGGCCGGGCCATGCAGGTGATTCTGGGCGCCGAGGACCTCGACGGACGAGAGGCCGAGCGCATCGGCGTCGTCAACAAGACCTTGCCCGACGAGCAGTTGATCGCCTACGTCGAGCGGCTGGCGGCGCGCATCGCCGGGTTCCCGGAGGCGGCCGTGCGGCTCGTCAAGCGCCGGATCAACGCGGCCGGACTTCCGCCGAAGGAGGACGTCCACGTCGACGCGGGCTTCTTCCAGATCCTGGCGCGTGATCCGGCCAGCACCGCCCGCATGGGCGCCCTCATGGAGCGCGGACTCCAGGAACGCTCCCGCACCGAGCTCGAACTCGGCGCCGCGGTCGGAGAGCTCTGAGCCCGATGCCCGGCACCGGCCCCATACGACGACTGTCACGTCCCGTCGGCTTCTGGATCCTCGGCAGCACCCTGCTCGCCTTCCTGGCCGCGGCAGCCGCGCCGTCCCCGCTCCACGTCGTCCACCAGGACCACTGGGGCTTCTCGCCGACCGTGCCCACCCTCGTCTTCGCGCTCTACGGCGTGGCGCTGCTGGTCGCGCTGCTGACCGTCGGCGGGCGTCGGCAGGCGGCCCGTGCTCGCCGCCGCGCTGGTCGTCGAGGCGGCGGCCATGGTCGTCTTCCTCGCCGCCGACGGAGTCGAGGCGCTCCTGCCGGCCCGCATCCTGCAGGGGCTGGCGACCGGTGCCGCGGCGGGCGCCGTCAGCGCCGGGCTCATGGACCTGCAGCCCTCACCCATCTCGCCCCTCGGCTCCCTGGTCAACGCCGTCGCGCCGGCCGCCGGACTGGCCGCCGGGGCCGTCGGCAGCGGTCTGCTGGTGCAGTACGCCCCGGCCCCCACCGCACTGGTCTTCGTACTGCTCACCGTCCTCTTCGTGCCGCTGGCCGCCATCGTGCCCCTGCTGCTTGACCCCGTCCCGCCCCGGCCGGGAGCCTGGTCACCACTGCGGCCCCGGGTGGCCGTACCGGCCCAGGCCCGTGGTGCCTTCCTGGCGGCCACGCCCTGCCTCGTCGCCGTCTGGGCCATGGGCGGGACGTCGCCCCGGCCTGCGAACGATGACGACCGGCCTTTTCCTGCTTTGCCCCGGCACGGCCTCGCCCCCTGACGTACCGTGGCGCCACCGCAGGGGCGATCAGGGGAGCGGGGGTCGATGAGCCTGTTGAGCGCGGAACTTCGCGACGGCATCCGGAGGGCGATGGCCGCACCGGACCAGGCGGCGCCGTTCCTCTTCGAAGCACCGGCGAACGTGTTGTCGCGCCGCACACACGGCAACCTGGCCGGACTCCTCCACGATGTCCGCGAGAAGCTGACCCCCCGACAGACGGGCGGCACGGGCGGTTCGGCGGACCCCGACGCCGACACCGATGTGCTCGACGTCGTGTACCTCGTCGCGTGCTACCACTTCGCGCGGTATCGGCACGTGCCCGAGGAGGAGAAGGAATGGAACGGGCACGCGTGTGTCTTCCTGTTCGGGATCGTGCACGCGCTGCGCCCCGAGATCGTTCCGCAACCGCTGCGCGGCCACTTCGCCGAACATCCGCCGCGGGTCGTGCCGCCGTACGAGATCGCGCACGCCGTGGGCAACGCGCTGCTGCTCGCGAGTGCGCGGGCCAAGGACCGGGACGGGGTGGTCCTGGCCGCGGCGCTGCTGCTGTGGGCACACAGCGAGGCGCAGGGACGCGAGTCGGAACCGCAGATCACCTTCAACGCCGGTACGGCCCTTGCGGAGATGTCCGAGCTGAAGGCTGCCGACGGCGATGCGCGGCGGACCAGGGAGGCCGGACTGCAGTTGATGCGTGAGGCGATCGCCGCGCTCCCGGCCGGTGATCCGGCGCGTGAGCGGATGCTGGAGTTCCTCATGCGGACGCAGGCCAAGTCCCCGCCCGCCCCCTTGGCCGACGGCAGTGTGGCGGCCGAGTGGAGCCGCTACATGCGGCACGGGGGGCTGCACCGGCTGGACAAGATCGTCGACCGACTGAGGTCGGCCGTCGCGGCACCCACGACCGGGGAGCCGGAACGCACTCATCGCCGCATCGAACTCGGCCAGGCCCTGAGGATGCGCTTCGAGATGGAGGGCGAACTCGCCGACCTCGACGGTTCGGTCGCCGAGCTGACCCGTGCCCTGGCCGGCCCCCTCGACGACGACCAGCGGGCATCGGCCCACTCCTTCCTGGGCCTGTCCCATCTCGACCGTTACGTCTCGTCGGGAGACATCGCCCACCTGGAGGCGGCCACCGAGGCCGTCCGCCATCCGACCACCCTCCGGACGGACGCGTCGCCCGCCCATGCCCAGCGGCTCACCAACCTGGCCGCCGTCCTCACCACACGGTTCGACGTCCACGGCGACATCACCGAACTGGACGAGGCGGTGCACCACCTCCGGTACGCCGTCTCGGCCACACCACCCACCCAGCACGACCACCCCGTGATGCTGATCAAGCTGGCGGTCGCGCTCCGCAAGCGCGGCGTGCACGCGGGTCGGGACGCGGACCTCGACGAGGCCGAGTCCCTCCTGAGACGCGTGGCGGGTGAACCCTCGGACACCGGGCCCAACCAGCAACTGGCCCGTTGGGAACTGGGGAGGCTGCTGCGGACGCGTGGCCTGAGCCGGCTCGCCGTGGCCGATCTGGCCGGGGCCGTCACGCAGTACCGCACCACCGCGCTCGCCCCCACCCAGGACGTACGCACCCGGCTGGCGTGCGCCGCGCAGTGGGGCATGACCTGTATGACGCTCGGGGACGGGGAGCAGGCCCGTGCCGCGTTCGGCGTGGCGCTCACCGACCTGCTTCCCAAACTGACCGGACGCTCGCTGGGCCGGGCCTCGCAGGAGGTACGGCTGCGCGAGGTGTCCTCGCTGGCCACCACCGCCGCGGCCGTGGAGATCGCCGGCGGCCGGCCTCGTGAGGCGCTGATGCGTCTGGAACAGGGCCGTGGAGTCCTGCTGGCGCAGGGACTGCGGTTACGGAGGCGGCACGGTGAGCTGATCGCCGCCTCCGCGGAACTCGCCGAACGCTACGAGCGGGTCTGCGCCGAACTGGTCCTGCCGCGGCACACCCCGGAGCAGCGGAAGGCCTCGGCCGCGGAGTTCGACGCGCTCGTCGCGGAGATACGCGCCCTTCCCGGGTTCGCCCACTTCCACCGGCCGCCGGACTGGGCGCGGCTGAGCGAGGCCGCGGCACACGGGCCCGTCGCCGTCATCAACGTCTCCCCTCTGACCTGCGACGCCCTGTTGCTGCGCCGCGCGGAGGGCCGGACGGTCGTCGAGGTGGTGCCCCTGCCCGGCGTCACGAGCGAGGAGATCGACCGCCGGGCCGGCGCCTTCCACACGGCCGTGACCGGGCTGGTGACGCCGGGCACCACCGGGGGCGAGAGGTACACGCACGACCGGGAGATGAAGCGGACCCTGCGGTGGCTGGGCGAGCGGATCGTGGGGCCGGTCCTCGGCCGGCTGGGCCTGGACCGTCGGCCGGGCCCGGGGGAGGCCGCGCCCCGGCTCTGGTGGTGCCCCACCGGCGTACTGTCCCTGCTGCCGCTGCACGCCGCGCTGCTGGAAGGTGACGGACGGCCCGGTTCCGAGTACGCCCAGGACCGCGTGGTCTCGTCGTACGTCCCCACGCTCGGCTCGCTGCTGCACGCCCGTGACACGGCCGCTCCCGAGGCCGGCGGGAGATCGCTGGTCGCGGTCGCCGTGGACGCCGGCGACCTCCCACCGCGGCTGACGGCCCTCGACGACGAACTGGCCGCGACACAGCGGCTGTCCGCCGTCAGGTCCGAACTCCGGGGCACCGACGCCACTCCGGAGGCGGTGCTGGCCGCGCTGCGGACGCACACCCACGCCCACCTCGCCTGCCACGGCGTAGGGAACCCGGACGCCCCGTCGCAGAGCAGACTGCGCCTGCACGGTGGAGACCTGACGTTGCGTGAGCTCGCCGCGGAGCGGCTGCGGGGTGCCGAGTTCGCGTACCTGTCCGCCTGCCACAGCGCCGCCCCGGGCAAGGAACTGGCAGACGAGGCCATTTCGATGGCGTCGGCCTTCCAGCTCTGCGGCTACCGGCACGTGATCGGGAGCCTGTGGACCGTGGAGGACGGCATGGGTCCGCTCCTCGCCCGGGAGGTGTACCGGGCACTCGCCGCACCCGGCGGCCCCGGCCCGGCACACGCCCTGCACCGGGCGGTCGGACGGCTGCGCCGACACGACCGGTATCGCGAACCGCTGTTCTGGGCATCGGTCGTGCACACCGGTCCCTAGTGGCCGAAGACCGTCGCCCGCCCGCACACCGTCACACGAACCCAGGAGAACTCAGGAGAGGCCGATGAACGACGACCGCGGGATGCGCGCCGACTTCTGCACGGCGCTGCCCTGGCTGCGGGAGGACATGGCCGCGGAAGGAACGCTCGCCGGACTCCACGACGCCATCCGCGCCGTTCTGGCGGAGACACCCGTACGGCAGGCGGTCGCGGGGCTGAACATACCGCCGCATGTGTTCGACGACGCGAGACCGGTGCGTGGGGACGAACCGGGGAACATGACCTTCGGCACGAAACCGCGTCCCGCGGGGGAGTCGTACCGCTGCCCCGACGGGTGGTGCAGCCTCGACGTGGTCCGGACGCCGGGCGGCGAACTCCCCGCCGGGGGACGCTGTTGGCTGCGTGACCGGCCGCTGCGCGTCGTGGAGGCGTGAGCCGGTGCCCCCGGTCCTCGACGGCCTCAGCCAGAAGCTGGCCGAGAAGTGGCTGTCCGAACTGGCGGTTCCCGGCCTGCTCTTCGTCGCGGCGGCGGCCACCGGCGTGGTGCTCGGCCACGGTTCCGCGCTCGACCGGTCCGCTCTGTTCGAGCGGTTCGGGTACTGGGCGACGCAGGCGGGGCAGTTGCCCACGCTCGGTCAGATCGGCGTCGTGGCGGCGATCGTCCTCGCCTCGGTGGCGGCGGGCGCCTTCGTGCGGGCATGCGCCGACGGCGTCGAGCGGATCTGGACGGGGGAGTGGCCGGCGGTCGCACGGCCGCTGGCCGACCGGCTGACCACCCGGCGCCTCAGGCACTGGGAGGAGATCGAGGCGGAGATCACGCGGCTGCGCGCAGCGAACCCCGCACACCGGCGCGGTGAGGGACTTCGGCGGGACCTCGAAGAGCGCGCCGCCCACCGCGACGCCATCGCCCTCGCCCCGCCCGCCAGGCCCACCTTCACCGGCGACCGTATGGCGGCTGCCGAGACCCGGCTGCGCCACCAGTACGGCATAGACCTCGCCGCCTGCTGGACACGCCTGTGGGTGGTCCTGCCGGAGGACGTCAGGACGGAGCTGCGTACCTCGCGGGCGCGCTTCGACACCGGGGTGACCGGCTCGGTATGGGCCGGCTGCTACGCCGCACTGGGCTGCCTCTGGTGGCCCGCGGCCGTGGCCGCCGTCGTCACCGGGCTCGTGGCGTGGCGTCGAGGCCGGGGCGCCGTGACGGTCCACGCCGAACTGGTGGAGTCCACCGTCGACGTCTACCTCAAGAGGCTGGTGGAGGAACTCGGCGTCGACGCCTCCGGCGAGCCGCCCGATCCCCGGGTGGGCGCCGCGCTGAACCGGGTGGCCCGTAAGGCGGGCTGAGGACGGGCCGCCAAGAGGCCCTTCATGGAGGGCGCACGGCAGTGGCGATCTCCTTCCCGGGGGCCCACCCGGCCCCTCCGCTCCGGCCGCCGAAGGGAGGTGCCCTAGGTGTATTGCCCTGTGAGGTTGGGGACGCGGCTGGCGGGTGGTTGGCCCTTCAGCGCGGTGTGTCCGCGGTGGTGATTGTAGGTGTGCAGCC
>NZ_JBHWJQ010000058.1:34136-41024 GCF_042731435.1 Streptomyces sp. NPDC059861 | reverse complement strand
GAGACCGAGTTCGCCAACGACATCAAACCCTTCACCGCACCCGCCGACGCGGAGGCGGAGGAGGAGCTGGACCGCGAGACGGTCGTCGTCGAGGTCGGCGGGCAGCGGCTGGAGGTGACGCTGCCCGCGACGCTGGGGCGGGTGCCGGAGCGGCAGCTGAGCCTCGTCGGGGCCGGAGCCGCCAAGCCGCGGCGCCGCAACTCCGGCCCCGGCGCGGGCGCCGGGGCCTCCGGCGACACGCTCACCTCTCCGATGCAGGGGACCGTCGTCAAGGTCGCCGTCGCGGAGGGGCAGCGGGTCGAGCGGGGCGAACTGGTCGTCGTACTCGAAGCGATGAAGATGGAACAGCCGCTCACCGCGCACAAGTCAGGCACCGTCACGGGACTGGCCGCCACGGCGGGCCAGGCCCTGTCCTCCGGTGCCGCCGTCTGCGACATCAAGGACTGATCCACGTGGCAGTACTCACGTACACCGACGCCGTGGGCGAGGCACTCCAGCGACTGCGCGGAGTGGGTTTCGAGCACGGCGGGTCCTTCGTCAACCACGCGCCGATGGCCGCCGAGGCGCTGGCGCACATGGGGTACGCCGACGAGGTGCCCGGCTGGGTCGACCACAACCTGCGCAACCGGGAGTACCACGACGTCCCCGAACGCCGCTGGGCCATCGACCCGGCCGACCCGGCGGACTGGCGTCCCGCGCTCGGCAACTTCTCGCGGGTCGCCGACTGGACCGGCCTGTTCGAGCGGGAGCTGGCGGGAGAGCCGTGGACCGAGGTGCTGGCCCGCTGGTGGCCCCGGCTGCTGCCGGGCATGTCGGGGATGCTGACGCACGGGGTGATCCGCACCGCGCACGCGGTGCGGGCCGTCGCCGCCGCCGGCGAGGAGAACCGGTTCCAACTGGCCGAACTGGCACAGGGACTGGGCTACTGGGCCGCGCGGCACTCCACCGGCGGGGTCACCGTGGACCAGGAGCCAAGGCCTGTCCTGCCGGACGGGGACGACGGGCGGGAGCCTGTCGCCCGGGCGCTGGACGACCTCGTCGCCGAGTACGCCGGGATCTACGCCACCGTCGCCCAGCGGCACCCGATCCCGCTGATCCACGCGGTCACCGGACCGGCCGCCGTACGACTGGTCGTCGCACATCTGCCCGAGGACCAGCGGCTGCCGTCGTACCAGGTCGCGCGGGCCGTCAGCCGCAGGATGCTCGACTGGTTCCACGCCACGCCCCGGCCGGCCGCGCCGCTGCCCCAGGCGCCGCACGTGGCCGAGGTGTTCGCCCGGGCCGCCGAGATCGGCGACGAGCACACCATCAAGCTCGCCGAGGTCGCGGTGCGGCACGACGCGATCGCCCCCGACCCGCGGCACGCGGCAGCCGCCCAGGTGGCGAACGAGGGCATCGGCCGCTTCTACCGCTGAACCACCCTTGCCGGCTCCGGATCGTTTCCGAGCTCTTTCCGACCCGTTCCTTCCCCGCCCGGAGGGCGGGTTGTCCCGAGGAGTGTCATGGACGCACAAGTCATCGTCGTGGGCGCAGGACCGGCCGGGATGATGCTGGCCGGCGAGCTGCGGCTCGCCGGCGTCGACGTCATCGTCCTGGAGAAGCTGCCCGCGCGGACCGGGGAGTCACGCGGCCTCGGTTTCACCGCCCGCACCATGGAGATCTTCGACCAGCGCGGACTGCTGCCCCGGTTCGGCGACATCGAGGTCAGCAACGTGGGTCACTTCGGTGGCCTCCCGGTCGACTTCGGTGTCCTCGACGGGGCGCACCAGGCAGCCAAGACCATCCCCCAGTCGGTCACCGAGACCGTCCTGGAGGAGTGGGCGACGCAGCTCGGCGCGGACGTCCGGCGCCGGCACGACGTGCTGTCCGTCAAGGAGAAGGAGGACAGCGTCGAGGTCGAGGTGCGCGGCCCCGAGGGCGTGCACCGGCTGCGCGCCGAGTACCTCGTCGGCTGCGACGGCGGCCGGTCCACCATCCGCAAGGCCGCCGGCTTCGACTTCCCCGGCACCGCGTCGACCCTGGAGATGTTCCTCGCCGACGTCAAGGGCATCCAGCTGGAGCCCCGGATGATCGGCGAGACCCTGCCCGGCGGCATGGTCATGGTCGGCCCGCTGCCCGGCGGGATCACCCGGCTGATCGTCTGCGAGCGGGGCACCCCGCCGCAGCGCCGGGAGCAGCCGCCGACCTGGGACGAGGTGGCGGCGGCCTGGCAGCGGCTGACCGGCGACGACATCTCGCACGCCGAGCCGGTGTGGGTGTCGTCCTTCGGTGACGCCACCCGGCAGGTCACCGAGTACCGGCGCGGCCGGGTCCTCCTCGCGGGCGACTCCGCGCACATCCACCTGCCGGCCGGCGGCCAGGGCATGAACACCAGCATCCAGGACTCGGTCAACCTCGGCTGGAAGCTCGGCGCGGTGGCCCGTGGCCGGGCGCCCGGGGCGCTGCTCGACACCTACCACGCCGAGCGGCACCCGGTCGGCAAGCGGCTGCTGATGAACACCCAGGCGCAGGGACTGCTGTTCCTGTCCGGGCCCGAGGTGCAGCCGCTGCGCGACGTGCTCAACGAGCTGATCCGCTACCCCGAGGTCAGCCGGCACTTCGCGGCGATGGTGTCCGGCCTGGAGATCCGCTACGACCTCGACGGCGGCCCCCACCCGCTGCTCGGCCGCCGGCTGCCCGACGTCAAGCTGACCGGGCACCGGCTGGTCTCCTCCAGCACCGAGGCCCTGCACGCGGGCCGGGGTGTCCTGCTGGACCTCGCGGACAACGAGCGGCTGCGCGAGCGCGCCTGGGACTGGCAGGACCGCATCGACATCGTCACGGCCGCGCCGGTCCTGCCGGAGAGCAGCCCGCTCGCCGGCACCACCGCCGTCCTCGTCCGCCCCGACGGCTACGTGGCCTGGGCGGCCCCGGGCAGCCACGCGGACCTCCCGATGGCCCTGGAGCACTGGTTCGGCCCGGCGCGCTGACCCTGGGCGACACCCGCACGCCGTCGACCGACCCCCGCGCCCCCCTGCGACGTACCGCTGAATGGAGAGATCATGCACAGCACCTTGATCGTCGCCCGGATGGACCCGGGTCACAGCCCCGAGGTGGCCCGGCTGTTCAAGGAGTTCGACCAGACCGGGATGCCGCATCTGATGGGCACCCGTCGCCGCCAGCTCTTCGCCTATCGCGGCCTGTACTTCCACCTCCAGGACTTCGACACCGACAACGGCGGCGAGCTGATCGAGGCGGCCAAGACCGACCCCCGCTTCGTGCGGATCAGCGAGGACCTCAGGCCGTTCATCGAGGCCTACGATCCGGCGACCTGGCGGTCCCCGGCCGACGCGGTCGCCACGCGCTTCTACGACTGGGAGGGCCGGGCGTGAGCGCCAGGCGAGTGGTCATCACCGGGGTCGGCGTCACGGCCCCCGGTGGTGTCGGCACCAAGAACTTCTGGAAGCTGCTGAGCGAGGGACGCACCGCGACCCGGGGCATCACCTTCTTCGACCCGTCCTCCTTCCGCTCCCGTGTCGCCGCCGAGATCGACTTCGATCCGCAGGAGCACGGACTGAGCCCGCAGGAGATCCGCCGCATGGACCGGGCGGCTCAGCTGGCCGTGGTCACCGCGCGCGAGGCGCTCGCCGACAGCGGCCTGGACCTGACCGGCGCGGACCCGCACCGGGTCGGCGTCACCATCGGCAGCGCGGTCGGCGCCACCATGGGCCTCGACCAGGAGTACCGCGTCGTCAGCGACGGCGGGCGCCTGGAACTGGTGGACCACACCTACGCCGTGCCGCATCTGTACGACTACCTGGTGCCCAGCTCCTTCGCCGCCGAGGTGGCGTGGGCGGTGGGCGCCGAGGGCCCCGCCACGGTGGTCTCCACCGGCTGCACCTCCGGCCTGGACTCGGTCGGCCACGCCGCCGAACTGATCCGGGAGGGCTCGGCCTGCGCGGTGGTGGCGGGCGCGACGGACGCCCCGATCTCCCCGATCACCCTGGCCTGCTTCGACGCGATCAAGGCCACCACCCCGCGCAACGACGACCCCGAGCACGCCTCGCGGCCCTTCGACGGGACCCGCAACGGCTTCGTGCTCGGCGAGGGTTCGGCGGTGTTCGTCCTGGAGGAGCTCGAAGGAGCGCTCCGGCGGGGCGCGCACATCTACGCCGAGATCGCCGGCTACGCCTCGCGCTGCAACGCCTTCCACATGACCGGACTGCGCCCGGACGGCGTGGAGATGGCCGAGGCGATCACGGTCGCGCTGGACGAGGCCCGGCTGAACCCCGAGGCCATCGACTACGTCAACGCGCACGGCTCCGGCACCAAGCAGAACGACCGGCACGAGACGGCCGCGTTCAAGAAGAGCCTCGGCGACCACGCCTACCGGACCCCGGTGTCGTCCATCAAGTCGATGGTCGGGCACTCGCTCGGCGCGATCGGCTCGATCGAGATCGCCGCCTCGGTCCTCGCCATGGAGCACAACGTCGTGCCCCCGACGGCGAACCTGCACACCCCCGACCCGGAGTGCGACCTGGACTACGTGCCCCTGACGGCCCGTGAGCACCACACCGACGCGGTGCTGACCGTCGGCAGCGGCTTCGGTGGCTTCCAGAGCGCCATGGTGCTCGCCCGACCGGAGAGGAGCGCGGCATGAGCACGGCCGCGACGCGCACCGTCGTCACGGGGCTCGGCATAGCAGCCCCCAACGGCCTCGGTGCCCACGACTACTGGGCGGCCACCCGCTCGGGCAAGAGCGGCATCGGCCGCATCACCCGCTTCGACCCCACCGGCTACCCGGCGAAGCTCGCCGGTCAGGTGCCCGGCTTCCACGCCGGCGACCACCTGCCCAGCAGGCTGCTCGCGCAGACCGACCACATGACCCGTCTCGCCCTGGTCGCCACCGACTGGGCGCTGGCCGACGCGGGCGTCACGCCCGCCGAGCTGTCCGCGTACGACATGGGCGTGGTCACCGCCAGCTCCTCCGGTGGTTTCGAGTTCGGCCAGGGCGAGCTGCAGAAGCTGTGGAGCCAGGGCAGCCAGTACGTCTCGGCGTACCAGTCCTTCGCCTGGTTCTACGCCGTCAACAGCGGCCAGATCTCCATCCGCAACGGCATGAAGGGCCCGAGCGGGGTACTGGTCTCCGACCAGGCCGGCGGTCTGGACGCGATCGCCCACGCCCGGCGGCAGATCCGCAAGGGCACCCAGCTGATCGTCTCCGGGTCGATCGACGCCTCGATCTGCCCGTGGGGCTGGGTCGCCCAACTGGCGAGCGGACGGCTGTCCGAGGGGGAGGAGCCCGACCGGGCCTACCTGCCCTTCGACGCCGCCGCCGGCGGGCACGTGCCCGGCGAGGGCGGCGCCATCCTGATCCTGGAGTCCGCCGAGGCCGCCGCCCGGCGCGGGGCCAGGGTCTACGGCGAGATCGCCGGCTACGCGGCCACCTTCGACCCGGCTCCCGGCAGCGAGCGCCCGCCCGGTCTGCGCAAGGCCGTCGAACTCGCCCTCGCCGACGCGGGCGTGGACGCCGGCGACGTCGACGTCGTCTTCGCCGACGGGGCGGCCGTGCCCGAGCTGGACCGGATCGAGGCGGACGCGCTGAACGCGGTGTTCGGTCCGCACGGCGTCATGGTCACCACCCCCAAGACGATGACCGGGCGCCTCTACTCGGGCGCCGCCCCGCTCGACGTGGCGACCGCCCTGCTCGCCATCCGGGACGGTGTCGTGCCCGCCACCACCAACGTGCACCCCGACGCCTCCTACGACCTCGACCTGGTCACCGGCGAGGCCCGTGCCACCGAGGTCCGCACCGCGCTGGTCCTCGCCCGCGGCCACGCCGGCTTCAACGCGGCGACGGTCGTCACAGCCGCGTAGAGCCGTCCGGCGGTGTCCCGACGGGGTCCCGCGCGACGGCCGTCGCGCGGGGCTGCCGTCCGGCGCCAGGGAATGCCCCCGGCCCGCCGCGCGGGCCCGCCCTTGGTGGCCGCGATCACGTCCCGCCTTTGCTGCGCGGGCCGGCCTCTGCTGGTCGCGTTCGCGTCCCGCGTTTGCTGCCCTGGTTCGCCCTTGGTGGTCGCCGCGCGGGGCGACCTCGGTGGTCGCGTTCGCGTCCTGCCTTCGCCGCGTAGCGCGGCCCTTGGCGTTCGCGGTCGTGTCCCGCGTTGCCGCGCGGGGCTGCCGTCCGGCGCCAGGGAATGCCCCCCGCGCCCGCCCCGCGGGCCCGCCCTTGGTGGCCGCGATCACGTCCCGCCTTTGCTGCGCGGGCCGGCCTCTGGTGGTGGCGGTCGCCGCGCAGCGCGGCCCTTGGCGGTGGCGGTCGTGTCCCGCGCTCGCCGCGTGGCTCGCACCGGTGACCTGGAACGCGCTCCGCGCTCACCGCCCGGCGCTGTCCGCGGCGCCCCTGAACGCGCCCGCGTGTCCGGTCCGTTCGTCTCTCCCACGTCCGGGCCGGCCGCGGGCGTCCGCACGTTCCCGTAAGACCCAGACGAGAGGAACCTCCCGTGCCCACCCAGTCCTTCACCCTCGACGACCTCAAGCGCATCCTCCTGGAGTCGGCCGGCGCCGACGAGAACGTCGACCTGGACGGCGACATCCTCGACACCGACTTCGAGGAGCTCAGCTACGAGTCGCTGGCCATCCTGGAGACCTGCGGCCGCATCGAGCGCGACTACGCCATCTCCCTCGACGACAGCGTGGTCACCGAGGCCAGGACACCGCGCGCCCTGCTGGAGATCGTCAACGCCCAGCTCGCGGAGTCGGCGCAGGCCGCCTGAGCCGCCGTAGCGGCGCCCCCCGAGGCCGTACCCCTCGCCCTCACCCCCCCGGGGGGGGGGGGGGGCCGCCCCCCCGCGGCCCGCCCCCCCCCCCCCCCCCCCCCCCAAAAAAACTAACAAACACAAACCAACA
>NZ_JBHWJQ010000058.1:0-34126 GCF_042731435.1 Streptomyces sp. NPDC059861 | reverse complement strand
ATGGCCCCCCCCGTGCTCGGGGTGTGGGCCCCGGCCGCGGGCGCCGCCCCCCCCCCCCCCCCCCCCCCCCCCCCCCCCCCCCCCCCCCGGGGGGGGGGGCCCCCCCCCCCGGGGGGGGCCCCCGCCCCACCCCCCCCGACATGCCCAGACATGCCCACACATCGCGACAAGGGAGCAGCAGACATGTCCGACAAGCACGAGCGGGTCGCCCTCGTCTCCGGGGCCACCAGCGGAATCGGCCTCGCGGTGGCGCGGCTGCTGGCCCAGCAGGGCCACCGCGTCTTCCTCGGCTCCCGTGACGCCGACAACGTCGCCCGGACCGTCAAGGAGCTGACCGCCGAGGGCCTCGACGTCGACGGCGGCACCCTCGACGTGCGCTCGGCACTGTCGATCGAGAGCTTCGTCCAGGCCGCCGTGGACCGCTTCGGCCCGGTCGACGTCCTGGTCAACAACGCGGGCCGGTCGGGCGGCGGCGTCACCGCCGACATCGACGACGAACTCTGGTACGACGTCGTCGAGACCAACCTCAACAGCGTCTTCCGGCTCACCCGCGCGGCCCTCACCACCGGCGGCATGCGGCACAAGAACCGTGGCCGGATCATCAACATCGCCTCCACGGCCGGCAAGCAGGGCGTCGTCCTCGGCGCCCCCTACTCCGCCTCCAAGCACGGCGTCGTCGGCTTCACCAAGGCCCTCGGCAACGAGCTCGCCCCCACCGGCATCACCGTCAACGCGGTCTGCCCCGGCTATGTCGAGACGCCCATGGCGCAGCGGGTGCGCGCCGGTTACGCGGCGGCCTACGACACCACCGAGGACGCGATCATGGAGAAGTTCACGGCGAAGATCCCGCTCGGCCGCTATTCCACCCCCGAGGAGGTCGCCGGGCTGGTCGGCTACCTCGCCTCCGACACCGCCGCCTCCATCACGGCGCAGGCCCTCAACGTCTGCGGCGGCCTCGGCAACTTCTGATCCGCCCGCCACCCGTACCTTTTCGAGGAGTTCACGCATGTCCGCATCCGAGCCGCGGGAAGTCGAGCACGAGATCACGATCTCGGCCCCGGCCGCCGACGTCTACCGCCTGATCGCCGACGTGGCGAACTGGCCGCGGATCTTCCCCCCGACCATCTACGTCGACCACCTGGAGCGCTCCGGCGACGAGGAGCTGATCCGGATCTGGGCCACCGCCAATGGCGAGCCCAAGAACTGGACCTCGCGCCGCGTCCTGGACCCGGACGCCCTGCGGATCACCTTCCGCCAGCAGGTCTCCACCCCTCCGGTCGCCACCATGGGCGGCACCTGGATCATCGAGCCGCAGGACGAGAGCACCTCGCGCGTGCGGCTGCTGCACGACTACACGGCCGTCGACGACGACCCGGCGAGCCTGAAGTGGATCGACGAGGCCGTGGACCGCAACTCGCGCTCGGAACTCGCGGCCCTGAAGAGCAACGTCGAACTCGCAACCGCCTCCGAGGAGCTGACGTTCTCCTTCGAGGACACCGTCGAGGTCGAGGGCTCCGCCAAGGACGCCTACGACTTCGTCAACGAGGCCGGTCTGTGGTCCGAGCGGCTGCCGCACGTGGCGACCGTCCGGCTCACGGAGGACTCCCCGGGCCTGCAGACCCTGGAGATGGACACCCGCGCCAAGGACGGCTCCACCCACACCACCCGGTCGTACCGGGTGTGCCTGGAGGGCCGGAAGATCGCCTACAAGCAGACCACGCTGCCGGCCCTGATGAACCTGCACACCGGCTACTGGACGTTCGCCGACACCGGCACCGGCAGCACCGCCTCCTCGCAGCACACCGTCGTGCTGCGCCCGGAGAACATCGAGAAGATCCTCGGGCCCGGGGCGGGCGTCGCCGAGGCCCGGGAGTACGTGCGCTCGGCGCTGAGCACCAACAGCCGGGCCACCCTCGGCCACGCCAAGGCGTACGCCGAGGCGAGGCGCTGACCATGGCCGGCGCCGACGCTGCCGTGACGGACGTCGTCGTGGTCGGCGCCGGACCCGTGGGGCTGATGCTCGCCGGGGAGCTGCGGCTCGGGGGCGCCGACGTGACCGTACTGGAACGGCTGGACGCCCCCACCACCGAGTCGCGGGCCTCCACCCTGCACGCACGGACCATGGAGCTGCTGAAGCAGCGCGCACTGCTCGACGGGCCGGACGGTTTCGGCGACCCGCTGCCGCCGCACGAGCCACGCGGCCACTTCGGCGGGCTGCCGATGGACCTCACGCTGCCCAGCCCCTACCCCGGGCAGTGGAAGGTGCCGCAGGTGCGCACCGAGGAACTCCTCGGCGCCCGCGCGGCCCGCCTCGGCGTCCGCGTGCTGCGCGGCCACGAGGTCACCGGACTGACCCAGCACCAGGATCAAGTGACGGTGACGGCCCGGCACGCCGGGCGGCAGGTGGCGTTCACCGCGCGGTACGTCGTCGGCTGCGACGGCGAGCAGTCGGCTGTACGGCGGCTCGCGGGCGTCGACTTCCCCGGCGACGACGCCGAGCGGGAGCTGATCCGCGCCGACGTCGACGGCATCGACATACCCGCCCGGCGGTTCCAGCGGCTGCCGAACGGGCTCGCCATCGCCGCCCGGCGCGGCGACGGTGTGACCCGCGTGATGGTCCACCGCTTCGGCACCCCGCCACGGGCCGGCGAGGCACGCTTCGCCGACATCGTCGACGCCTGGCGGGAGGTCACCGGCGAGGACATCGCTCACGGCACTCCGCTGTGGGTCAACTCCTTCGGCGACGCCTCCCGGCAGGCGGCGCGCTACCGCCTGGGTCGTGTGCTGCTCGCCGGTGACGCCGCCCACCAGCAGATGCCGATCGGGGGCCAGGCCCTCAACCTCGGCCTTCAGGACGCCGTCAACCTCGGCTGGAAACTGGCGGCGACCGTGCGCGGGCGCGCCCCCGAGGGACTGCTCGACACCTACCACGAGGAACGGCACGCGGTGGGCCGCCGGGTCCTGTCCGACATCCGTGCCCAGGCCCGGCTGCTGCTGGGCGGGCCGGAGGTGGAGGCGCTGCGCTCGGTGTTCGGCGAGCTGACCTCGTACGAGCGGGTGCGGACGCACCTGGCGGGCATGATCAGCGGCCTCGACGTGCGGTACGGCACGGACGGTGAGGGCGCGCTCGTCGGGGCGCGGCTGCCCGACGCGGACCTCGTAGGCGCCACCGGGCCGTGCTCCACCCTGGACCTGCTCCGCGAGGCACGCGGCGTGCTGCTCGTCCTGACCGGTGCGGGGGAGCCGTTCGCGGAGGTGGCGCGGGCCTGGTCCGGCGCCGTCGACACCGTGACGGCCCGCCCCGCCGGGGGCGGCGCTCTGCCCGACGTGGCCGCCCTGCTCGTACGCCCCGACGGATACCTCTCCTGGGCCGGCGACACCCCGGACGGCCTCGCGGCGGCGCTCGCCCGATGGTTCACGCCGGACGCACCCGCCGTGCCCACCCCCAGCACCTCCCGCATCCCGCACCCCAACCGTCAACACAACGTCAGGAGAAGGAAGATGGGCAACCTGACCGGCAGGACGGCGCTCGTCACGGGCGCCAGCCGAGGCATGGGCCGGGCCACCGCCGAGCGGCTCGCCCGCGACGGCGCGCTGGTCGCCGTGCACTACGGCACCAACGAGGACGCGGCCGCCGACGTCGTCGCCGGGATCGAGCGGGACGGCGGCCGGGCGTTCGCCGTCCGCGCCGAACTCGGCGCCCCCGGCGACGTGCACGAGCTGTTCCTCGCCCTGGAGGAGGGCCTGAAGGAGCGCACCGGCTCCACCGAGCTGAACATCCTGGTCAACAACGCGGGCGTGATGGGCGGGGTCAAGCCCGAGGACACCACGCCGGACATGTTCGACCGGATCTTCGCCGTCAACGCCAGGGCGCCGTTCTTCATCGTCCAGCGGGCCCTGACGAACATGCCCGACGGCGGGCGGATCGTGAACATCTCCTCGGGCCTGACCCGGTTCGCCAACCCCGACGAGATCGCCTACGCCATGAGCAAGGGAGCCGTCGAGCAGCTCGCGCTGCACTACGCCAAGGCCCTCGGCCCGCGCGGCATCACCGTCAACAGCGTCGCCCCCGGCATCACCCGCAACGGCAACGCGCTGTTCGACATCCCCGAGGCCGTCGAGGCGATGGCGGCCCTGTCCACCTTCAACCGGGTCGGCGAACCGCAGGACGTCGCCGACGTGGTCGCCTTCCTCGTCTCCGACGACGCCCGCTGGGTCACCGGCTCCTTCGTCGACGCGAGCGGCGGCACCCTCCTGGGGTGACGCCATGACCAGGACGCACCCCGCGCCCGCGGTCGGCACCGGGGACGGGCGGTGGAACCCCCGGCTGTGGGGGCTCCTGCTCGTGCTCGCCGGCAACATGCTCATCGACGCGCTCGAGGTGTCCGTGGCGGTCGTGGCACTGCCCTCGATCGGCACGGACCTCGGGCTGCCCCTGACGGACGTTCACTGGGCGATGACCGGCTTCGCCGTCGGCTTCGGCGGCCTGCTGCTGTTCGGCGCCCGGGTGGTGGGCCTGCTGGGGCGCCGCCGGGTCTACCTGGCGGCGCTGCTCGTCTTCGCCGCCGCCTCCGCCCTCAGCGCGCTCGCCCAGGAACCGGCACTGCTCGTCGCCACCCGTCTGGTCAAGGGCTTCTGCGCGGCGCTGACCGCCCCCACCGGCCTCGCCATCATCGCCACCGCCTTCCCGCAGGGCCCGCCCCGCGACCGGGCGGTGTCCGTCTACGCCCTGTTCGGCGCCGGCGGCTTCACCGGGGGACTGCTGCTGTCCGGCTGGCTCACCGAGATCAGCTGGCGGCTGGCCTTCGCGTTCCCGGCCCCGGTCGTGCTGATCCTTTTCGCCCTCGGTCTGGGGCTGATCCCGGGCGAGGAGCGGGCCCCGGCGAGGGGCACCCCACGCCGCTACGACCTCACCGGCGCCGTCACCTTCACGGCGGCGCTCCTCGCCCTGGTGTACGGCATCGGCGCCGTGCCCGCGCACGGCTGGACCGCGCCCCGGGCCGCCGGGCCGCTCACCGCGGCCGTGCTGCTGCTCGTGGCTTTCGCGGTCGTCGAACGCACCACGCCCGAACCCCTGGTGAGACCGCTGCGCGACGCCGCGCTGATCCGCTCGGCGCTCGGCGCGGCCTGCCTCAACGGCTCCTACCTGGGCCTGCTGTTCGTGCTGACCCACCAGATGCAGACGATCGCCGGCTGGCCGCCGTCGACGGCCGCGCTGGCCCTGGTCCCGGCCGCCGCCCCACCGGCGCTCACCGCGCTCGCCTCCGGGCGCCTGGTCGCCCGCTACGGCGCACCCCGGCTGATCGCGGCCGGCGCCGCCTGCGCGTTCACCGGGTACCTGCTCCAACTCGCTCCCGCCTGGCCGCTGAACTACCCCGCCCGGCTGCTGCCGACCCTGCTGCTGGTCGGGGCCGCCTTCGTGCTGTCCTTCGCCGCGTTGAACATGCAGGCGACCTCGGGGCCGAGCCCGGGCGAGCGGGGCGCGGCGAGCGGCCAGTACCAGACGGCCGTACAACTGGCCGCGGCGATCGCGGTCGCCGCGGTCGCCGCGCTGCTCGCCTCCGCGGCGGTCCCCGGCGCCACCGCGGCCGAGGCCGTCGAGGCCTGCCGGCCCGCGCTGCTGCTCGTGGCCGTGCTCGGCGGACTCGGAACCCTCGTCGGCCTCACCGGCCTCAGGCGCCGCTGAGCCCTCCCGGCCCGGCCGGCC
This sequence comes from Streptomyces sp. NPDC059861, assembly GCF_042731435.1. NCBI lineage: Bacteria > Bacillati > Actinomycetota > Actinomycetes > Kitasatosporales > Streptomycetaceae > Streptomyces > Streptomyces sp. NPDC059861. The sequence goes on along the minus strand of NZ_JBHWJQ010000058.1, from coordinate 28,419 downwards.
CACCCCCGCCCTCCCTCCCTCCCTCTACCCACCACTCCCAACGGGGCACGCCCATGGACCAGACAACGAAGACCTGGGTCTTCGACGACCTCGACGATTTCGACGACCTCGACTACGAGTTCGAGCAGGACACCGTCGTCGACGTGGACCCGCCGGACCCGGCCCACCTGGCCGCCTGCGGCGAGACCGAGCGGGTCCGGCTGATCGACTCCTACGTACGGGCCGAACTCGCCCGGGTGCTGCGGGTGCCGCCGCACACCATCGACACCGAGGGCCGCCCGATGAACAGCCTCGGCATCGGCTCCATCAACGGCCTCGAACTCCAGCGCCGGATGGAGGCGGCCCTCCACCTCGACGTCAACCTCAACATGCTGCTGCGCGCCAACAGCGCCGCCGAACTCATCGAGTGCCTGTCCGGGCAGCTCGGCCCCGGGGACAGCCCGCACAAGCGCGGCGGGCAGGGCGTCCACCGGGTGTCGCACGACGGGCCGGGCACGACGTGATCCCCCAGCTGGTGGTCCGCGAGGGCCCCGAGACCGCGAGGACGCGGCTGCCGGCGCCGGGGCAGCTCGACGTGTGGCTGGTGCGCCGGCCCCGGCTGGAGACGGCGGCCGAGCTGCTGGACCTGTCCGAGCTGGACGACGCGGAACGCCGGCGCACCGCCTCCTTCGTCCGCCCCACCGACGGCATCACGTACGCGTCCGCGCATGTCGCGCTGCGCCGGCTGCTCGGCGTCTATCTGGGCCTGGCGCCGCGTGCGGTGCCGTTCGTGCGGGAGCCCTGTCCCGGCTGCGGCAAGCCGCACGGACGGCCCGCCGTCGCCCACCCCGACCCGCCGCTGCACTTCTCCCTGGCGCACAGCCACGGCGTGGCCGTGGTCGCCGTCGCCGCCACCGTGCTCGGTGCCGACGTGGAGCGGCTGCCGAGGGACGAGACCGTCGAGGTGTGCGCCCCGGCGCTGCACCCGGGGGAGCAGCAGGAGCTGGCGGGCCTGCCGGTCGAGGAGCGGCGTGAGCTCTTCGGGCGGATGTGGACCCGCAAGGAGGCCTACCTCAAGGCGCTGGGCACCGGCCTGTCCCGGGACCCGGGCCGGGACTACCTCGGGGCCGACCGGCGCCGCCGCCCGTCCGGCTGGACGCTGCTGGACCTGCCGTCCGGGCCCCGCCACAACGCCGCCGTCGCGGTGCTGGGCGGGCCCCCGGAGCGGGTCACCGTGCGCTGGGTGCCGCCCACCGCGCTGTACGCCGGCGGGACGGTGGACCTGGACGCCGACGGCATGACCACGCATGAACGTGACTGGGGAGCGTGAGAGGCACCACATGACGACCGACCAGAAACCCGACCAGAAATTCGACCAGGCCCTCGATCAGAAAGCCGCCGACCGGCCGAGCCTGCACGACCGTGAGCACCGCGGTCAGTGGAGCGCCGCGGAACGGCTGGAGGAACTCGGCCTGATCAAGCAGGCCGCCCGGCACGGCGATCCACTGGCCACCGAGCGGCAGCACGCCAAGGGCAAGCTCACCGCCCATGAGCGGATCGAACTCCTGCTCGACGAGGGGTCGTTCACCGAGGTCGAGATGTTGCGCCGGCACCGGGCCACCGGCTTCGGGCTGGAGAAGAAACGTCCCTACACCGACGGTGTGATCACCGGCTGGGGCACGGTCCACGGCCGTACCGTCTTCGTCTACGCGCACGACTTCCGCATCTTCGGCGGCGCCCTCGGCGAGGCCCACGCCCAGAAGATCCACAAGATCATGGACATGGCCATGGCGGCCGGCGCGCCGCTGGTGTCGCTCAACGACGGCGCGGGCGCCCGGATCCAGGAGGGCGTCAGCGCGCTCGCCGGGTACGGCGGCATCTTCCAGCGCAACACCCGCGCGTCCGGCGTCATCCCGCAGATCAGCGTGATGCTCGGCCCGTGCGCGGGCGGCGCCGCCTACAGTCCCGCCCTGACGGACTTCGTCTTCATGGTCCGCGACATCGCCCAGATGTTCATCACCGGACCCGACGTGGTCAAGGCGGTGACCGGCGAGGAGATCTCCCAGAACGACCTCGGCGGCGCCGACGTCCACGCCACCACCTCCGGCGTCGCCCACTTCGCCTACGACGACGTCCGTACGTGCATGGAGGACGTCCGTCACCTGCTCTCCCTGCTGCCGGCCAACAACCGCGACCTGCCGCCCCGGGCGCCGAGTGCCGACCCCGCCGGCCGGCGCACCGACCGGCTGCTGGACCTGGTGCCCGAGGACCCGAGCCGGGTGTACGACATCCGGTCCGTGATCGAGGAGATCGTCGACGACGGCGACTACTTCGAGGTCCACCCGGGCTGGGCGACCAACGTGGTCTGCGCGCTGTCCCGGCTGGACGGCGAGGTCGTGGGCATCGTCGCCAACCAGCCCGCCTCCTACGCCGGGGTGCTCGACATCGACGCCAGCGAGAAGGCGGCGCGGTTCGTGCAGTTCTGCGACGCCTTCAACATCCCGATCGTCACCCTGATCGACGTGCCGGGCTTCCTGCCGGGCGTCGACCAGGAGCACAACGGGATCATCCGGCGCGGCGCCAAGCTGCTGTACGCCTACTGCAACGCCACCGTGCCGCGCGTCTCGCTGGTGCTGCGCAAGGCGTACGGCGGCGCGTACATCGTCATGGACTCCCGTTCCATCGGCACCGACCTGGCGCTGGCCTGGCCGTCCAACGAGATCGCGGTGATGGGCGCGGAGGGCGCGGCGAACGTCATCTTCCGCCGGGAGATCGCCGGCTCGGACGACCCGGACACCACCCGCGCGCAGAAGATCAAGGAGTACCAGGCGGAGCTGATGCACCCCTACTACGCCGCCGAACGCGGCCTGATCGACGATGTGATCGACCCCCGGGAGACCCGCGGGGCCCTCGTCCGCGCCCTGTCGATGCTGCGCAGCAAGCAGGCCGACCTGCCGTGCCGCAAGCACGGCAACCCGCCGCAGTGAGCACGCGGGACGCGCCGGTCATCAAGGTCGTCAAGGGCACGGCGACACCGGCCGAACTCGCGGCCCTGACCAGCGTGCTGCTCTCCCGTGCCGCCGCCCTCGCGGCCGTCGGCCCCGGCCTGCAGGACCAGGCCCCCCACCCCACGGCGGCCTGGCGCCGCCCGGAACGCGTCCCGGCGCACCGCGCCCCACGGGGGTGGCGGGTGTCGGGCAGCCGGGCGGCGTAGGCGCTCCGCCACAGGTGCCGTAGACCGCCCCCTCAGCAAGGGGCGCTGCCGAAACGGAGCTTCTTCCCCATGACCTCCCCGCACCACGAACAGACCGACACCGTCACGCTCCCGCGGGCCGAACTCGGCGCGCTGCGGGAGCGGCTGGGCGAACTGACCGACCGGGCCGAGATCGCCGAGCTCATCGACCGGTACGTCACCCTGCTCGACGCCCAGGACGCCGACGGGTACGACGAGAGCTGGCCCCGTACGGTCTTCACGGACGACTGCCGGCTGGAGTTCCCGGTCGGCACGGTGCGCGGCCTGGGCACCGCGGCCGCCTTCCACTTCGACCGGAAGTCGCGCTTCGCCCGGAGCCACCACCTGGCCTCGAACTACGGCATCGCGTTGGACGGCGACACTGCCCGCGTCCGGGTCCACCTGTTCGCCTCCCACGTCCACCACGATGACGGCCCCGACCCCGGCGGTCGCTTCGACATCGGCGGCTACAGCGAGGGCGAGACCGTGCGCACCCCGGAGGGCTGGCGGATCAGCCGCTGGCGGTTCCACCTGGTGTGGTCCGACGGGGCGGGGCCGCGCCCGGGTCCCGCACCCACCGCCCTGCGCAGCTCCCAGCCCCGCCCGCGCACCGCCCCCACACCCCGAAAGGACGACACCGTGTCACGGACTTCCGCCGCCACTGTGGACCTCGGCGCCCTGCGCACCGCCTCGGGCGAGGACCGGCTGCGGGCCATCGAGTCGTTCGTCTCCCGCACCCTGGAGACGTACCTCGACGTCCCGCCCGCCCACCGCGTCCACCGCGACCGCCCCCTCTACGCCCAGGGCATCGACTCCCTCACCGCCCTGGCCTTCCAGCGCAAGCTGGAGAACGCGCTGCGGATCCCGGTGCCCACCCACCACCTCCTGCGCGAGCAGTCGATCAGCGAACTCGCCGCCACGCTCGACGACCTGCTCACTCACGCGCAACGCCGGGAAGCCGCCCCGGCGTCCGTGTAGGCGCTCCGGCACGCGGGCGTGCCGCCACCGACGGGCGGCGGCATCCGCCCCGCCCAAGTCCCCTTGCCAGACGGGCCGTCGGTGTAGAAAGGTGACGCGACGGGACCACCGCGAGGGAACCGGCGCGACGGTACGTCCTGATCACCGCTCACCGACCCCCCGGCGGAAGGCCGCACTTGAGCCCCGAACGCATCCTGGTGACCGGCGGCACCGGTTTCATCGGCTCGCACGTCGTGCCGCTGCTGCGGGCCGCCGGTGCCGCCCCGCACGGCCCCGTCCTCCGTCTGCTCACCCATCGCCGCCCCGGCCCCGAGGACACCGGCGCCGGTCTGGAGAGCGTGCACGGCGACCTCGCCGACCCGGCCTCGCTGCACGGCGTCTGCGACGGCGTCGGCACCGTCCTCCACCTCGCCGTCCGTGTCGGCGGCAGCCCCGAGGAGTGCCGGACCGTCAACGAGGAGGGCACCCGCGCCCTGCTGGCGGAGGCGGCAAGGGCGGGCGTACGGCGGATCGTGCAGCTCGGCACCGCCGCCGTCTACGGCGACGGACCGCACCGCGGCGAGCGCGAGGGCCGGATCGCCGAGGCACCGGTCTCCCCGACGAGCGAGACCCGCCTCGCCGGCGAACGCTTGGTCCTGGCCGCCGGCGGCACCGTCGTACGTCCGTTCCTCGTCTACGGCGAGGGCGACACCTGGGTCGTGCCCGGCCTCGTCCAGCTGCTGCGCCGCGTGCCGCACTGGGTGGACGGCGCCGGCTCCCGGCTCTCCCTGATCTCCGCGCCCGTCCTCGCCCGCGTCCTGGCCGAGCTGGCGCGCGCGCCCGAGGCGCCGGCCCCCGGTGTCCTGCACGCCGCGCACCCCGAGCCCGTGACCCTGCGGGAACTCCTCACGACCGTCTGCGGCGCCCTGGACCTGCCCCTGCCCGGCGGCGAGATCACTCTCGACGAGGCGCTGGCCCGCCTCGACGCCCACGGCCCCGGCGCCCGGCGCCCGCTGGCCCTGGTCACTGTCGACCGCTGGTACGACACCAGCGCCCTGTGGTCCCGGCTGACCACCACCCCGGGAGCCGCCTTCCCCGTGGCGTTCAAGGAATGCGCCCCCTGGTACCGGCGGGCCCTGGCCGACGCGCCGTAGCCCCTGCCCGCGGGGGCCTCAGCCGGTCACCACGCCCCGCAGCGCCCGCACCAGGGCCTGTGCGCGCGGGTCGGCCGTCACGCTCTTGCGGAAGCCGTTGGTGACATAGCCGAAGGCGATGCCCGACTCGGGGTCGGCGAAGCCCAGCGAGCCGCCGCGGCCGGGGTGACCGAAGGAGGCGTCGGACAGCAGCGGGGACGCGCTGCCGTGCAGCATGTACCCGAGCCCGAAGCGGGTCCCGACGACGAGCACCCGGTCCGGCCCCGCCGACTGCTCCCCGCGCGCCAGCTCCACCGTCTCCGGGGTGAACAGCCGCACCCCGCCGTCCACCTCACCGATCAGCGAGGCGTAGAAGCGGGCGAGCCCGTCCGCCGTCGCGATGCCGTTGGAGGCGGGCAGGACGGCGGCCCGGTAGACGGGGTCGTTCTCGTCCGGCAGCGGCGATATCGCGCCGAAGGCCCGGCGGGTGACGGACTCCGGGTCGGCGTAGGCGTCGGACACCGCCCGCTTGGGCCGCGTCCTGAGCGCGTTGGCCGCGTCCTGGCCCTCGACCTTGCCGACCCGGCCCACGCGCGCCGCCTCCCGCTCCGGCAGCCCGAGCCACAGCCCGGCCCCGAGCGGCCCGGCGATCTCGTCGGCGATCCACTCCCCGGCCGACCGCCCGGTGACCCGCCGCACCACCTCACCCACCAGCCAGCTGTACGTCTGCGCGTGGTACCCGTGCTCGCTCCCCGGCGTCCACACCGGCGCCTGGGCGGCCACCGCCGCCGCGCCGAGGTCCGGGTCGGCGGCCTCGGCCACGGTCAGCGGCCGGTCCAGGACGGGCACCCCGGCCCGGTGCGAGAGCAGATGCCGTACGAGGGTCCGCTCCTTGCCCGCCGCCTTGTACTCCGGCCACAGCGCACCGACCGGCGCGTCCAGATCCAGCTCGCCCCGCTGCCGCAGCAGCAGGAGGACGGCGGCGGCGACGCCCTTGGTCGCCGAGCGCACGATCTGTGCCGTGCCGTGCTCCCAGGGAGCCGTACCGTCGACGTCCTTGGTGCCGCCCCACAGGTCGACGACCTTGCGTCCCTCCCGGTAGACGGTCACGGCGGCGCCCCGGTCGCCGAGCGCCTCGAAGTTCCGCGCGAACGCCGCCCTGACCGGCTCGAAGCCCTCGGCCACTGTGCCGTTCACGTCCACGTCCGTACTCCGTCCACTCCACTGGTGCCCTGACATGCGATGCAACGCCGACGGCCGGCCCGCGATTCCTGCCCCCGGGCCGGTCCGCCTCAGCCCAGCAGGATCGTGACGTCGATGTTGCCCCGGGTGGCGTTGGAGTACGGGCACACCTCGTGGGCCTCGTCCACCAGCTTCGCCGCGATGTCCGGGTCGAGGACCGGCAGCGAGACGCTCAGGGCGACGGCGAGACCGTAGCCGCGCCGGTTGTTGGGGCCGATGCCCACCTTCGCGGCGACCGTGGAACCGGCCAGGTCGTAGCCCGACCGGTTGCCGACCAGGATCAGGGCGTTGTGGAAGCAGGCGCTGTAGCCGGCCGCGAACAACTGCTCCGGGTTGGTGCCGTTGCCGTCGCCGCCCAGTTCCGGCGGCATCGCCACCTTCAGCTCGATCTGTCCGTCCTGGCTGGTGACATAGCCCTCACGGCCGCCGTGCGAGGTGGCCTCGGCGACGTAGGTGATCTTCCGCGGGCGAGTGTCGGTGGCGGTACCGTCGGTCAAGGGTGGCCCTCCCCAGGTGAAGAACGTGAACCCGGCAACTACTTCGTGCACAAGGTACTGGCCGGGGCCCGACGTTGTTACCAGGGGGTAGCAACCTGGGGCGTCCCGGGCGGGTCCCGCCTCACACGCCCGTCGTCACCGAGCGCGGGTCGAAGCCGAAGGGCAGCTCCAGGCGGTGGGCGCGCATCAGGGAGTCGTCGGAGAGCAGTTCGCCGGTCGGCCCGTCCGCCGCGATCACGCCCTCGCTGAGGATCAGCGCACGCGGGCAGAGCTCCAGGGCGTACGGCAGGTCGTGCGTGACCATCAGCACGGTCACGTCCAGCGCGCGCAGGATGTCCGCGAGCTCGCGCCGCGAGGCGGGGTCGAGGTTGGACGAGGGCTCGTCCAGCACCAGGATCTCCGGCTTCATCGCGAGCACGGTCGCCACGGCCACCCGGCGCCGCTGCCCGAACGAGAGATGGTGCGGCGGGCGGTCCTGGAACCCGGCCATCCCGACCTGCTCCAGCGCCCGCTCCACCCGGGCCTGGAGCTCCGCCCCCTTGAGCCCTGCCGCGGCCGGCCCGAAGGCCACGTCCTCCCGGACGGTCGGCATGAAGAGCTGGTCGTCGGGGTCCTGGAAGACGATCCCGACCTTGCGCCGGATCTCGGCCATGTGGGCGCGTTCGACGGGCAGCCCGGCGACCCGCACCGAGCCCGTGCCCCCGCCGAGGATGCCGTTGAGGTGCAGCACCAGCGTGGTCTTGCCGGCACCGTTCGGCCCGAGCAGCGCGACCCGCTCGCCGCGCCCGATGCGGAAGTCCACGCCGAACAGGGCCTGATGCCCGTCGGGGTAGGCGAAGGCGAGGCCGGAGACCTCCAGGGAAGATTCAGTCACAGCACCCATCCCAGCAGACAGACGACCAGGGCGGCACACGGCAGGGCGAGGGCGTACGACCACTGCGCCCGGGACGCGGTCACCTCGTCGATCACCGGCATGACACCGGAGTACCCCCGGCTGACCATCGCCAGATGGACCCGCTCGCCGCGCTCGTAGGACCGGATGAACAGCGCGCCCGCCGACTTGGCGAGCACCCCCCAGTGCCGCGGGCCGCGCGCCTCGAAGCCGCGCGACTCCCGCGCGATCCGCATCCGCCGCATCTCGCCGCTGATGACATCGCCGTACCGGATCATGAAGGACGCGATCTGTACCAGCAGCGGTGGCAGCTTCAGCCGCTCCAGGCCGAGCAGCAGCTCCCGCAGCTCGGTGGTGGCGGCCAGCAGGACGGACGCGGCGACGCCCAGGGTTCCCTTGGCGAGCACGTTCCAGGCGCCCCACAGTCCGCTGACGCTGAGCGACATGCCCAGCACCTCGACCCGCTCGCCCTCCGCCACGAACGGCAGCAGCACGGCGAACGCGACGAACGGCACCTCGATCAGCAGCCGCTTCGTCAAGAAGAGCGGGGGCACGTGCGCGATCCCGGCCACCACCGCCAGCAGCACGGCGTACGCCCCGAAGGCCCACATCGCCTCGCGCGGGGTGGACACCACGACCACCACGAAGGCGAAGGTCGCCGCGAGCTTGGTGTGCGGCGGCAGGGCGTGCACGGGTGACGACGCCCGCCGGTAGAGCTTGTGGGCGTGGCTCGCACCCATGTCAGACGCTCGTGCTGGTGGGCGAGACGCCGTCCGTCGCGTCCGTACGGCGCCGGCGCACCGCCCAGAAGACCGCGCTCCCCGCGACGACGGTGACACCGACGCCGATCACACCGGCCAGGCCGCCGGAGATCCGGGCGTTGTCGACGTCCTTGACGCCGTAGTCGGCGAGCGGGGAGTCGGCGTTGTGGTGTTCCTCGGCGGACTCGGCGAAGCCCTTGTCCTCGGCCACCTTCTCCAGCCCGTCGGGGCTGGCGGAGGCGTAGAAGCTGACGACCCCGGCGAGCACGAGGGAGGTGGCGAGTCCGCCGAGCAGCAGCGTGCGGTGCGAGGTCCGGGGGGCGGGCGCGGGCGCCTCGGCGGCCGGGACGTCGACGAATTCGCCGCCGACCCGCAGCTTCAGCGGCCGGCGCAGGTCCCGCGCGCCGTGGACGAGGTCCGGCCGTACGGCGACGACGGCGCCGACGGTCAGCGCGGTGATCACGGCCTCGCCGACGCCGATGAGGACGTGCACGCCGACCATGGCGGTGGCGACCTTGCCGATCGGGACGTCGGTGGTCCCGCCGATCGCGTAGAACGCCGTGAAGGCGAGGGCGGCGGCCGGCACCGACACCAGCGCGGCCACGAAGGAGGCGGTGGTGATCGAGCGCCGGGTGCGCGGCAGGAGTTTCACCAGTCCGCGGAAGACGAGGTAGGCGACACCGACGCCGACCACCGACATGTCGGTGATGTTCACGCCGAGCGCGGTCAGGCCGCCGTCCGCGAACAGGATGCCCTGCATGAGCAGGACGACGGATAGGCACAGGGCCCCTGTACAGGGGCCGACGAGTATCGCGGCGAGGGCGCCGCCGAGCAGATGGCCGCTGGTCCCGGCCGCGACCGGGAAGTTCAGCATCTGCACCGCGAAGATGAACGCCGCCACCAGTCCGGCGAGTGGCGCGGTCCGCTCGTCGAGTTCGCGGCGCGCGCCGCGCAGGCTCACGGCGATGGCGCCGGCGGCGACGACTCCGGCCACGGCGGACGTGGGCGCGTTGATGAATCCGTCAGGTACGTGCACGCTTCGATGATGTGGCTTAATGCGAACCTCTTGCAAGAGCGAGGCTCTCCCCGTTGTGGAGATGAGATAAGCCGCTCCGCCGGGCGTAATCCAGGAAATATGGGACATTGGATGGGTAGCGGATTCATACTTTCCGCTCTCGTGACGCACGGTGAAAGGGCCGTCCGATGTCCGTAGTGGAGCAGTACGCACGCGCCCATATCGTCACGGACACGGACGTCCAGCTGCTGGACGACCGGGGAGCGATCTCGGTCGTGCTGCGCTACGACGCCGACCGCGATCCCCGCGACGTACGCATATGTCTGCCCGGCCCGCACGAGTGGACCTTCACCCGTGAGCTCCTCGAACGTGGTTTGCGTGCCCCGGCCGGCTCCGGTGAGGTCCGGGTGTGGCCGTGCGGGCGGGTGCAGACCGTCATCGAGTTCCACTCCGCGCAGGGCACGGCGGTCGTCCAGTTCGACACCAAAGCGCTGATCCGCTTTCTGCGGCGCACCTACATGGCCGCCGCCACCCCCGTCGGAAGCTGACGGCAGGCCTTCGGCCCGGCCCCCGCCCGTCAGCCCTGCTTCAGCAGCGCCGCCACGATCGGCCCCGCCGTCTCCCCGCCGTGTCCGCCCGACTGGACGACACCGGCGGCGGCGAGATCGCCCCGGTACGCGGTGAACCAGCCGTTGGGCTTCTTCTGCCCGTCGACCTCGGCGGACCCGGTCTTGGCGCCTACGTCACCGGTGACCCCCGCCATCGCCTCCGCCGCCGTGCCGTACGCCGCCGTGTAGGCCATCAGCCCACGCAGCTTCGCCAGCGTGTCCGCGGACATCGTGCGGGAGGCCGTGGCCAGGGTGCGGTCGTCCACGGAGGGGGCGACCAGGTACGGCTGGTGGAAGACGCCCGCCTTGACCGTCGCCGACACCGACGCCATGTTCAGCGGGTTCATCCGCACCCCGCCCTGGCCGATGAGTGACGCCGCCATCGACGCGGCCGACTGCACCGGCACGGCACCGTCGAAGGTGGGCACACCGATCGCCCAGTTGTTCTTCGACAGGCCGAACACCTGCTGCGCCTGCTTGGTCAGGTCGTCGTCGTCCAGCTCCGGCGCCTGACTGATGAACGCCGTGTTGCAGGACCGGGCGAAACTCGTCTTGAACGTGCCGCCCTTGATCTCGAACTTGTCGTCGTTCTGGAACTTCCAGCCGCCGTACGTGAAGTACTTGGGGCACGGATGCGCCTTGTCCGGCGAGGCCAGCCCCTTCTCCAGGAGCAGCGACGAGGTGATGACCTTCATCGTCGAACCGGGCGCCAGCGAGCCCTGGAACGCGGTGTTGAAGCCCGGGTTGGAGTTCGCCACCGCCAGGATCTCGCCCGTCGAGGGCCGCAGGACGACCACCGAGGCGCGGGAGCGGGAGCCGACCTGCTGCTCCGCGGCCGCCTGCATGGTCGCGCTGAGCGTCGTCTTCACCTCGCCCGGCGTGCCCTCGCTCAGTTCCAGGACCGTCTTGTCGGACAGCTTCTGCTTCTCGGAGGCCTTGCCGCGGACCACCCGGAGTTCGACGCCGGCCTTGCCGCCGGCCGTCTTGCCGTACTTCTCGCGCAGCCCGTCCAGGACCGGCCCCAGCGAGGCGTACTTCTCCGTGGACAGCTCGTCGCCGTCCCGGTCCAGGGCCGTGACCGGCGGCGTGCCCGCCTCGCCGGTGACCAGCCGGTCGCCCTCGCGCAGATCGGGGTGGAGGACCGACGGCTGCCAGCCCACCAGCGGCTCGCCGTCCGCGGCCCGGCGCACGACCTCCAGCGAACTTCGGTAGGTCAGCGGCTTGCTGACGCCCTGGTACGACACCGTGCCCTGCACCGTGAACGGTACGGTGTCGCCGGTACGCGCACCCGGGGTGAGCGTGAGGTCCTTGATGTGGGCGTCCTTGGCGTACGCGGCCAGCAGCGCCTTGGCCGCCGCGGCGTCGTCGGTGGCGTCCGCCGCGCCGGTCACCTTGCCCTGCTGCCAGGCCGTGAGGAACGCCTGGGCCGTGGTGCCGACCTCCTTCGCCGACAGCGGGCCCGTCTTCACGGACCTCTCCCGCCCGGCGGCCGTCGTGGACGCGCCGTCCTCGGTCGAGGAGCCGGCGCCGAACAGCGCGTAGGCACCGACCCCGGCGCCGACGACAGCCACGGCGATCACACCGCCGATGACGGCGGGACTCGTCTTCCGTCGCTCGGCGACGCGCCTTCTCTTGCCCACTGCTTCCCGATCCTCCGCGCAATCCCCGGGCCCCGCCCCTGACGAGCGGCGCGGCCCTTACGGCCGTACCGGCCGCGTGGTCGTCACAGTCCCCAACGACGGCACCACCCTAGAGTCCCCGTCTGAGCGGGTGACGTCAGCCACCCGCGCGCAGCACGGCCGCCACGATCGGACCCGCCGCCTCGCCGCCCCGCCCGCCCTGCTGGGCCATGGCCGCCGCGGCGACGTCGTCGCGGTAGCCAGTGAACCAGCTGTCCGCCTTGGTGTTCCCGTCGACCTCGGCCGAACCGGTCTTCGCGCCGATGCTGCTGCCGGACAACCCCGACATCACGGAGGCGGCGGTGCCGCTGGTCGCGGTGCGGTTCATCATGGCGCGCAGCTGCGCGACGGTGTCGCCCGACAGGCCCCGCGCCTTCGCCAGTTCCCGTCCGTCCAGGCTCTGCGGCACGATCACCGGCTGCCGGAAGGCGCCCGTCATCGCCGTCGCCGTGACCGAGGCCATGTTCAACGGGCTCATCTGCACCTGGCCCTGGCCTATCAGGCCGGCGGCGGTGTCCGGGCCGCCCGCGGCGGGCACCGAGCCGTCGAAGGAGGGGACGCCGACCTTCCAGTCGTCCCGCCCGATCCCGAACCGCTCCTGCGCCTCCCGGGTCAGCGAGTCCACCTGCACCTCGTCGGCGAACTTGATGAAGGCGGTGTTGCAGGAGCGCGCGAAACTCTCGGAAAGGGTGGCGCCCTCGTTCGGGGCCATGTCCTTCAGGTTGTGGAAGGTCTGGCTCTCCGAGACCGCCTGGGGCGGGCAGGGTGCCGGGCCGTTCATGCTGGTGAGGCCGGTGTCGATGAGCATCGCCGCGCTGACGATCTTCATCGTGGAGCCGGGCGCCACCTGGCCGAGGAAGGCCGCGTTGAAGCCGTCCGCGCGGTTGTTGGCGACCGCCAGGATCTCGCCGGTGCTCGGCTTGACGGCGACGACCGAGGACTCGTCGTACCGTCCGACCGCCTGCTCGGCGGCGGCCTGCGCCGTCGCGCTCAGCGTCGTCCGCAACTTCCCGGGCCTGCCCTCGGAGAGGGTGAGCAGGGTGGTGTCGGCGGCCTCGGACGCGGTGTGCCGGACGGCGAGTTCGACGCCGGGGGTGCCGCCGGCCTGCTCGCCGTAGCGGGCGCGCAGTTCGTCCAGGATCGGGCCGAGGGAGGGGTACTTCTTCGGTGACAGCACCGTGCCGTTCCGGTCCACCGCCTCGACCTGCGGGGTCGCCGACTCCTCGGTGACAAGGATGTCACCGTCCTTCAGGCTCGGGTGCACGACGGACGGCTCCCAGTCGACCAGCGCCCGCCCGGTGCTCTCCCCGCGCACCACGGTGAGCGTGCTCCGGTACGCCAGCGGCTTGGACTTCCCGTCGTACGACACCGTCGCCCTGACCGAGAACGGCACCGTCCGCCCCTGCGTCGCGCCCGGCGTGATCTGCACGTCGGTGAGGTGCGCGTCCTGCCCGAAGGACGTCAGGACGGGCTCGGCCTCTTCGGCGAAGTTCGTGAGGGACGCCGCCCGCGCGCCCTGCCCCTGCTCCCAGGCCGCGAAGAACTCACGGCTCGTCTCCTGGACCTCCGCGCTGCTCGGCGGCCCGCTCCGCAGCGGCTTGTTCTGCCCCGCCGGCGCGGTGCCCCCGTCGTCGCTCAGCGCGGAGACGAAGTTGTAGGCGCCGTACCCGGCCCCCGCGACCATCACCGTGAACACACTGCCGACGACGGCAGCCTTGACCCCCTTGCGCATGACGCGCCCCCTCCCCGTGTACAGACCTCCGCACTCTAAGTGCGCACTGTGACGAGCGGGGCGGGAGTTCCCAGATTGTTAGCGCCCAGTAGGTGTCAGACCCACGTATCCAGCCACATCCGCGACCGCCAGTCGTCCATCGGGATGGACTGGCCTGTGTAGATGGGCCAGAAGTAGATGAAGTTCCAGGCGATCAGCAGGACCAGGACGCCCGCTCCCGTGGCGCCCGCCACCCGGCGGGTGTCGGTGGAGCCGGGGGGGCCGACCAGAGCGCCGATCAGCATCGCGACCGCCAGGCACAGGAACGGCACGAAGACCACGGCGTAGAAGAAGAAGATCGTCCGCTCCTGGTACAGGAACCAGGGCAGATAGCCCGCGACGATCGCGCAGGCAATGGCGCCCGCGCGCCAGTCGCGGCGGAAGAACCAGCGCCACAGCACGTACAGCAGCGCGAAGCAGCCCACCCACCACAGCATCGGCGTGCCCAGCGCCAGCACCTCGCGCGCGCACTTGTCGCCCGCGTCCACCGGGCAGCCGTCCGCGCCGGGGGCGGGGGACTCGTAGAAGTACGACACGGGGCGGCCGGTGACGATCCAGCTCCACGGGTTGGACTGGTAGGTGTGCGGCGAGGACAGTCCGACGTGGAAGTCGTACACCTGGCTCTCGTAGTGCCACAGGCTGCGCCACCAGTCCGGGAACAGCCACGACCAGCCGCTGTCCTTGCCGTCGGTCGCCGCCCAGTTGCGGTAGTAGCCTCCCGAGCCGTCGCCGGCGGAGAGGATCCAGCCGGTCCAGGAGGCGATGTAGGTGACGATCGCGACCGGGACGGTGGACAGGAACGCCCAGCCGAGATCGTGCTGGACGACCGCCTTGTACGGGTGCCGGGCACCGGCCACCTTGCGGGCGCCGACGTCCCACAGCACCGCCATCACACAGAAAGCGGCCAGGATGTACAGGCCGTTCCACTTGGTGCCGACGGCCAGGCCCAGCATCAGGCCCGCCGCGATCCGCCACGGCCGCCACCCGATGCGGGTGTCCTCCGCCGTCCGCGCGTCCGGCCGGACCCGGCCGTCGGGATCCGCGGGCAGCGCGGCGGCCAGTCTCGCCCGCGCCCGGTCCCGGTCGACGAGCAGACAGCCGAACGCCGCCAGCACGAAGAACATCAGCACGCCGTCCAGCAGCGCGGTGCGGCTCATCACGAAGTGCAGCCCGTCCACGGCCACCAGCGCGCCCGCCAGGCAGCCGAGGAACGTGGAGCGGAACAGCCGGCGGCCGATGCGGCACAGCAGCAGGACCGACAGCGTGCCGAGCAGCGCCGTCATGAACCGCCAGCCGAACGGGTTGAACCCGAACATCAGCTCGCCGAGCCCGATCACGTACTTGCCGACCGGCGGATGCACGACGTACGCCGCGTCCGTCGGGATGGGCACATCGCCGTTCTGGGACAGGATGAGGTCGTTGACGTTTTTGTCCCAGTTGACCTCGAAGCCGCGGTGGACGAGCGCCCACGCGTCCTTGGCGTAGTACGTCTCGTCGAATATCACCGCCTTCGGGCTGCCCAGGTTCCAGAACCGCAGCACACCCGCGAACAGCGTCACCAGCAGCGGCCCGCCCCAGCCCGACCAGCGGGCGATCCGCGTGGCCGCCGGATACCGGATGCCGAGCGCCGCCCACAGCCGCGGGCCCGGCTCGGCGTACGGCGGCACGAGGCGGTCCCGGACGTCGCTGCGGGGCCCGGCGGGCGAGTATCCGAAACGGCGCAGCCGCTGCTGCCACGAGGGCCGCTGCTCGTGCGGGGCCTGGTCCTGCCGGATGTCCGTGGAGGACGCGGTACTGGTCACCGCGCCATCGTAGGGAACCCGTCTGTGGGAGTCCCGTGGACGGCCCCTGCGAGGATGGAAACGTGACAGGAACCCTTGTTTTGGCAGGCACCCCTATCGGCGACATCGCGGACGCGCCGCCCAGACTCTCCGAGGAACTGGAGCGGGCCGACGTGGTCGCCGCCGAGGACACCCGGCGGCTGCGCCGGCTGACCCAGGCGCTGGGCGTGACGCCCAAGGGCCGGGTGGTGTCGTACTTCGAGGGCAACGAGGCGGCGCGTACCCCGGAGCTGGTCGAGGAGCTGGTGGGCGGGGCGCGGGTGCTGCTCGTCACGGACGCCGGGATGCCCTCGGTGTCGGACCCCGGGTACCGGCTGGTGGCCGCGGCGGTGGAGCGGGACGTCCGGGTCACCGCCGTGCCGGGGCCGTCCGCCGTGCTGACCGCTCTGGCGCTGTCCGGGCTGCCGGTGGACCGGTTCTGCTTCGAGGGCTTCCTGCCGCGCAAGGCGGGGGAGCGGCTGTCACGGCTGCGGGAGGTCGCCGGGGAGCGGCGGACGCTGGTCTATTTCGAGGCACCGCACCGCCTCGACGACACGCTGGCGGCGATGGCCGAGGCGTTCGGGGCGGAGCGGCGGGCGGCCGTCTGCCGGGAGCTGACCAAGACGTACGAGGAGGTACGGCGAGGGGCTCTGGGCGAGTTGGCCGAGTGGGCGGCCGAGGGGGTGCGCGGAGAGATCACCGTGGTGGTCGAGGGTGCCGCCGACAAGGGGCCGGAGGACGTCGGCCCCGCGGAGCTGGTGCGGCGGGTGAAGGTCCGGGAGGAGGCCGGCGAGCGGCGCAAGGAGGCCATCGCGGCGGTGGCCGTGGAGGCGGGAGTGCCCAAGCGGGTGGTCTTCGACGCCGTGGTCGCCGCGAAGCGCGCGCCCTGAGCCGCGAACCAGTGCCAACCGCCGGTAAAGGGTGACGGGCCCTACGGCAAGACACCCCCAAGTCCCTCCCAATACTGGGCAGACAGCGTGCTTTCGGTCTCCTCCGGGAGTCCACTGGGTGACGGAACGCAACCCGTTCCTCCAGCGGACAACAGGAGCTGGCATGAGCGAGATCGCAGGGCACACCGGCCTTCGCAACGGGGCGACCGCCGTGGTCAACGAGTCGTATTCCTTCGCCTGCATGCGATGCGGGCACGGATGGGAACAGTCGTACGAGATAGAGCACCACGTCGATGGCGAGGGCCACGAGTTCGTCCTGTACGTGGCGGACGGGCGGGTCGTGCCGTCGCCGCTGAGCCGGCCGGGGTGCCACCACTGCGACGGCCATGTGGTGCGGATCATGCGGGCCGGCCAGGTGTCGTCGGCGCGTGACGGGCGGCGCCGGCAGCCGGCCGCCGGGGCGGCCGGGCCGGTCTCGGTGCCCCGGCCTGCCGGGGAAGCCGGGGTGCGCGACGAGCAGCATCACTGGCACCTGTCCGACCTGCTGCACGTCTTCCAGCGCAAGGCGGGCTGACCTGATCGTGGGCGTGTCCCTCTCGTACGATCGGGGCATGCCCACCTCCGACAAGAACGCCGCACCGCCCCTCCCGCCGCCCCTGACCGTGCCGGTCGCCGACTCGCACACGCACCTCGACATGCAGTCGGGCACCGTGGAGGAGGGCCTCGCGAAGGCCGCGTCCGTCGGGGTCACGACGGTCGTGCAGGTCGGCTGCGACGTGAACGGCTCCCGGTGGGCGGCCGAGACGGCGGCGGCGTACGAGAACGTGCACGCGGCCGTCGCCCTGCACCCCAACGAGGCCCCGCGCATCGTGCACGGCGATCCCGACGGCTGGTCCCGGCAGGGGGCGCGTGAGCCCGGCGGCGACGCGGGGCTCGACGAGGCGCTCGCCGAGATCGACCGGCTGGCGGCCATGCCACACGTGAAGGCGGTCGGCGAGACGGGACTGGACTACTTCCGCACCGGGCCCGAGGGCAAGGCGGCGCAGGAGCGGTCCTTCCGCGCCCACATCGAGATCGCCAAGCGGCACGGCAAGGCGCTGGTCATCCACGACCGCGACGCCCACACGGACGTGCTGCGGGTCCTGAAGGAGGAGGGCGCGCCCGAGCGGACGGTGTTCCACTGCTACTCCGGGGACGCCGAGATGGCCGAGGTGTGCGCCCGCGCCGGGTACTACATGTCCTTCGCCGGCAACGTCACCTTCAAGAACGCCCAGAACCTGCGGGACGCGCTGGCCGTGGCCCCGCTGGAGCTGGTCCTGGTGGAGACGGACGCGCCGTTCCTGACACCCGCGCCCTACCGCGGACGGCCCAACGCGCCGTATCTCGTTCCGGTCACGGTGCGCGCGATGGCCGCCGTGCGCGGCATCGACGAGGACGCCCTGGCCACCGCCCTGGGCGCGAACACCGCACGCGCGTTCGGCTACTGACCCTTGATGTGCCACCCTGAGTAGTCGCGCCGCTTTGGAGAGTGACGAACGCTCCGCTAGGTTCTGGGGGCCCGATCCGGACCCCTCTGGACCCCTCGGCCCCTGGAGCGTGTCGGCGTGAGCAACTCGCAGTACGAGACGTACGGGACCCAGCCGTACGAGACCTTCGACACCTTCGAGGCGTACGAGCCGTCGCCTGCGTACGACGGGCTCGACGGGTACGACGGGCCCGACCGGTACGACGGGCCCGACGGGGTCGACGGGTGGGACGTGCACCCGTACGGCGCCGCGGCCGGCGACACCTACCGGCCCGCCTACGAGACGGCCGAGCCGCTGGTGCCCCGGCAGGGCACGCCGGAGACGGCGGTCCCCGTCGCCCGCCCCCGGGTAGCCGGGCGTGCCGCGCGCCGGCGCAGGGGACGGTCCGCCGACCGCCCGGACACCTCCGTGCGCCGCCTGCTGCCGCGGGCGCTGGTCGTCGCCTTCCTCGCCGGCGGCACCACCGCCTTCGTCGCCGAGGACAAGGCCGTCCAGCTGACCGTCGACGGCGAGCCCCGCGGACTGCACACCTTCGCCGACGACGTCGGTGAGCTGCTCGCCGAGGAGGGCGTCGAGGTCGGCGCGCACGACATGATCACGCCCGCGCCGGGCGCCGGGATCGGCCACGGCGACGAGATCGCCGTGCACTACGGCCGCCCCGTGCGGCTCACCCTCGACGGCCACCGGCAGGAGGTGTGGACGACGGCACGGACGGTCGAGGAGGCGCTCGGACAGCTCGGCGTGCGGGCGGAGGGCGCGTACCTGTCCGCCGCGCGCTCGCAGCACATCGGACGTGCCGGTCTCGCCCTCGACGTGCGCACCGAGCGGTCCGTCACGGTCATGGCGGACGGCAGGGCCCGCACCGTCCGCACCAACGCCGCCACCGTCGACGAGGCCGTCCGGGCCGCCGGGGTCACCCTGCGCGGCCAGGACACCACCTCCGTCCCGCCGGGCAGCTTCCCGCGCGACGGTCAGACGGTCACCGTGCTGCGGATCACCGGCGGCAGGGAGACCCGGGAGGAGGAGATCCCCTTCGAGGTGCGGCGGGTCGAGGACCCGGCGGTCTTCAAGGGCACGGAGGTGGTCGAGCAGGCGGGTCAGCCGGGACTGCGCCGGATCACGTACTCCCTGCGGACCGTCAACGGGGTCCGGCAGAAGCCGCGCCGGATCGGGACCGAGCTGGTGCGCGAGCCGACCGCGCGGATCGTGAAGGTCGGCACGAAACCGATGCCCACCTCGGTCCAGGGCGCCGACCACCTCGACTGGCAGGGCCTCGCCGTCTGCGAGTCCGGCGGCGACCCGGGCGCCGTGGACCCCTCCGGGACGTACGGCGGCCTCTACCAGTTCGACACCGGCACCTGGCACAGCCTCGGCGGCACCGGCCGCCCCCAGGACGCCCCGGCGGCGGAACAGACGTACCGCGCGAAGAAGCTGTACACCCGACGCGGCGCCGGCCCCTGGCCGCACTGCGGAGCGCGGCTGCACGGATAGCCACGGCGACAGCCACGGATAGGCTGTCGCCGTGAGCAGCCCCACCCCCGACGCCCTCCTGGGTCCCGCCGACATCCGTGAGCTGGCGGAAGTCCTCGGCGTACGGCCCACCAAGCAGCGCGGCCAGAACTTCGTCATCGACGCGAACACCGTCCGCCGTATCGTCCGGACCGCGCAGGTCCGGCCCGACGACGTGGTCGTGGAGGTCGGGCCCGGGCTCGGCTCGCTCACGCTGGCGCTGCTGGAGGTGGCCGAGCGGGTCACCGCCGTCGAGATCGACGACGTGCTGGCCGCCGCGCTGCCCGCCACCGTCGCGGCACGGATGCCGGAGCGCGCCCACCGGTTCGCGCTGGTGCACTCCGACGCGATGCGCGTCACCGACCTGCCAGGACCCGCGCCGACCGCGCTGGTGGCGAACCTGCCGTACAACGTGGCGGTCCCGGTCCTGCTGCACATGCTCGACACCTTCCCGAGCATCGAGCGCACCCTCGTGATGGTGCAGGCGGAGGTCGCCGACCGGCTGGCGGCGCCGCCCGGCTCGAAGGTGTACGGCGTGCCGTCGGTGAAGGCCAACTGGTTCGCCGAGGTCAAGCGGGCCGGTGCCATCGGCCGCAACGTGTTCTGGCCCGCGCCGAACGTGGACAGCGGGCTCGTCTCCCTCACCCGGCGCGCCGAGCCGATCGCGACCACCGCCTCGCAGCGCGAGGTCTTCGCCGTCGTGGACGCGGCGTTCGCCCAGCGCCGCAAGACCCTGCGGGCGGCGCTCGCGGGGTGGGCCGGTTCCGCGGCGGCCGCCGAGGCGGCGCTCGTCGCGGCGGGCGTCTCGCCGCAGGCGCGCGGCGAGTCCCTCACGGTCGAGGAGTTCGCCCGCATCGCGGAGGCCGCGGCGGCGCGCGAAGCGGCCCCCGCATCGCCGAAGGAGAGCATGTGAGCGTCACGGTACGTGTCCCCGCCAAGGTCAACGTCCAGCTCGCGGTCGGCGCCGCCCGCCCCGACGGGTACCACGAGCTGGCCAACGTCTTCCTGGCGGTCGGGCTCCACGACGAGGTCACGGTCACCGCGGCCGACGAGCTGCGCGTCACCTGCGACGGATCCGACGCCGCCCAGGTCCCCCTGGACCGGACGAACCTCGCGGCCCGCGCGGCGGAGGCGCTCGCCGCGCGTCACGGCCGTAGCCCCGACGTCCACGTGCACATCGCCAAGGACATCCCCGTGGCCGGCGGCATGGCGGGCGGCAGCGCGGACGGCGCGGGTGCGCTGCTCGCCTGCGACGCGCTGTGGGGCACCGGCGCCTCCCGCGACGAACTGCTCGACATCTGCGCCGAGTTGGGCAGTGATGTGCCGTTCAGCCTGGTCGGCGGGGCGGCGCTCGGCACCGGGCGGGGCGAGAGGCTGACGGCGCTCGACGTCGGCGGCACCTTCCACTGGGTCTTCGCGATGGCCGACCGCGGGCTGTCCACCCCGGCCGTCTTCCGCGAGTTCGACCGGCTCGCCGAGGGCACCGACGTCCCCGAGCCCGTCGCCTCCCCAGACCTCCTCGACGCCCTCGCCAAGGGCGACCCCGACGCGCTCGCCGCCGCCGTCTCGAACGACCTCCAGCCCGCCGCCCTCTCCCTCTTCCCCGCCCTCGCCGACACCCTCGCGGCGGGCCGCGCCGCCGGCGCCCTCACCGCGCTGGTCTCGGGCTCCGGCCCGACCACCGCCTTCCTCGCCCGCGACCCCGAGTCCGCGGCGAAGGTGGCGCAGGCGCTCAGCGCGTCGGGCACGTGCCGGACGGTGCGCACGGCCTCGGGGCCGGCACCGGGCGCGACGGTGCTCGGCGGCTGACCCGGGGCGGGACCTCCATCGCGTCGACTTCCTCCTCCGCCTTGCGGCTGCACGCACCGGACGCCGCAGGGCGGGCGACGGGAGTTTGACGACAGGGCCTAGGCTGGGAGGCTGACCGATCCCCGCGAGCAGGAGCGAAATGGCCGTCAACCTGGTCAATGTCGAGAACGTCAGCAAGGTGTACGGCACCCGCGCGCTCCTCGACGGCATTTCCCTCGGCGTCTCCGAAGGGGACCGCATCGGTGTCGTCGGCCGCAACGGCGACGGCAAGACCACGCTCATCCGGATGCTGGCCCGCCTGGAGGACGCCGACACCGGCCGCGTCACCCACTCCGGCGGGCTGCGCCTGGGCGTCCTCACCCAGCACGACTCCCTCGACCCCGCGGCCACCGTGCGCCACGAGGTCATCGGCGACATGGCCGACCACGAGTGGGCGGGCAACGCCAAGGTCCGCGATGTGCTCACCGGTCTGTTCGGCGGGCTCGACCTGCCCGGCTTCCCGCAGGGCCTCGACACCGTCATCGGTCCGCTCTCCGGTGGTGAGCGGCGCCGGATCGCACTCGCCAAGCTGCTCATCGACGAGCAGGACCTGATCGTCCTCGACGAGCCCACCAACCACCTCGACGTCGAGGGCATCGCCTGGCTCGCCCAGCACCTGCGCGAGCGCCGCTCCGCGCTGGTCTGCGTCACCCACGACCGGTGGTTCCTCGACCAGGTCTGCACCCGCATGTGGGACGTGCAGCGCGGTGACGTCCACGAGTACGAGGGCGGCTACTCCGACTACGTCTTCGCCCGCGCCGAACGCGAGCGGATCGCCGCCACCGAGGAGGTCAAGCGGCAGAACCTGGTCCGCAAGGAGCTGGCCTGGCTGCGCCGCGGCGCCCCCGCCCGCACCTCCAAGCCGCGTTTCCGCGTGGAGGCCGCCAACGAGCTGATCAAGGACGTGCCGCCGCCCCGGGACAGTTCCGAGCTGATGAAGTTCGCGTCCTCACGGCTCGGCAAGACCGTCTTCGACCTGGAGGACATCACGGTCCAGGCCGGTCCCAAGGTGCTCCTCAAGCACGTCACCTGGCAGCTCGGCCCCGGCGACCGCATCGGCCTGGTCGGCGTCAACGGCGCCGGCAAGACCTCGCTGCTGCGGGCCATGGCCGAGGCGGCACGCACGGAGGGCGAGGCGCAGCCCGCGGCCGGCCGGATCGCCGTCGGCAGGACGGTCAAGCTCGCCTACCTCTCCCAGGAGGTCACCGAGCTGAACCCCGCCCTGCGGGTCCTGGAGGCCGTTCAGCAGGTGCGCGAGCGCGTCGACCTCGGCAAGGGGCGCGAGATGACCGCGGGGCAGCTCTGCGAGACGTTCGGCTTCAACAAGGAGAAGCAGTGGACGCCGGTCGGGGACCTGTCCGGCGGTGAGCGGCGCCGGTTGCAGCTGCTGAGGCTGCTGATGGACGAGCCGAACGTCCTCTTCCTCGACGAGCCCACCAACGACCTCGACATCGAGACGCTGACCCAGCTGGAGGACGTCCTCGACGGCTGGCCCGGCTCGATGATCGTGATCTCCCACGACCGGTTCTTCGTCGAGCGCACCACGGACCGGGTGTTCGCCCTGCTCGGCGACGGCACGATGCGGATGCTGCCGCGCGGGATCGACGAATACCTGGAGCGGCGACGGAAGATGGAGGAGGCCGCCGCGGCCGCCTCCCCGGCGGCCCCCGTGAAGCAGGTCGCCGAGAAGAGCGCCGCCGACCAGCGCGCGGCCAAGAAGGAACTCCAGAAGATCGAGCGCCAGTTGGACAAGGTCTCCGAACGCGAGACGAAGCTCCACTCCCGGATCGCCGAAAACGCCACGGACTTCGCGAAGGTGGCCGAACTGGACGCCGAGCTGCGCGAGTTGGCCGGGGAGCGCGAAGAGCTGGAGATGCGGTGGCTGGAGCTGGCCGAGGACGCCTGAGTCCCGGCACGGCAGGTGCGTTCCCGTCGCTGCGCGCAGGGCGCGCGCGTCGGGTGAAGGGGGCGTGAAGGCGCGTAACAAGGGCATCACGGGCCGGTGCTCCCTTGGGAACAGGGGCGCATCCGGCCCGGCTCGTTGTGGGCCCCGGGTGATAGAAATGGGCGGTCTGAGAACCGTCTGAGAATCGTGGTGTGGCGGAAACGCAGCGCCAGGGGCGCGGTGCCACATCAGTCACAAGGGGGAACCACTGATGACCCAGCCGCCCAACCAGCCGCCGGGTGGCGGCTTCGGCGCGCCACAGGACCAGCCGCCGGGCGGTGGCTTCGGCGCACCGCAGGACCCGCGGCAGTCCGGTGGTTTCGGCCCGCCGCAGGATCCGTCGCAGGGCACGCCCCCGCCGCCGGCGCAGCCGCCCCAGCCCCCGCCCCCGCAGGGCCCGCCCCAGCCGGGATACGGCTATCCCCAGCAGCCCGGTCCGTACGGTCAGCCGCAGCAGCCCGGTCCGTACGGCACCCCGGGCCCCTACGCCCAGCCGCAGCAGCCGGGTCCCTACGGCCGGCAGCCCGGCTACGGCTACCCGCAGCCCCAGTACCCCGGCGCCCCCGGCACGCCCCCGGGTTCCGGCTCGCGCAACCCCTTCCGGGGCAAGCCCGCGCTGTTCGTCGGTGCGGCGGTGGCGGCGCTGCTGCTGATCGGCGGCACCGTCTACGCCGTGACCAGCGGCGACGGCGACGACAAGAAGCCGGTCGCCGGGCAGAGCGACGACCCCAAGCCGTCCGCGTCCGACGCCCCGGTCAACCCCGGTGACGGCAGCGGTGACGGCGGCGCCGACCCGGACGACCTCAACGAGGGCCGCAAGGCGGGCGAGGCGAAGGTGCTCTGGTACAAGGAGGCGCCCGACGCCCCCGGTTCCGGCGCCGACGCCCCCGGCATGTGGGTCACCGACAAGACGGCGGTGAAGGCCGCGTACAAGGAACTCGTCGCCTACAACGTGGGCGACGGCAACCCCACGTGGGAGACGATCACCTTCCCGCAGGAGATCTGCTCGGTCACCCCCGGGAAGACGGC
Source organism: Streptomyces sp. NPDC059861 (assembly GCF_042731435.1). Classification (NCBI taxonomy): domain Bacteria; kingdom Bacillati; phylum Actinomycetota; class Actinomycetes; order Kitasatosporales; family Streptomycetaceae; genus Streptomyces; species Streptomyces sp. NPDC059861. Next base: position 4,086 of record NZ_JBHWJQ010000058.1, on the reverse strand, counting down.
CGACCACAAGATCGTCGTGGCGTACATGAACGGCGCCAGCGACCGCGCCAAGTGCAACCAGATCCAGCTGATCGACCTCAACACCGGCGAGAAGGGCTGGAGCGGCGAGGTCGCGGACGGCGCGCTCTTCGACAGCGCGCTCAGTGTCGAACTCTCCCTGACCGGCGACACGTTGATGGTGGGCCGCTCGCAGTCCGGCACGGCCTACGACGTCCGGACCGGCAGGAAGCTCTTCGACAAGAAGAAGTACGGCGACTCCTGCTTCCCGAGCGCGTTCGCGGGCGGGGCCCGGCTGATCTCCGTCGCGTCCTGCGGTGCGGCCACCGACAACGAGCACGACGAGATCCAGGAGCTGGACCCGAGGACCGGCAAGGTCAAGTGGACCCAGGCCTTCGGCAAGGGCTGGCGGGTCATGCGTACCTACTCCGTCGACCCGCTGGTGGTCTACAGCACCAACGAGGACAAGGACGCCTGGAACATCTCGACGCTGGACGCCAGGGGCGGCTTCCGTTCCCAGGTGAAGATCGACGAGAGCTTCGCGCCCGAGTGCGGCTGGTCCGTCCTCCAGCGCGACCTGACCGGCTGCGAGGGCGTCGCCGCCGACGCCGACACGCTCTACCTGCCCACCGAGGCCACCGGCGGCGCCAACGAGATCGTCGCCATCAACCTCGCCACCGGTAAGGAGAAGTGGCGCGTGAAGTCCCCGGCGGACGAGTCGATGCTCCCGCTCCAGGTCGAGGGCGGCAAGCTCGTCGCCTACGTCCAGCCGTCGTACGACGCGGGCGGCCAGATCGTCTCCGTCCCGACGACCGGCAGCAGCCACCGTCCGACCAGGCTGCTGCAGAACCCCACGGGCGCGGCGGAGGTCGAGGACAGCTTCTTCTCGCGGGACATCGCCTGGGTGGACGGCCGCTTCTACATCTCCACCACCCGGCTGTCCGGCGAGGACGAGGCCAAGGAAAAGCTGATGCTCGCCTACGGCAAGTGACGCGCCCCCACGACTCGTTCCGTCCCCATCCCCCCGAGGTGCCCACGTCATGACCCAGCCGCCGCCTCCGCCGCCCAACCAGCCCCCGCAGGGGGGTGGGTTCGGCTCACCCCAGCCCCAGGACCAGCCGCCGCAGCAGCCGCCCGCCTTCGGAGCGCCGCAGCCGCCTGCCGGGCCGCCCACGCCGTCGCAGCAGCCGCCCGGCTACGGCTACCCGCAGCCGCCGCAGGCGCAGCCCGGGTACGGCTATCCGCAGGGCCCGCCGACTCCTCCGCAGCCGCCGCAGGCCCAGCCCGGGTACGGCTATCCCGGGGCGCCGCAGCCCCATCCGTACGGGCAGCCCGGTCCGGCCTACGCGCAGCCGACCGTGCCGATGCACCCGCAGCCGGGTCAGCCGGGCGGTGGCGGAGGGAAGTTCAACGCGCAGGTGGCCATCATCGTGGCCGCCGTCGTGGCGATCGCGCTGATCATCGGCGGCGGCGTCTGGTACTCGAAGTCCTCCGCCGACGGCGGCAAGGACGACACCGCCGGCTCCAGCGGCGGCAAGGGTGACGGCAAGGGCGGCGGTGACGAGGGCTCCTCCAAGGGCTCCGAGAAGGTGCCGGCCGATCCCAACTCCAAGGTACTCTTCCAGATTCCGGCGCCCAAGGTCGACAAGGACGACTCCGTGGTCGTCTCCGGCTCCTGGCTCACCGACAAGGTGTACGCCAAGGCCGGTGTCGCCGAGATCGTCGGCTACGACCGGGAAAAGGGCACCGAGCTGTGGACGATCCCGCTGCCCGGGCCGGTCTGCGAGGCCACCCGGCACGCGACCGCGGACGGGAGGACGGCTGTCGTCTTCCAGCCCCGGATGCCCGCGAAGAACTCCTCGGAGGGGTGCAGCCAGGTCGCCGCGATCGACCTGAACGCGGGCAGGAAGCTGTGGACGAAGACCGCAAACTCGGGTGACCAGCCGATCAATTTCGACAACGTCACCGTGAGCGCGAGCACGGTCGCCGTGGGCAGCACGAGCGGCGGCGCCGCGTTCGACATCGCCAGCGGCAAGTCGCTGTGGTCGCCGAAGCCCGGTGACACCTGCTACGACGCGGGGTACGGCGGCGGCGCCAAGCTGGTCGCGGTGCGCAAGTGCGGGCAGTACGAGGCGCGTGAGCTGCACATCCAGACCATCGACCCGAAGTCGGGGAAGGTGATCTCCGAGTACAGGATGACCAAGGGCATCGAGTACGCCAGCGTCGTGTCGACCGAGCCGCTGGTGGTGGCGGCCGACGTGGGTGACTCCGCCGGGGACGGCAGCGGCATCTCGGACTTCTTCTCCGTCGACAACAAGACGGGCAAGCTGCGGGCGCGGATCTCGGCGCCGGGTGACTCCTACGCCGCCGAGTGCGACGGGATCTCGCGGGTCGAGGACTGCACCGGGCTCGCGGTCGGCAACGACCGGCTGTACGTGCCGACGGAGGAGCAGGACACCACCGGTGACTTCGGCCGGATGAACTCGGTTGTCGCGTTCGACCTGGCTTCCGGGAAGCAGACCGGGCAGCGGGCGGACGCCGGGGACGGGTACACGATGACCCCGCTGCGGATGGACGGCGGGAACGTGATCGCGTACAAGAGCGGGCCCTACGACAAGGGCGGGCAGATTGTCAGCATCGACGGCGGCAGCTTCAAGCAGGTCAAGCTGATGGAGAACCCGGGGACCGACTCGGTGCGGGACGTGGAGTCCGGCAAGGCGCCGCAGTACGGCGAAGTCCTCTACGCACAGGGGCGGTTGTACATGTCCGAGGTGTACGTTAGCGGGTCGGCCGCGAGTGCGGACGAGTACCTCGCGATCGCGTTCGGTGTGAGTGGCTGACGTCTCGGCAGCTCTCGGTGGTGGTGTGCGGCCCCGTCCCTGTTCAGGGGCGGGGCCACATGCTTGGCGCTCAACACCCCTCGAATGAGCGGATTTTCGGCGATCCGGGGCACTTCTCACGAGTAGAGGCAGCGCGACGTCGAACAAGCGTGTAGCTTCCGGGGGCATGGCGGACGTCGATGCCGGGGGGCTGTCGTCCGGGGGGCTGGACTTGGTGTGTTCCGTGTTTGTTCTGGGTCTGTCCGTGGGGACCTTTGGGCATCCATAGTGGGCGTCCATTGGGGGGACTGGGGGGTAGCTCGATGGGAGTGCGGCTGATGGTGGTCGACGACCACCGATTGCTCGCCGAGGCGCTGGCCTCGGCGCTGAAGCTGCGGGGGCACCGGGTGCTGGCCGCGGCGGCGCCGGCCGCGGGGGCGGCGGAGCTGGTGATCGCGCGGGCGCCGGAGGTGTGCCTGTGGGGGACGGCGACGCCGGCCGAGGCGGGGGCGTTCGATCCCGTGCTGCGGATCAAGCGGGAGCGGGGGCAGGTGGCGGTGCTGGTGCTGGGGCCGGTGCCGAGTCCGCGGGGGATCGCGGCGGCGTTCGCCGCGGGGGCGTCCGGGTATGTGCGGCACGACGAGCGCATCGAGGGCGTGGAGCGGGCGATCATTAAGGCGCGGGCGGGGGAGGCCGCGGTGGCGCCGCAGTTGTTGCAGGGGGCGTTCGGTGAGCTGCTGAACCCTGCGGCGCAGCCGGACGACGAGGGGCAGCGGCTGCTGCAGATGCTGACGCCGAGGGAGGTGGAGGTGCTGGTCCGGGTGGCCGAAGGGGAGGATACGCGGCTGATCGCGGCCGGCATGGGCATCGCGCCGTCCACGGCGCGCACGCATGTCCAGCGCGTTTTGATGAAGCTCGGCGTGGGGTCCCGCCTGGAGGCAGCGGCCCTGGCGGCCCGCACCGGGCTGCTGGACCGGGCGGGGCCGTTGCCGGATCGTGGCGAAGGCTGAATGCCTGCGGCGCCTCCGGCTGTTCGGTGGGGTGCGGGTAGCGCCTGCCGGCTGTGCGTGGGTCGGGGCCGTGCCGGGGGGTGTCCGTCCTCGGAACGGCGCGGAATCGGTCACTTTACCGACTCACCCGAGTTGACGCGCCAACCGCTGCGGGCGGACCCCCGGCACGACTCCTTCTCGCCGTGGGCGGGTGCGGCTTCGTGGCTCACGCCCCGCAAGCCGCGGTCATGTGTGCCGCCTGGGGGGGGCGGGCCGGGGGC
>NZ_JBHWJQ010000057.1:0-41054 GCF_042731435.1 Streptomyces sp. NPDC059861 | reverse complement strand
GGACGGCAGGAGCCGTCGGCCCCGGGCGCCGTGCCGTGCGTCCCGGTCAGCCGGAGGCCCGGGCGCCGTCCGTCGCGTCCGTGGAGTGCAGCAGGCGCAGGAACGCCTTCACACCCGCGATGATCTCCTGGTTGTCGGTGAGACGGTTCACCGTGGCCTCGAACTCCCTGCCCAGCGCGGCGATTCGACGGTCCGCCTCCTCGGCGCGTTCGTACGTGCTCATGGCGAGCGCGTCCAGCGTGCGGCGCAGTTCGGCCAGGGCTCGGTACTGTTCCTCGGTCTTCTCCTCCAGGACCCGCGTCCCGGCCTCGGTGCGGTCCAGTCGGCCGTGCAGTTCCACGACGTCGTCCCGCGGATGGGTGACGTCCTTGAGGAGAGCGCCAAGGCGCCGCCGGAGCTGGCCGAAGTAGGCACCCGCCGGGCGGAAGAACGTGCTCAGCAGAAAGAAGGCGGCGAACCAGTACCCCGTGAACTCGCCCGTCGCCCAGGTGACCGCCAGGACGAGCGCCGCGGTCAGGATGTGGCCCGCGACGGCCGTCCGGAGCATCGTGCGGGCGATGCGGGTGGCTTCGGCGTCCCGGGCAGGGGAGACCTCGATGCCCTTGTCACGGCTCACCGCGATCTCGGCGAGCACCGCGTGGGCCCGGAAGTACAGGTTCCACGGGAGCGTGAGCAGGAGCAGCAGCCACAGAAGACTCAGCACGCCCGCCCCGGCGGCGAACACCACCTGCGGCGGCGCCCCCGCCACGTAGGCGAGGACGAGTGCCCCGGCTGCCGTCATGACCGCCAGCACCGCCGCCAGAAATCTCCCCATGCCCCCGCCTCCCGGCTTCCGCCCCGACGTCCGGAAAGCCCATCGTCCCGGACCCGGTGCGGGCGGGCATGAGTAGGCGTACTCAGGACGCTGCTGGTCGAACAGGGGTGTGACGACAGGGCCTAGGGCCGAGGGGCCCGCCGGTCCTTGCGCTGCTCCAGTTCCTCGTCCTCGACGAGGACGAGCATCGGTTTGTCGGGTTCGCACATCATCGTGACGACGAACCGACTCGGCATGTCGGTGCGGTTGTTGCCGTCCTGGTAGTGGATCACGTCGCCGCCGGGCTCCCAGAACGCCTCCCCGGCCCGGACCACCCGTTCGGGTTCGCCCTCCAGCTCGAACAGCATCTCGCCTTCCAGCACGTAGCCGAAGGCCGGTCCGAAGTGCCGGTGCGGGGGTGTGCCGGGGTCTCCCGGGGGAAATTCGACGAGCAGTGTCATGACGTGTGCGCCGTCCGGAACCGAGGGCGGTTTCGCCTCCTGGATGACGGTCACGGCGGCCTTCCAGGCTTCGGATCGCCGGCCCTTGCTTCCTGGAGAGTTTGCGTCTGGTCCGTTGTCCGGCATCACGCGACCTCCTGTCCGTGCCTCGCAGCACGGGTGCGACACACCAGAACAGATTACTCTTTTTCTGTACATTCCAGCGATCAGAAGGGTGTGGTCATGAAGTTCACCGTCCTGGGGGGAAGTGGCCTGATCGGCTCACAGGTGGGGGAGCGACTGAGGGCGGCCGGCCACGAAGTGGTGTCCGCTTCACTGTCCAGCGGAGTCGACGTGATCAGCGGGAAGGGCCTGGACGAGGCTCTGCAGGACGCCGATGTGGTCGTGAACCTGACAAATTCGCCGACTTTCGACAACTCCTCCATCGACTTCTTCGAAACGTCGATGCGCAACGTCGCGGCCGCGGCCGAGGCGGCCGGCGTCCGTCACCATGTGATCGCCTCGATCGTCGGTGTGGACCAGGTGCCCGATCTCGACTACTACCGGGCCAAGATGATCCAGGAGAAGGTGCTCCGGGAGAGTCCCACGCCTTACTCGATCGTGCGGGCCACGCAGTTCTACGAATTCGTCGAGGCGATCATGTCCTGGACCACCGAAGGTGACGCCGTCCATCTGCCGTCCACTCCGGTGCAGCCGATGGCCTCGGCCGACGTCGCGGCGGCGGTCGCGCGGGCAGCGTCCGAAGCTCCGCTGCAGGGCATCCGCAATGTCGCCGGTCCGGGGGTCTACAACCTCGACGAGCTGGGCCGCATCACGCTGGCGGCGCACTCCGACGGACGCCATGTGGTCACCGACGAGGAGGCGGGCATGTTCGCCCAGATCAGTGGCGACGTGCTGACGGCTCCGAAGGACGCCGACCTGGCCACCACGACCTACGAGGAGTGGATGCAGCGGCAGAAGCAGAGGTAGCACGCGCACCGGGTCATCCACACCTTTCACACGGTCACACGGTGGGACCACCCGGCCCACGACTTGTCTCGCGAGCGAGATATGCTGGGTTTCGCGGAATAGGCCCCGCCCGATGGAGCACGTCAACAAGCAGTTCTGCCAGGCAGCGCCGTGCATTCCGGTGCACCCACCCCCACCGCGGTGCGCATCGACGATCTTCTCCTGCCATGAGGACCTTGTGGACTCCAGCAACGAGGCCGAACGCGGCCTGACCGACATCGAGGGCTTCCTGTACTGGGAGGCCCATCGCCGCACCGCCTACTGCCGCGCGACCGACTTCGTCTCACGCGTGACCGGGCTGAGCGAGACGCAGAAGGCCGAGATCGAGTCGTGGTACGTGCGGGAGCAACTCCGTGTCTGCCGGTCGATCACGCGGCACATCACCGACCACATCACGGCGGTGGAAGAGCATCACGCCAAGCGATACACCAGTTGCGCCGTGGTGCGTACGCCGCGACGGCGCTCTTCACCACTCTGATCCTCACCGTGTGCGTCGCTGTGCTGCTCGGCACCGCCGGGTGATCGCGTCCGTCGACGGGTGACTCATGGCGCCGTTTCGAGCCTCACCAGCAACTTACGCAGAGCGTCGGCAACGGCGGCCTTCTCTTCGGGTTCCAGCACGGACACCAGATTCCGCTCCAATGCGAAATAGGCCGCGATACGACGGTCCAACTCCGGCAGTGCGTCCTCCGTCAGACTCACCCGCGAGCTGCGCCGATCATCGGGCGAGGCGGTGCGGTTGATCCAGCCCGCACGCTCCAGCCGCTTGAGCCGGCCGCTGAGTCCCGCGGAGGAGACGATCAGTGACTCCCTGAGCTGACCGGGCGTCAGCACATAGGGAGGACTTGCCCGGCGCAGCGCCAGGAGCACGTCGAGATCCCCCACGTTGGCGATGCTCCTGCCCTCCTGGCGTCGCAGCCCGTCCTCCATCAGCTCCTCGGTCAGCCGTGCCGCACGGAGCACGCGCCCGATCACGCCACCGGAAGAGACGTCCAACTGGGGCCGCTGCCGCTGCCATTGCCCCAGCATGGCATCCATGCTGTCGCCCCCGCCCGGATCGATGTCAAATCTTGTATCCATGTTGTGATCAGTGTGAAGCGCGGTGCCGTCGGGAGGGCCCGCTGCATCGCACGGTGTCGGCATCACGTCGGACGGCGTCGCGTCGGCTACGAGCGCTTGGCGCGATAGAGACCCCGGCCGGTCCGCCGGATACGGGAGGTGCCGACGAGACGGTCAAGGGTGCTGCGGACCGCGTTGATGCTCCCGCTGTCGGTGTCGCGCCCGAGTGCCGCGGCCACGTCACGGGCCCGCACGTCCGCCTGACCGACCGTGGCGAAGTACTCGAGGATCTGCTCGGTGAGCTGGCCGTACTTCCTCTGCCTGTCGGCGTCGGCGTCGGCGTCCGTGTCGGCGGAGGCGGAGGCCTCCGAGTGGACGGCATCCTCGGCGGCGGGCAGGTCCGCCTGCGCCTGCGCGTTCGCCGGCGCTGCGGCGGTGGTGTCACGCATCAGGGCCTCGATGGCGCTGAGCGCGCGCTGGACGGAGCCGAGGTGGGCCACGACCGCGGCCAGTTCCCTCTCCAGTGCCTGCTTCTGCAGCTCCAGGCGTGCCAGGTCCTTGTGGAGGCTTTCAGCGGTGACCGCGATGGTATGCGGAGCGCGGGTGCCGGAGACCATGTGTTCCTCTCGTTCTCAACCCATTGTGTCGCGTCCCTGATGACGCGTACTGCGGTGCCGCTCGGCCGTGCACCGGAATGGGCGCCTTCATCATAGGCATTACGGCACCCCGGAAGACAGACGATGCGCTCGAATGCGCAACACGGTGCTGCGCGGGGGAGGTGAGCGCCACACGCCTGACACCGACTCGTGGAACGAAATGCTGTCACAAAATGTGGACGGGCCTGGTCAAAGGTGCAGACGTGACGGATCAGCTGTGACTGATCGCGGCCAGGAACGGAGACAGCAGGACGATGCACCTCGAGACGTCCCCCGAGGAGAGTTCCCTGGAGGAGGCCGTTTCCGTCTTCGTGCACTGCCGCCCGCGCCTTTTCGGCATCGCCTACCGGGTGCTGGGAAGCGCGGTCGAGGCGGAGGACGTCGTACAGGAAGTGTGGCTGCGCTGGCAGAAGACCGATCGAGCGGCGGTGGTCAGCCCCGTGGCGTTCCTGTCGACGACGACCACGCGCCTGGCGATCAACCTGGCCCAGTCCGCCCGTGTGCGTCGCGAGACCTACATAGGCCCGTGGCTGCCCGAACCCATCGACACGAGCAGCGACCCGCAGGTGGGCGCCGAGCAGGCCGAGGCTCTCGAACTGGCCCTGCTCCTCCTGCTGGAGAAACTGAATCCCACCGAGCGCGCCGCGTACGTCCTGCGCGAGGCGTTCGACTACTCCTACGAGGAGATCGCCGAGATCCTTCAGCTCACTCGTGTCAACGTGCGCAAGGTCGTGAGCAGGGCCCGCAAGCATCTCGCGGCGGAGGGGCGCAGGACTGTCGACATGGAGGACCACCGACGGCTCCTCGACGCCTTCGTCCGTGCGTCGCGAACGGGAGACGTCGCCACCCTGGAGGCTCTCCTCGCGCCGGAGGCCGACCGCCCGGACGACCGCGACGGCAGTCGCGAGGCCGCTTCCGACCCGGACCTGAGCGCGCCTGCCGCGGCGCCGCCCCCACGGCGCTCTCGTCGTTGCTTCCGTAGATGACGTTCGCGCCGGACAGTCCGGCCGTGCCGCGTCCAGCGAGGCGGCTCAGGATGGGGCGCCGTCGTCCAGCTCGCTCCAGGTGCTGAGTTTGTCCGGATTGAGGATGACGCAGATCCGCTGGATCCGGCGTCCGGTGACGCCCAGGCTGATGACGGCGGCCACCTGGCGGTCGGAATACACCACGAGACCGGTCAGTCCGTTGACATCACGGGTCTGCAGGCTGGTGCGGGGGCTGCTGGGCAGCAGTGTCAACAGGGTGCGGGTGACCTGGCGGCTGCCGTGCACCGGCGTGACCAGGGCCCTGACCTTGCCGCCGCCGTCGAAGACCGCCGTGGAACCCGGTGCCAGCAAGGACTCAAGGAGCGCCTCGTCCTCCGTGAGGCATGCCCGCCGGAAGGCATGGGCCACCTCGTCCTGCCGCTGCGCTCCCGGGGGCGGGGAGCGTCGGGGCCGGGGGCTGTCGAACGCCGTGTGGGTCTGTTCGGTGTCTTCCGGCTGCGCGACGGTGCCGGCCGCCGCGCCCGGCGCGATCCCGAACACCTCGTTGAGCATGAACGACGCCCGCTCGGCCGGAGAGAAGGACCGCAGCGCACGCCGCAGCATCGCGCCGACCTCGTGCCCGAGCTTTTCCTCCGGCTGTGCCGCCCGGCCGTTCCCAGGGCCCGTCCCGGCCAGCCGGGCCCGGCAGATGCTGCCGGCGACGTCGGCGAGCCAGGGACCGGGCGCTTCGATCCGCGCCCGCGCCGGACCGGGCAGCTCGTACCACCGCCGGTACGTCTCGGCGATGACGCTTTCGGCCGCACTGGTGCTGCCCAGCATCCGGTAGGCGAGTTCCAGCAGATGCCGTCGCTCGTCGAGCAGATCCACGAGCGGCGTCGCGTCATAGGCACGGTCCATACGGCATCCTCCCTCTCTCGCACGGCGCTACGCCGCAGCCGGGAGCCCTGGAGACTCAGTAGGCAGCTTGCTCGTTCCACATCTCGTGCGTTCTACAACTGAGACCGGACGCGTGCTGCACTTGTGACATCGGCCCGGCGGAATCGCTGCTCGGACCTGTCGGTGATCGCCTCGAGCGTACGGAATGCCACGGTGTACCGTTCCGGCTCGTGAATCACACTATGAGGGGGGATGCCCTGGGGGGACGTCGGTGAGTCTCATTCCTCGACAGCGGTGGACTCGGCCCCGGAACGGGCCAGTCGATGCAGCGCGTCGGATACGGACAGCATCTGCTCATTGATCTCCGCGATCGCTCGGAGCAACTCGTTGACACGTGTTTCGAGTTCGGCGGCCTTGCCGGTCAGTGCCTCGATCGTGGCCGTGAAAGCGATGCGGTTCTCACAGGACGGGGGTGTCAAACCGTGGCCTCCTGGGCGACCTGCGCGCCGTGCACCAGGTCAATGAGCGCATGGCTGGTCGCCTCACTTGTGCGATGGGTGCCGGCTCGGACGGGCCGGAGTACAGGGTGGCCCCTGCCGCGCGGGGGCCACCCTTGAGGACGCGTCTACTGCTGCTGCGCGAGCCAGTCGGTGAACCGGGTCTCGGCGATCTGCGCGTCGGGGCCGGGAAGAAGGCTGGCTTCCTCCAGTTCGGAACCGAAGTACTGGGCGTGGGCATCCGCCACCACGGTGCGGGGGTCGTTGTGGGGAGCGAGGCCCTGCTCGATGAACTCCTTGAAGTCGAAGGCCTCGGGACCGGCGATCTCCACCACGTCGTTCAGCGGCGCGCCGACGGCCGTGCGGGCCACGGCGGAGGCGACGTCGTCGGAGTACATGGGCTGGATCTTCGCGGTGGGGACACGCACCGTGTCGCCCTCCGTCATGGAGTCCGCGATGCCCGTCACGAACTCGAAGAACTGAGTGGCGTGGACGATGGAGTACGCGATCCCCGACGCCTTGATGAGCCGCTCCTGCGCCAGCTTGGCGCGGAAGTAGCCGTTCTCCTCCAGCCGTTCGGTGCCCACGATGGAGAGCGCGACATGGTGGGTCACACCTGCCTCCGCCTCCGCCGCGAGGAGGTTCGTGGTGGAGGTGCGGAAGAACTCCATGACGGCGTCGGGCGCGAACGAGGGGGAGTTCGACACGTCGACGACGACCGAAGCGCCCTTCAGGACGTCCGTCAGACCCTCACCCGTCAGTGTGTTGACGCCGGTGTTGGGCGAGGCTGCCACCGCCTCGTGACCGTGGTCGTTGAGCTTGCCGACCACCTTGGAGCCGATGAGGCCGGTCCCGCCGATCACTACAACCTTCATGTGATTACCTCGAAAATGCTTGATGGTCCGTGCACATGAACCGCGCGCGCGGCGCGGCTCATGAGCTCTGCACAAGGGAAGACAGAACGCCGACCGTGTTTGTGACAGGTCGGCCGAAGCGGTCGGCTACTCCACGAGCTTGCCGTCGGTCGAGACCTCGTGCATCAGAGCGGAGATCTCCTCCGGAACGGCGGGAATGGCTTCGCGGGTGACCCCCGTGCTCGGCGACCACACGAGGTTGACCCGCAGCTCGGGATCCATGTCCGGGTAGTCGCTGCGGTTGTGGCAGCCGCGCGTCTCACGGCGTTCGAGCGCCGCTTCGAGCGTGGCCCGCGCGGCCAGGGCGGCGGCCTTGAGGTCGAAGGCGTGCGCGAGGTCCTGGAAGCCGGCGATGTCGGGATGAACGCCGATGTCGTCCATGCGCTTCTCGATCGCGCTCAGCTCCGCCAGCCCGGTGCGCAGCCCCTGCTCGTCGCGTACTACGCCGGCGTGTTCTGTCATGGTGTTGCGCAACGCGCGCTGCAGGGCGCGGACGTTCTCGTGCCCGTCGGCCGCGAGCAGGCCGTCGACCTCGGCACGGGCCGCGGCCACCGCGGATGCCGACCGGGGCTGCGCCTTCAGCGACTCCGAGTACGCGGCAGCCGCCTGGCCCGTGATGCGGCCGAAGACCAGCAGTTCGATGAGGCTGTTGCCGCCGAGGCGGTTGGCGCCGTGCAGGCCGCTCGACGCCTCGCCGATGGCGTACAGGCCACGGACGTCGGTGCTGTGGTCCTCGGGCCGGACCCAGACACCGCCCATCGAGTAGTGCGCCGTGGGCGCGACCTCGATCGGCTCGCGGGTGATGTCCAGCATCTGCAGGTCGAGGAGCGTCTGGTAGACCCGGGGAAGCCGGTTCATGATCGTCTGCCGGGGGAGGTGGGAGACGTCGAGCCACACTCCGCCGTTGGGCGTGCCGCGGCCTTCCTTGATCTCCGTGTAGGACGCGAGGGCCACGCGGTCGCGGGTGGAGAGCTCCATCCGCTCGGGGTCGTAGCGGTCCATGTAGCGCTCGCCGAGCGCGTTGCGCAGGATGCCGCCCTCTCCGCGCGCCGCCTCGCTGACCAGGGTGCCGGCCGCGTTCTCCGGCTCGATGATCCCGGAGGGGTGGAACTGCACCAGCTCCGGGTCGCGGAGCCGGGCCCCGGCCTCGACCGCGAGCCGGAACGAGTCACCGGTGTTCTCGTCGCGTCGCGAGGAGGTGCGGCGCCAGATGCGGGTGTGGCCGCCGGCCGCGAGGATCACCGCGTCGGCGTGGATCAGGTAGCGCTTCCCGTTCGTCAGGTCGAAGCCGTAGGCCCCGAAGACGGCCCCGTCGTGGACCAGGAGCCGGGTGATGTACACGCTGTCCAGCATGGGCACCTTGAGCTGAGCGGCCCGCGCGACGAGGGTGCGCTGGATCTCCAGGCCGGTGTAGTCGCCGGCGAAGGCGGTGCGGCGGAACTTGTGCGCGCCGAAGAAGCGCTGCGAGATACGGCCGTCCTCCTCCCTGGCGAAGGCCATGCCGTAGCGCTCCAGGTCGTCGATGCCGCGGGCGGCACCCTGGGTCACCATCTCGACGGTGCGGGGATCGGCGAGGAGGTAGCTCTCCTTGAGCGTGTCGGCGGCGTGCTGCTGCCACGTGTCCCCGGGGTCCATGGTGGCCAGGGCCGCGTTGATGCCTCCCGCGGCGAGGGCCGTGTGCGCGTCCTCCTTGGCGCGCTTGCCGACGGCGAGGACGTCGATTCCGGCCTCGGCCAGCTCGATCGCCGCCCGCAGGCCGGCTCCACCGGTGCCGATCACCAGCACCATGGTGGAGAGACGTTGTTCAGTGAGAGACACGATTGCTCCGATCGGCTTGTTGGTCACTCAGTACGACCGGACGATCGAGGTATGTGTGACACATGAGCGGGCTTCCGGCGTAAGGGGCCGGAGGGCGGAGCGCCCGTCAGGTGACGAGGGTGTCCAGCGGGACACCGGGGTCGCTGAGGCGGGCGTCGTCGATGTCGGCCCTGGAGAGGACCAGGTCGCGGATGGGGTCGATGACGTCCCACACGTTGACGTTCATACCCGCCAGGACCCGGTTCCCCGACATCCAGAAGGCGATGAATTCCCGTGCCGCCGTGTCACCCCGGAAGACGACGCGGTCGGAGCCGCCGGGCTCGACGTAGCCCGTGTACTCCATGCCGAGGTCGTACTGATCCGTGTAGAAGTACGGCAGCCTGTCGTACACGGCCTCCTTGCCCAGCATGCTGAGCGCGGCCGTTCCCGGCTGGTTCAGGGCGTTGGCCCAGTGCTCTACGCGGAGGTGTCGGTCCAGCACCGGGTGGTAGGCGTTGGCGACGTCGCCGGCCGCGAAGATGTCGGCCGCCGAGGTCCGCAGATGCGCGTCGGTGACGATGCCGTCGCGTACCTCCAGGCCCGCTTCCTGGGCGAGGCGGACATTGGGGGTGATGCCGATGCCCACGACCACCGCGTCGGCGTCGAGGTGGGTGCCGTCGGCGAGCTGGACGCCGTCCACACGGCCGTCGGACCCGGTGAGGCGCTCGACCTCCGCGTGCGGGCGCAGTGCCACGCCGTGATCCCGGTGCAGCGCGGCGAACACCTCGGCGGCCTCACGCCCCAGCACCTTCAGCAGCGGCAGCTCCGAGTGTTCGAGCACGGTCACCTCCGCCCCGGCCGTCCGGGCGGCCGCGGCGGTTTCGAGCCCGATCCATCCGCCGCCGATCACGACGATCCTCGCCCCCTTGGTGAAGGTGGCCTTGAGGCGCTCGCTCTGTCCGACGCGCCGCAGGTACAGAACGTTGTCGAGATCCGCACCGGGGACGGCCAGACGACGCGGGGACGAGCCGGTCGCCAGGAGCAGCTTGTCGTATGCCACACGGCGCCCGCCGTCCAGCTCCACCTCCTTGGCGCCCGGATCCACCACTCGCGCGCTCGTGCCCAGCAGCAGCTCGACCTCGTGCTCCGTGTACCAGTCCTCGGAGTGCACGAAGATCGAGTCCCGCTCCTCCTTGCCCAGCAGGTAGCCCTTGGACAGCGGTGGCCGGATGTACGGCCGCTCCTGCTCGTCGCCGACGATGAGGAGCGGGCCGCTGTGGCCCTCTTTCCGCAGCGCCTCCGCCGCCTTGCCCGCGGCCAGACCACCGCCGACGATCACAAAAGTGTTCGAAGGGGACATGATGCTCCTCGTCTCAGATCCGCAGCGCCGCTGTGCGCTGCTGCGGGCCGTAGCTGTGAAAATCATCCTTGAGGCCGCCTGAGCGCGCCCCCTGTGACCGGTCGCCCGCTACGTCGTCCGGGCCTGGGAGCCGCCGGGGGGTGCGACGACCGTCGGCACGGTGACCACCGAGACGTCCCCCGTCAGCAGCCGATGCACAGGGCAACGGCCGGCCACCGTCAGCAGCCGCTCCGTGTGCCGGGGGTCCAGGTCGCCGGTGAGCCTGATGCTCTTGACGATCTGCCCCCGTGAGTCGAACTGCACGTCGACATCGACCCGGTCGAGAGGCCACCCCTGCCGGTCCGCATAGGCGCGGACCGCCATGGAGGTGCACGACCCGAGCGCGGCCAGGAGGACTTCCACCGGAGTGGGCCCCGTGTCCGCGCTGAGCGGCTCGGGCTCGTCGGCTGTCAGGTTGTGCGGCCCGACCGCGATGGAACGGGCGAGGCGCCGGCCTTCACGGACCGAAACGGGGCGTCCGGACATCAGTGTCCGCCTCTCCGGGGGTGGGGGGTGCACCGCTCAGGTCGGTGATCACCGGATCAGGGGAGCGAGTCGCGGGAAGGCGGCTCGCCCGGTACCAGTAGGACAGCGCGGGTACCGCCCGTGTGACAGCGTCCGTTTCGCGCGTCCCCGGTCGTCCGGCCGGGGACGGAGCGAGTGCCCGCCGTCGAAGGGCAGGGCCGGGTCAGCCCTGCCAGTGGTAGCGGTCGCGGGCCTTCGTGACCGTCTCCTGGTCGACAGCCCCCGTCCGGGCCAGCCGGTCCAGGGCCGCCACCACGATCGATTCGGGGTCCACGTGGAAGTAGCGGCGCACCGCCTCCCTGGTGTCGGAGAGTCCGAAGCCGTCCGTCCCCAGGGACGAGTAGTCCTGCTCCACCCACTGACTGATCTGGTCCGGCACCTGCCGCATCCAGTCGCTGACAGCCAGGACCGGACCTTGCGCCCCCGCGAGCGCACGGGTCACGTACGGCTCGCGCTGCTCACCGCGCAGTCGTGCCCGGTCGGCGCTCAACGCGTCGCGGCGCAGCTCCGTCCAGGAGGTCACCGACCAGACGTCCGCGTGGACGCCCCAGTGGGACGCCAGGAGGTTCTGGGCCTCCAGCGCCCAGTGGATCGCCGTTCCGGAGGCCAGCAGCTGGATCCGCGGCCCGGCACCGAGGGCCTCGGCCTGCCGGTAGCGGTAGATGCCGCGCAGGATCGCCTCCTCGATCGACGGTTCGGCAGGCATCGGGGGCTGCGGCTTCGCCTCGTTGTACACCGTCAGGTAGTAGAAGACGTCCTCGGGCCGCTCGCCGTACATCCGCCGCAGCCCCTCCCTGACGATCACCGCGATCTCGTAGGCGAAGGCCGGGTCGTAGCTCACCGCCGCCGGATTGGTGGACGACAGCAGGTGGGAGTGCCCGTCGGCGTGCTGCAGGCCCTCCCCGGTCATCGTCGTACGGCCGGCTGTCGCGCCGATGACGAAGCCGCGGCCCAACTGGTCGGCGAGCGCCCAGAACTGGTCACCGGTGCGCTGGAACCCGAACATCGCGTAGAAGATGTAGAACGGGATCATGGGTTCGCCGTGCGTGGCGTACGAGGTCGCCGCAGCGGTGAACTCGGCCGTCGAGCCGGCCTCGGTGATGCCCTCGTCGATGAGCTGGCCGTTCTTGGCCTCCCGGTAGTGGAGGAGCTGGTCCGCGTCCACCGGGTCGTAGGTCTGGCCGTCCGGTGAGTAGATCCCGGCCGTGGGGAACAGCGACTCCATACCGAAGGTACGGGCCTCGTCGGGGATGATCGGCACCCAGCGTCGCCCTGTCTCCGGGTCGCGCATCAGGTCCTTGACGAGGCGGACGAGCGCCATCGTCGTGGCCACCTCCTGCTTGCCGAAACCCTTGTGGAGCGCCTCGAAGGGCCGGGACGGCGGCGGTGGCAGCGGCTTGGCGACGACCCTGCGCACCGGGGCCGGGCCTCCCAGGGCGGCGCGGCGCTCCCGCAGATACCGCGCCTCCGGTGACTGTGCCCCGGGGTGCCGGAACGGCACCACGTCCCCGTTCAGCGCGCTGTCGGGTATGGGAAGCTCCAGCGCGTCGCGCAGATCCCGGAACTGGCTTGGCGTCAGCTTCTTCATCTGATGGTTGGCGTTGCGCGACTCGAAGTCAGGCCCGAGCATGTGCCCCTTCACCGTCTGTACGAGGATGACGGTCGGCGCCCCCCGGTGCTCGACCGCGGCCCGGTAGGCGGCATACACCTTGAGCGGCTCGTGGCCGCCGCGCGAGTGCCGGAACATCTCGGTGAGCCGGGCGTCGCTCAGCCCCGCGGCGACACCGGCGAGCGCGTCGCCGGTGAAGAAGTGCTCGCGCAGGTAGGCGGCGTCCCGCGCGGCGTACGTCTGCATCTGGGCGTCGGGCACCGCGCCGAGGCGGCGTACGAGCGCGCCGTCGGTGTCCTGGTGCAGCACGGTGTCCCAGGCCTCGCCCCAGAGGGACTTGACCACGTTCCAGCCGGCACCGCGAAAGCGCGCCTCGAGCTCCTGAACGATCTTGGAATTGGACCGTACCGGACCGTCGAGGCGCTGCAGGTTGCAGTTGACGACGAAGGTGAGGTTGTCGAGGCCCTCGCGGGCGGCGAGCGTCAGCGCGGCCGTCGCCTCGGGTTCGTCCGTCTCTCCGTCGCCGAGGAAGGCCCAGACCCGCGAACGCGAGGTGTCCTTGATTCCCCGGTCGTGCAGATAGCGGTTGAACCGGGCCTGGTAGATGGCCGCCAGGGGGCCGAGGCCCATCGAGACCGTCGGGAACTCCCACAGCCACGGCAGGCGCCGGGGATGCGGGTAGGAGGGCAGGCCGTTGCCGCCGGTCTCGCGTCGGAAACCGTCCAGCCGGTCCTCACGCAGCCGCCCTTCCAGAAACACGCGGGCGTAGATGCCCGGCGACGCGTGCCCCTGCACGTACAGCTGATCGCCGGAACCGTCCTCGTCCTTGCCCCGGAAGAAGTGGTTGAACCCGATCTCGTAGAGCCACGCCGCCGAGGCGTAGGTGGCGATGTGGCCGCCGAGACCCAGGTGGGAGCCGCGGGACACCATCGCTGCCGCGTTCCATCTGTTCCACGCCGTGATCCGGGATTCCATGGCGAGGTCTCCGGGAAACGGCGGCTGCGCCGAGGCCGGGATCGTGTTGACGTAGTCCGAGGAGAGGAGCCCGGGCAGCGCCACGCCGGATCGGGCCGCGTGCTCGTGGACGCGTCGCAGCAGGTAGGCGGCCCGTTCCGGCCCCGCGTTCCTCATCACCGCGTCCAGCGAGGCCTGCCATTCCGCAGTCTCCTCGGCATCACGGTCGGGTAGCTGGTCGAGCTCGCTCGTCGCAGCGGCCTCTACGGGGCGGGCCGGGTCACTCATGGCAGCCTTCCTGTCACGGCATGGGGGAGGGGGAACGGCGGTGACGGACCCGGACGTGTCGGGTGCCGGTCGCTCTCGCCCGACAACAGCGGCGCTGCCAGTGTTGTGACACCGTTGCACGCGACTGTGCCACCGACGAGTGCCGTCGTACTACTGACCGGGCCCCTGGCCGGAATGTGACACGGCCGGCCGGGCGGCAGGACGGTCACGGTGAGCGGCAGGCTCGCGCTGCTCGCGCGATAGTGGAAGGGGGCCGGGGACCTTCGCCGTGAGCCGTTGCTCGAAGGGAGCCCGTCATGTCGTTTCCCGAATATCCGACACCGCGCTATCTCGGGGACGGGGGTGAGATCAACGCGGTCTTCAGGGACGCCGACACGCCGGCCGACCTGACCGCCGGATCGGGCAACCGGACCAGTTACGTGGCGACGCATGCCACGACGGGCGGCGAGTTCGGCCTCTACCGGGTCGAACTGGTCGCGCGTTCGCCCGGACCGAGCACGCACTTCCACCGGTCGATCTCGGAGTCGTTCTTCGTACTGGACGGGCAGCTGAGCCTCTTCGACGGCGAGCGGTGGGTCACCGGGCGCGCCGGGGACTTCCTGTACGTACCGGTCGGCGGGCTGCACGCGTTCCGGAACGACTCGGACGCGAGCGTGACCATGCTGCTGCTGTTCGTGCCCGGCGCGCCCCGCGAGGAGTACTTCGAGCGGGTCGGGGAGATGGCCGCCAAGGGCGGCGAGGAGTTCCAGAAGTTCCTCGCCCGGCACGACTCGTTCTTCGTCGAGACCGAGGGAGGGCCGGGCAAGGCCTGAGCCCGCCCGGCGACGAAACGTCCGCCCGGCCGCGACCGGGCGGACGTCACCGCACCGACGTCACACGGAGGGCTTCCCCGTGAGGCGTGCAAAGACCTCGGTCGTGCCCGACGGGACGCTGACGAGTGTGCCGAGTTCCGTCGACTCGGCGGACGACGGCGACCCGGCGTCGAGCCGCGCCTCCGCGCCGGCCAGCAGCACCCGCCACGCCCCCGGCGCGCCCTCCGCCACGACGCTGACCACGTCACCGTCCCGGCGGGTACGGAACACGGCGTCCGCCGAGCCGTCCGCGGCGGGGACCGTGGTGACCGTCGCGACGCCGTCGGCCGGCGCGTGGACGCGCAGTGTCACACCGTCCGCCCAGTCGTAGACCGCCGAGTCGTCGCTGCCGCCGAACGGGATCACCGACCCGGGACGGGCGAGGAGCGGCAGGCTGTCGAAGCCGTACCGCTCGCGTCGCCACCCGGGACCCTCGATCCGCTCACCCGACAGCACATGGGTCCAGGTGCCTGCCGGCACGTAGTACTCGACCTCGCCGTCGGCCGAGAAGACGGGCGCGACGAGCAGGTCGCCGCCCAGCATGTACTGCCGGTCCAGGGTGTGGCAGCCGGGGTCGTCGGGGAACTCCAGCACCATGGCGCGCATCAGCGGAGTGCCGTGCTCGGCTGCCTGCCGAGCCACGCCGAACAGGTACGGCATCAGCCGGTGCTTCAGGCGCGTGAAGTCACGCGTGACCGCCACCGCCTCCTCGTCGTAGTCCCACGGCACCCGGTACGACTTGCTGCCGTGCAGTCGGCTGTGCGACGACAGCAGCCCGAACTGCACCCACCGCTTGAACACCTCGGGCGTCGGCGTGCCTTCGAAGCCGCCGATGTCATGGCTCCAGAAGCCGAAGCCGGACAGGCCCAGTGAGAGTCCGCCGCGCAGCGACTCGGCCATCGCGCCGAAGTGGGACTCGCAGTCGCCGCCCCAGTGCACGGGGAACTGCTGGCCTCCGGCCGTCGCCGAGCGGGCGAAGAGCACGGCCTCGTCCGCGCCCCTGGCCTCGGTCAGCACGTCGAAGACGGTCTGGTTGTAGAGCTGCGTGTAGTAGTTGTGCATACGCTCCGGGTCGGAGCCGTCGTGCCAGACCACATCGGTCGGGATGCGCTCGCCGAAGTCGGTCTTGAAGCAGTCGACGCCCTGCGCGACCAGCACCCGCAGCTTGTCGGCGTACCACTCGCGCGCGTCCGGGTCGGTGAAGTCGACCAGGGCCATGCCCGCCTGCCACAGGTCCCACTGCCACACGTCGCCGTTCGGCCTGCGCACCAGATAGCCGTGGCGCTTGGCCTCCGCGAACAGCGCGGACTTCTGGGCGATGTAGGGGTTGATCCACACGGAGACGCGCAGATCGTGCTCGTCCTTCAGGCGCCGCAGCATGCCCTCCGGATCCGGGAAGACGTCCGGGTCCCAGACGAAGTCACACCACTGGTACTCGCGCATCCAGAAGCAGTCGAAGTGGAAGACGCCCAGGGGGATGTCACGCTCGGCCATGCCGCGCACGAAGCGGTTGACCGTCTCCTCGTCGTACGAGGTCGTGAACGACGTCGACAGCCACAGGCCGAAGGACCAGGCGGGCGGCAGGGCCGGGCGGCCGGTCAGCGCCGTGTAGCGGTCCAGGATCTCCTTCGGCGTCGGGCCGTGCACGACGAAGTACTCCAGCGACTGGTCCTCGACGCTGAACTGCACCCGCCCGACGGCCTCGGAGCCGATCTCGTAGCTGACCTTGCCCGGGTGGTTGACGAAGACGCCGTAGCCCCGGTTGGTCAGATGGAACGGGACGTTCTTGTAGGCCTGCTCGCTCGCCGTGCCGCCGTCCGCCTGCCAGACGTCCACGGTCTGGCCGTTCTTGACGAACGGCGTGAAGCGCTCGCCGAGCCCGTACACCAGCTCGCCGACGCCGAGCGAGAGCTGGGCCAGCGAGTGGTGGGCGCCGTCATCGGTGACCGCGAAGCCGGTGCCCCGGGCCTCGGCGGAGGTCAGGACCCGTCCGTCCGCGACGAAGTCGAGCCGCCAGGGGGCCGAGGTGTCCACGCGCAGGGACAGGTCGCCTGCCGTCAGCTCCAGCAGTGCGCCGTCCCGGGTGACCTTGGCCGCGTGACCGGGTTCGCCGTGCAGCGCGAAGTCGGGGCCACGCTCGGCGGCCCCCGCGTGATGGGTGGCGCGGACGCCGATGACGCCCTCGGCCGGCGACCAGCACTCGACCGTCAGCAGCGGGCTGTTGAGGGTGTGGCCGCGATCGGTCACATGGCGCACGGGTGCGTAGAGGGTGAACCGGTCGTCGGTGACGTGGACGTCGGCGACCTCCGCCGCGTACGACGCGCGAACGCCGTCACGCATCAGCCAGTAGCCGTCGGTGAACTTCATCAGGTGTTCCTTGGGGTGGCGGTGTCAGGGGCGCCGGTGCGGGCGCGGTGCGCGGCGATCAGCTGCCGGTACCAGTGGTAGCTGTCCTTGGGGATGCGCTGCAGCGTGTCGTAGTCGACACGGACGATGCCGAAGCGCTGGTCGTAGCCGCGGGCCCACTCGAAGTTGTCGAGCAGGGACCACACGTAGTAGCCGCGGACGTCCACGCCCGCGCGCATGGCGGCCGCGAGAGCCTCCAGATGGCTGCGCAGGTACTCGACCCGGTCGGTGTCGCGGACGCGGCCCTCGGTGTCGACGGTGTCGGCCTCCGCCGAGCCGTTCTCCGTGATCAGCAGCGGCGGCAGCGTGGGATAGCGGCCCGCCAGGTCGACCAGCAGGTCCGTGAAGGTGTGCGGGACGACGGGCCAGCCCATGGTGGTGTGCCGCACGTCGTCGCGCCAGGTCTCCGCCGCCCGGACGTCGACTGCCGTGCGCGAGGCCGGGTCCGGGTCCTCGTACGGGGCGTCGGCGACCGTGATCGGCCGGTAGTAGTTGATGCCGACGAAGTCGAGCGGAGCGCCGATGAGGTCGAGGTCGCCCTCGTGCCGGAACGATTCGCCCGACTCCAGGAGCTCGCCCCAGGTCTCTGCCTCGTGCGCCGGATAGCGCCCGGCGAACAGCGGCTCGAACCACACGTCGTTGTGCAGCGTCTCGACGCGGCGTACGGCGGCCAGGTCGGCGGGCGACTCCGTCGCGGGCAGCAGCCGGTCGGGGTTGAGCGTGATCCCGACCTCCTTGACACCCGCGGCCCGCAGCGCGCGCACCGCGAGCCCGTGGCCGACGAGGAGATGGTGGGCGGCGGCGAGCGCGCCGCGGCCCTCGCGGGCACCCGGGGCGTGGCCGCCCGCCGCGTAGCCGACGAAGGCGCTGCAGAACGGCTCGTTGAGGGTGATCCAGCGGTCCACCCGGTCGCCGAGCCGGTCCGCCACGATCGCCGTGTACTCGGCGAAACGTTCCGCGGTCCCGCGCACCCGCCAACCGCCCCGGTCCTCGAGCGCCTGCGGCAGGTCCCAGTGGTAGAGCGTGGCGGCGGGAGAGATCCCGGCGGCGAGCAGTTCGTCGACGAGCCGGTCGTAGAAGTCCAGTCCCGCCGCGTTCGCCGGGCCCGACCCGGTCGGCTGGACGCGCGGCCAGGCGACGGAGAAGCGGTAGCTGTCCACGCCCAGCTCGCGCAGGAGGGCGACGTCCTCGCGGTAGCGGTGGTAGTGGTCGCAGGCGACATCGCCGGTGGCGCCGCCGGCGACGCGGCCGGGTTCACGGCTGAAGGTGTCCCAGATGGACGGGCCTCTGCCGTCCTCGTCGTACGCGCCCTCGATCTGGTAGCTGGCCGTGGCGGCGCCGAACAGGAAGCCGTCCGGGAAGCCGGGGAAGCCGGAGAACTCAGGCAACTCAGCAATGCTCACGGGAGAACCGTCCTACTTGACCGATCCGCCGGTGATGCCGGCGGCGATGTACTTCTGGGCGACGACGAGCAGCACCGCGGCCGGTACCGCGGAGAGCACGGCGGTCGCCATCACCGCGCCCCAGTCGCTGACGTGCGCGCCCACGAACTGGTAGATGCCGAGCGTGATCGGCTTCACGTCGTCCGTGGTGTTGAGCGTCAGCGCGAAGATGAAGTCCGACCAGGCGAACAGGAAGGTGAACAGGCCCGCCGTGATCAGTGAGTTGCGGCTCATCGGCAGCACGATCCGGACGAACGCCGTGAAGCGGTTCGCCCCGTCCACCATCGCGGCCTCCACCACCTCGGTGGGGATCGAGACCATGAACGCCCGCAGCAGCACGATCGCGAAAGGCAGCCCCAGCGAGGCGTCCGCGAGGATCAGGCCCAGGTACGAGTTGACCAGCCCCAGCTCCGCGTACGCGCTGTACATGGCGTTGGCGATGACGATGCCCGGCACCATCTGCGTGATGAGGGTGGTGAAGACGATGCCCTGGCCGCCGCGCAGGCCGAACTGGGCGAGCCCGTACGCGGCGGGCGCGGCCAGCGCCAGACAGACGACGACGGCGCCCAGCGCGACCCCGAGGCTGGTGAGCAGCGCGCCGCCCTGGGTGCTGATCGCCGTGTCGAAGTTCTTCAGGCTCGGAGCGGTCGGGAACCACTGGGTGGCGGCGATGCTCGACTCGGGCTGGAGCGCGGTGTTGAGCATCCAGTACACCGGGAAGAGCAGGACGGCGAGGATCAGCAGCGCGGCGGTGGTGTTCCAGGCCGAGCGCAGACGGACGGAGCGGGTGGGCCGGTTCGCCGGCACGGTCGTGGGTTGCTTCATCGTCGGTCACTTCCCCTTGCCGAAGTCGGCGCGGTTGGCCCGCAGGTACAGCACGGCGAAGACCGCGCTGATGAGGATCAGGACATTGCCGACGACGGCGCCCTGGCCGAAGTCGAGCTGCAGGAAGGACAGCTGATACGTGACCGTGCCCAGCGTCTGCGTGGAGTCGGCGGGGCCGCCGGAGGTGAGCGCCAGGATCAGATCGAGGATCTTGACCGTCGACATGAAGCCCAGCACCAGTACGACGGTGATCACCGGCCGGAGCATCGGCAGGGTGATGCTGCGGAACGTCCGCCACGGGCCGGAGCCGTCCAGCGCCGCCGCCTCGTACAGGTCGCGCGGTATCTCCTGGAGCCCGCCATAGAGGATCACCATGTTGAACGGGATGCCGATCCAGATGTTGACCAGGACCGCCGACAGCAGCGCCACACTCGGACTGCTGAGCCAGGGGACACCCTCCGCGGGCACCAGGCCGACCGCGTGCAGCGCGGTGTTGAGCATGCCGTGTTCCTGGTCGAGGATGCGGCGCCATACGACGGCGGACACCACCATGGGCACGAGCCACGGCAGCAGCAGTACGGCACGGACGAGCCCGGAGAGCCGGAACCGCCGGGAGAAGAAGACGGCGAGGGCGAGACCGATGGTGAACTGGCCGAGCAGCGAGCCGACGGTGAACAGCATCGTGTGCCACAGGGCGTCGGTGAACAGCTCGTTGGCGAAGACGGCCCGCCAGTTGTCGAGCCCGTTGAACGGGGCCTCGCCGGTGAAGTACGTCTTCGGTGTGTAGCGCTGGAAGCTCATCACGATGTTGTTGACGAGCGGATAGCCGAAGAACAGCGCCATATAGGCGAGTGCCGGGGCGACGAATAGCCAGCGCAGCAGCCGCTGGCGCCTGGGCGCCCGGTGCGTGCGCGTCCGCGTCGTGCCCGCGGCCTTGGCGGGCGCGATCGAGGTGATGGTGGTCATGGCCGGCTCCTCACTTCCCCGCCGAGGCCTGCTGCTGCGCCCGGTGCATGGCCTGTTCCGGGCTGGTACGCCCGGTCAGCACGGACTGGAAGGCGCCGGCCAGCGCGTCACCGACGACGGGCCATCCGGTTCCGACCTGCGCGGTGCGGGAACGGGCCGTGGTGACCAGGTCGGCGAAGGCGGCGAGCTTCGGGTTCTGAGCCGCGTACGCCTGGGCGGCCGCGGCGCGCGTGGGCACGTTGTTCACGGACTCGCCCCACTGGAGCTGGTTCTGCTCGGAGTTGAGGCAGTTGAGCAGCTCGCCGGCCTTCTTCTCGCGCGCCGGGTCGTCCTCGTTCTTCGGTACGGCCATCACGGTGCCGCCGATGGGTGGTACGGCGGCCTTGCCCGCCTCGGGCACGGGGATGCTCGCGACGGCCCAGTCCACGTTCTTCTGGGCGCTGAGGACCGGCACCTGCCACGGGCCGTTGATCATCATGGCCGCGCGACCCGCCACGAACTGGTCGTTGACGTCCTGCTGGTTCCAGTTGACGACCGACCTCGACGCGGAGCCGTCCGCCACGAGGTCCTTCCAGAGCTGGAGCGCGGCCTCGCCCTTGCCGTTGTCGAGCTTCGCCTCGTCGCCGCCGGCGGACCAGAAGAAGGGCAGGAACTGGTACACGCCGTCCGCGTTGGGACTCGCGCTGAACGCCATCCCGTAGGTGTCGCCCGCGGTCAGCTTCTTCGCGGCCTCGCGCAGCTCGGCCCAGGTCCGGGGCGGGTCGATGCCCGCGTCCTGGAGGAGCTCGGTGTTGTAGATCAGGGCGAGCGAGTTGACGGAGCGCGCGATGCCGTACTGGACACCGTCGTAACTGCCGAGGGAGGTGGCGCTCGCGGAGAAGCCGGACGTGTCGACGCCGGCCTCCTTCAGCGGGCGCAGTCCCTCGGTCTGTGCGAACTGCGGCAGCTCCGAGCCGTCGAGCTCCAGGATGTCGGTCAGGGAGTCGGACGACGCCATCCGCAGCACCTTCGACGCGACCTGGTCGGCGGGCACACTGACCTGTTCCACCTTCACGCCCAGAGGCTTGGCGCATCGGTCGAAGAACTGCTGGTTGGCGGTGTGCTCGGCGGTGTCGGTCGCCGAGTTGAGCACGGTGACGGTGCCCGGGTCGGGCTCCGCGGCGCAGCCGGTCAGGCCGAGTGCGGCGGTGGCGCAGGCGAGCGTCGCGGCGAGCGCGGGAACGCGCAGGCCTCCGGCTCTCGCGGCTCCAGCTCTGATGCGTCCTGCTAGGGACGGCATGGTCGTCTCTCCCTTACATGTGCGGCTCTGGACATGCAGTGATCTGGCGCGGGCAGGTCGGGCCGTCCCGTTGCGTCCGGACGGCCCGGCCTGCTCAGCCGCCGGCCGGCGGGGCGATGGTGGGCCCGGCCATCCGGGGCTGGATCGGGTGGTACGGCGCTCCGGGGGACGCGTTCGAGGCGGGTGCCTCGGGTGCGTCGCGGGTCTTCGCGCGGAGCGGGGCGGAGGGGGACTTCGTGGTGCCGCAGCCGAGCTCGACCGCCTCGATGGCGAGTCGGGCCACGGCCGCGGACATCTCGGCGACGGGCAGGTCGATCCGGGGCAGATGCCGGATGCCCAGTTCGTCTGGGAGGCTGCCGACGAGGACGAGGGACAGGTCGTCGGGGATCCGCCGCCCGGCCGAGGCCACCGCGTCCAGCAGGTGGGGGAGGAGGATCAGGTGCTGGACGACCAGCGCGGTCGGCGCGGGGCCGGCGGTCAGCGCCTCGCGCAGCCGGCGCCCGAGGACGTCCGGATCGCGGTGCGAGGAGACCACGCGCACCTCCGCGCCGGTCTCGTGGGCCGCGCGCCGGGCGCCGTCGAGGCCGTGCAGCGCGTAACCGCGGCGGGCGGCGATCTCGTGCTCGGCGGACGACAGGAAGACGATCCGCCGGTGGCCGGCCGCCGCGGTCTCGTGCAGCGCGAGGGCGACGGCGGCCTCCCAGTCGAGATCCGTCCAGGGCAGTCCGGCATTGCCGTCATGGCCGAGCAGCGCGGCGGGGAAGCCGAGCTCGTGCAGGACCTCTATGCGGGGATCGCGCTCCTCGACCGCCATCAGCACCGCCGCGTCCGCGAGCCCGCTGCGGGCCACCCGGCGCAGGCCGCCGACGCCGTCCTCGTCGGTGATGAGAAGGACGTCGTGGTCGTGGCCGCGGGCGGCGTCGGTGACGTCGACGGCGAACCGGCCGTCGATCGCGCGGTACTCACCGGGCACGCGCGGCACCGCCAGCGCGAGCACGCGGGTACGGGCACTGCGCAGCGTGCGGGCACTGGCACGCGGGTGGTAGCCGAGCTCGTCGATGGCGGCCCGGACCGCCCGCCGGGTGTCCTCGGAGATCTTGCGTGAGCCGCTCAGAACGTAGGAGACGGTACTCGGCGCCACACCCGCCCGTTCGGCAACGTCCTTGATCGTGGCCATGTCCCGCCCCTGTCCGCCCGTCACAGCTCTGTCCGGTTCAGATCGTCGAATCGATTCGACAATCGACGACACGCGGCACGTCGAATCGATTCGAGGATGGGCGAGACTGTAGGCAAGGGGTGCGGGTGAAGGCAATACCTTGCCCGCTATCTCACATTGAGTCCTCTTTGCCGGAATCTACTGCCGTCGGCCTGGCACGCCGAGCAGGTCCAGGGCGCCGTGAACGGCGCGTTCGAAGGGATTGACGGACTGTTCGGCGCGGGCCAGCGCGTATCCGCCCTGGACGAGGGCCGCCAGCGCCGCCGCGGTCTGCTCCGGACGCAGGCGTGCGTCCAGTTCGCCCGCGGCCTGGGCCTCGGTGATGGCCTCGGTCAGGTGGTGATTGAGGACGCCGAAGGTGTCCCGGACGGGTTCACGCAACGCTTCGTCAGCGATGATCTCCGGATCTCCCGCCAGTCGCCCGACGCTGCATCCCCGCAGCACGTCCCGTTCCAGCAGCAGATAGGCGACGATCCGCTGCAGTCCGGTGCCCTCCCCGGTGAAGATCTCACGGATCTGAGCCTGCATCAGCTCGGCGCTTCTGCGCTCGGCGGCCAGCACGAGGTCGGGCTTGCCGCCGAAGTGGTGGTACATGCTGCCCTGCCCGACGCCGGAGCGGCGCAGGATCGCGGTAGGGCTGGTGCCCAGGTAACCGCGGTCCCACAGCAGCTGGCGGGTGCCTTCGATCAGGCGGTCCTTCGCGTCCGAGATCTTGTCCATGACCCCACCATACATACATGTATGTATGGTGGGCCGACGACGAGGCCACATGGCCCGCCGAACCGTTGGAGGACGACATGGCGCGCAGGAATTCGGTCGAGATCGTGGAGGCGTTCTGGGAGCAGGTGTGGAACGCCCACGATCCGCAGAAGGTGGACGATTTCGTCGTGGAGGACTTCGTGATCACCAACGCCGGGGAGGCCATCGAGGGACGCGAGAACTTCAAGGCGTGGATCAGGGCCTTCCTCGACCAGGTCCACGACTTCCGGCTGGAGGCGATCGAGACGTTCCAGAACGAGGACGGCAGCAGGGTCGCCTCCCGCTGGCGCGCGCACGGGCGGAACAACGGCGTGATGGGCACCGAGCCCGACGGACGGCCGATCTCCTTCAGCGGCACCGCCGTGTGGGCCGTGCGCGAGGACGGCAAGCTCCTGCACAACTGGGTGGAACGCGCGAGCTGGGAGCTGTACCAGCGTCTTGCCGCATCGCCGGCCTGACACATCCAAGCGCGACGGTGCGCCGCGCGCCCTGCGAGGCGGGGCCGGTGTGAGGCGGTGGCGCTGGTCAACGCTCGCACACAAAGGCTCCCGAGGGCGGCGACGCACCCTCGGGAGCCTTCAGGCCATGAGCCGTTCGGGAGAGGTCAGGGGAACTGGACGATCTTGGAAGGAACGGTGTCCGTTCCCGACGTGCCGACTCCGGTGTCGTTGATCACGTGGCGGTACTGGCCCTTGCCGCCCAGCGAGATCACCATCAGGTGGCGCATCTTGACGCCCGGCTTGACCGGCACCTGGAAACCGTGGTGCTGCACGATCGTGTCGTCGGACGTGTAGTTGCAGTAGCTGCCGAGAGCCCAGGCCTCATGGTCGTTCACCGTGTCGGCGACCTTGTAGGCCGCGTATCCGACGATGCCGTCGTGGGTGATGGGGGCCTCGTTCGGGGCGTCGTAGGCCTTCTCGTTCTGGAAGAAGATCGTGCGGCCGCGCTCCCCGTTCCAGAGCACGTCGTACTTGTTGAAGTGCTCCACGAACAGCCCGGTGGTGAGTACGTCGTCGCCGTTGACGCGCAGGCCGTAGTCGGCCCGGTTGGTCTCCCAGCCGACGCCCTCACCGTGGTCGGCGCGCCAGATCCAGGTGTGGTCGATCAGAACGTCGTCGCTGTTGACGACCACGGAGTTGGTGGCGAGACCGGGGCCCGCCCCGCCGATGCGGACGAACACGTCCTGCATGGTGGTGGGGTTGGCGGAGTGGTCGGCGGAGGACCCGGCCGGGCCGATCTGCAGCAGCGTGTCGGAGTTCCGCGCGCCGGCGTCGATCAGGAAGCCGGCCAGCCGGACACCGTCGACGTCCGCGACGTGCATGGCGTCGATGCCGCCGTCGGGGACGATCGTGGCCAGACCGAGGCCGAGCACCACGGTGTCGGCGCGGTTGACCTGGATGGTCCGGTCGATGTGGTAGACGCCCGGGGTGAACAGCAGATGGAGGCCCTGGGCGAGTGCGGCGTTGATGGTCGCGGCCGTGGCGCCGGGCTTGACCACGTAGAACTGGTCCAGCGGCAGGGAGGTGCCCCCGGCGTTCGCCGGCCAGGACACACCGCGCGAGCTGGTGCGCTTGGCGGGCACGAAGACCTTGTAGGTGCTGCCGTCCAGGTAGAGGAACGGCTTCTCCCGCGAGATCGGGGTGGTGTCGAACGCGGTGTACGGCCCACTGGCGAAGTTGGTCGCGGGCGCGCCCTCGACACCGGTGAACGTCATGTTCCACACGCCGTTGGTCCAGCCGCCGACGGAACTGTCGCGCGTGTACCACTGCTGCTGCGAGTAGGGGCCGACGGTGCCGTCGATCTTCGAGTCGGCGATGTAGCCGCCGGAAGCCCAGCCGTAGCCGTTCGGGGCGAGGTTGAGGCCGCCCTTGACATGGATCCGGCGGAACGGTGCGGCCTGGGCGACCGCCCATCGGTTGGTGCCGTTGACGGGGTTGATGGCGAGGTTCTCGGCCGAACGCCAGAAGTTCTGTGTGGCGTTGCCGTTGAACCAGCCCGCGTCCACGGTGAGGTCGCCGTTGATCTGGACGTCGTCGGGGTTGAGTCCGAGCCCGGAGACCGAGGTGTAGAAGCCCAGTTGGGCGTTGATGCCGTTGTACGTCCCCGGCTTCAGCAGGAACTGGTAGCGGCCGCTGCCGAACTGGCTCTCCTCCTGCTGCTCGAAGACCTGGTCGAACTTCTGCTGCAGATCGGGCGTGGACGGGTCCACCACGATGACGTTCGGGCCGAGGTCTCCGCCGCCCTGGATGGGGCCGGTGCCGCCGGAGGTGGTGTGGACGCCCACCTCCCACAGGGAGTAGCCGTAGCCGGTCGCGCGGGCCGTGCCCAGGATGCGCACGTGGCGACCGGAGCCGTTCACCTCGTACGAGGTCTGGCCACCGGTCGCGCCCGTGACCTCCTTCAGCGTCCTCCAGTCCTGTCCGTCGGCGGAGGTCTGGATCTGGAAGTTCCTGGCGTGCGCGGCCTCCCAGTTCAGGTCGACCTTGCACAGGTCACGCACCGAGCCGAGGTCGACCTGAACCCACTGCGGGTCGGAGGGCCGGCTCGACCAGCGGGTGCCGCTGTCACCGTCGAACGCGGCCGAGGCCGGCGTACCCGCGTTCTCGACGGAGGAGGCGGAAGCGGGCTTGCCGCGGGCGGCGTCGGCGCTGTCGCAGGTCGCGGGCGGGGTGCTGTCCGTCGTCCCGAACACCTGGAACTCCCACAGGGAGTAGCCCCACGGTGTGGCGCGTTGCAGCCCCTGCATACGGACGTAGCGGGCCTGTCCGGAGACGTCCACGGTGTCGACGGCCCCGTCGCCGCCGGTCACCGTCCTGGCGTCACGCCAGCCGGCGCCGTCCTGGGAGAGCTGGACCTTGTAGTCCTTGCCGTAGGCCGCTTCCCAGTCGAGGACGACACGGGTGACGGAGGCCGTGACGCCCAGGTCCACCTGCAGCCACTGGTCGTCGCTCGCGGCCGAGGACCACCGGGTGCCCTGGTCGCCGTCCACGGCGTTGCGCGCGGGCGTTCCCGCGTTCTCGTCCGACGACGACGTGACGGTTCTGCCCTGGGACAAGGGGGTTTCGGCCGCCGTGGCGGGCAGCTGGCCGGGGAGGGTGACGAGCGCCGCGGTCGCGATCAGCGCGACCCCCAGTGATCCGCGTCTGAGGCGTCTCGTGCGAGTCGTATGTCTCATGCGTCAGCTTTCTACGGGTGCTTCTACGGGTGCGGTGCGAGGTGCCGACGAGCAGTTGTTTGCGACGCGCGTGGTTCGTGCGGCGGTGCCACGGCGAAGTGCGGGTGATCCACTCGCCTGAGGGCATGACGAAGGACCAACACGGCTACACAGCGTCTTAGTTCAGGCTTTGATTTAAGTGGTGAGGCAATAGGTCGGCAAGCCCTCGGACGTAAATTGCCGTGCACCTCGGGGGATTCCTCCCCTGGAGCGGATGCGGGGCGTCGTCCCGGAGGCGCTGTCGTGACGCGGCGTCAGACCTCGCGCGGGGCGAAGAGTTCGAGGTGGCCGCAGTGGGAGCAGCGGTAGGCGTCGATCTGGTAGCGCGGACGCCCCCAGCGCTTGGCTCCGCCGAAGATTCCGCGTTCCAGGGGCCCGGGTATCCAGCGCGAGAACCCGCTCGCGTGGTCACCGCCGTCCTCGATGAATCCGGGCTGCAGATCACCGGCTTGGCACTGGCTGCACTTGATCTCCACGCACGTACTGTATGTGAGTCACCGGCCCGCCTGACGGGGTGAGGTCGTCCCTACAAAGGACAAGTCCCTACTTTTGACATAAGCCGCGTGTGCCGAGCAAGAGAGGGAATCGTCCCTTCGGCGCCACCCTCGCCACTCCGAGCGGCGATGAGGCCGCGAGTGCTGGGGGACGCTGCTTCGAGCCGACGAAGAAGGACCTCATCGCCCTGTTCACGGTGGCTGCAGGCTGACTGCCCGAGTGCCGCCCAGGTGGCGAGCAGGAGTTCGGTACGGTCCGAAGCCCTTCCGCACCCGCGCGCCGAGCCGCCGGCCCACGGCGATCTCCCTCACCCGGACTCCTGGCCTCCCAGCCCGTACCGCTGGGCGGCCACGCTGTCCAGGAGCATCTCCAGCGCGGTCGGATACGCACTGGTCGTCATGCGGGAGGCGAGGAGGGGCGCCGCCTCGGCGATGCGGGGGTAGGCGCCGGCAGGCAGCGTCGCGTACGTCGAGCGCCACATGTCCTCGTCCGAGCGCAGCGACTGCTGCGGCAGGGCGAGCGACGCGGCGTCGAGGGCGGCGAAGGCCAGTGTCTGGTCGATGAACGCGTGGTAGATGCGCACGGTGTCCGGCGAGGGGAAGCCGGCCGTGCGCAGAATGTCCAGGACCGCTTCGTCGGCGGCCAGTTCGTTGGGCCGTCCCGAGACGCGGCTGGCGGTCAGCTGGGCCGCCTGGGGATGGGCGGTGTACGCGGCGTGGATGCGAAGGCCCACGCCGCGCAGATCCGCCCGCCACTCTCCGGTGGGCTTCCAGCCGTCCAACGCCTGCCCGATGAGCCGGTCGCCGATGGCGAGGATCAGGTCGTCCATTCCCCGGAAGTAGCGGTACAGGGCGCTGGGGTCGCAGTCGAGGACCAGGCCCAGGCGGCGGGCGGTGAGCCCCGCGCTGCCGTGTTCCCGCAGCAGGCGCAGGGCGGCATCGACGAACAGCGCGTCGGAGAGCACGGTGCCGCTCCTGGTGGGGCGGCGCCGCCGACGGTGTTCCTCGCGGATGACGGGCTTCGGCATCTCGGCTCCTCTTGGCGGGCGTGTCTTATGCCAACGTCATTGACCTTATGTGCGCGGGGCGCCTTTGATTCCGGCCAGGGGCCCTCCAAACCGATGGAAGCTCGACTGAGAGGCGAAACTGATCATGCGCGTACTTCTCGTGGGAGCCGGTGGCGTGGGCACGGCGATCACCCGGATCGCGGCCCGCCGGCCGTTCCTCGACACCATGATCGTGGCCGACTACGACCGTCCACGAGCCGAGGCGGCCGTCGCGTCCCTCGGAGAACGTGGCCACCGCTTCCGGGCGGAGCAGGTGGATGCCCAGGACGAGCAGGCGGTCACGGCACTGCTGCGCCGCCACGGGTGCGACGTCCTGCTCAACGCAACCGACCCGCGCTTCGTGATGCCCCTGTTCCAGGCGGCGCGCGCGGCGGGCGTCACCTACCTGGACATGGCGATGTCGCTGTCCCGGCCGCATCCCGAGCGCCCGCACGAGGAGTGCGGCGTGAAGCTCGGCGACGCGCAGTTCGCCCAGGCCGACCAGTGGGAGGAGAACGGGGCCCTGGCGCTGGTCGGCATGGGCGTCGAGCCGGGCCTGTCCGACGTCTTCGCACGCCACGCGGCAGACGAACTCTTCGACCGGATCGAGGAGATCGGCATCCGCGACGGAGCCGATCTCACCGTCGACGGACTGGCCTTCGCGCCGTCCTTCAGCATCTGGACCACGATCGAGGAATGCCTCAACCCGCCGGTGGTCTACGAGGCCGGGCGCGGCTGGTTCACCACCGCGCCCTTCAGCGAACCCGAGGTGTTCGACTTCCCCGAGGGCATCGGCCCGGTCGAGTGCGTGAACGTCGAGCACGAGGAGGTCCTCCTCGTACCACGGTGGATCGAGGCGCGGCGCGTCACCTT
Source organism: Streptomyces sp. NPDC059861 (assembly GCF_042731435.1). Lineage (NCBI taxonomy): Bacteria > Bacillati > Actinomycetota > Actinomycetes > Kitasatosporales > Streptomycetaceae > Streptomyces > Streptomyces sp. NPDC059861. The sequence continues at coordinate 11,861 of NZ_JBHWJQ010000057.1, read as the reverse complement.
CAAGTACGGCTTGGGCACCGAGTTCATCGACACCTTGAAGACCCTGCATCTCCTGGGGCTCGACCGGACGGAACCCGTCACGGTGCCCGGCCCCGAGGGCGCGGTCGCCGTCTCGCCTCGGGACGTCGTCGCGGCCTGTCTCCCCGACCCGGCCACCCTGGGCGAACGCATGCGGGGCAAGACCTGCGCGGGCACCCTGGTGCGCGGTCTGAAGGACGGCAAGCGGCGCGAGGTGTACCTGTACCACGTCGTCGACAACGAGTGGTCCATGGCGGAGTACGGCTGCCAGGCCGTGGTGTGGCAGACCGCGGTCAACCCGGTCGTCGCCCTGGAACTCCTCGCGTCGGGCACCTGGACCGGCAAGGGCGTCCTGGGCCCGGAAGCCTTCCCGGCCCGCCCCTTCCTGGACCTGCTCACCGAGTACGGGTCTCCTTGGGGCATGCGGGAGCAGTGAGGGCGTTCGCGTCGCCAATGCGCATCGGCCCGCCGCGGCGGTGAACCCCAACCGCCGCGGCGCCCACCGGATCCGCGATGCACTCCGGCGGATTCCCGGGCCTGGCCCGGTCGCTACGCGGCGCGGCGCCGGACGAATCGCCGGAGGATTCGTGCGCTACGCGGCGATGACGGCGACGCCCGTCCTGCCCCCGTCGACGTCCACAACGGTCCCGTGCACGAAGGCCGCTTCCTCACTGGCCAGCCAGACCGCGGCCTGCGCGACGGCGTCCGGAGTGCCGACGCCGCCGGCCGGCGTGCCCTTCATCATGATCTCGCCCGCATGGGGCTCGCTCCCTTCGGGAGCCGGAGGCAGGATCACGCCGGGCGAGACGGCGTTCACGCGCACCCCCGTCGGCCCGAACTCCGCCGCCCAGGCCCGTGTGAGCGTCTCCACGGCTCCCTTGGTGGAGCTGTAGAGAGCGCCGAGCGGAACGCCCAGCCGCGCGATCCACGAGCCCAGATTGATGACCACACCGCTACCGGCCTCCTGCATGGCCGGGACGACGGCAGCGGTGAGGAAGAACGGTGCTTTCACGTTGACCGCGTAGACCTCGTCGAAGGTCTTCTCGTCGGTGGCGACGGTGCCCGGTGCCGGATAGATGCCGGCGTTGTTCACCAGGATGTCGATCCGCCCGCCCAGGATCTCGCGGGCTCGTTCGGCGAGGTCCTGGGAGGCCTGCTTGCTGCCGTCGAGGTCCGCCACCAGGAAGTCCGCGCGGCCACCGGCTGCGCGGATCTTGTCGGCTGCCTGAGCCCCTCGTTCCTGATTCCGCCCGGACACGACGACGTGGGCCCCTTCCGCGGCGAACGCTTCGGCGATCGCCAGTCCGATGTTGCTGGTCGATCCCGTGACCAGTGCTGTCTTGTCCCTCAGCCGCTCGCTCATGACGCCCGTCTCCTTCGTGCTCCGTAAGCCATCACGGTGCCTCGCCAAAAATGGACCGGCAAGTCCAGAGGTTTGGCGTCCAGCGGGTGTCGGGGCGCGTGGACGTAGAGTGGACCTGCTGGTCCAGCGAGGCAGCCTAAAGGGAGCGAGATGCCGCACGCGCCGACTGCGAAGGGACGGGCCACCCGGGCCCGCATCATCGAGGGGGCTGCCGAGGTCCTGCGCGAGCAGGGCGTCGCCTTCACGACGCTCGACGACATCCGCGGCCGGACCGGCACGAGCAAGAGCCAGCTCTTCCACTACTTCCCCGAGGGCAAGGACGAGCTGCTGCTGGCGGTCGCCCAGTTCGAGGCTGACCGTGTCCTGGAGGAGCAGCAGCCCCATCTCGGGCGGCTGGACTCCTGGGAGTCCTGGCAGCAGTGGCGGGACCTGGTGGTGGAACGCTATGAACGCCAGGGCGACCACTGCCCCTTGGGCTCACTGTTCCTGCAGGTCGGGCGTTCCCGCCCCGGCGCCCGGGCGATCGTCACCGAGCTCATGCGCCAATGGCAGCGGCAACTCGCCCGCGGCATGCGCGCCATGCAGGCGAACGGCGTGGTGTCGCCCGCCCTGGACGTGGACCGGTCGGCCGCCGCGCTGCTGGCCGGTATCCAAGGAGGGGTGGCCATCATGATGGCCACGGGCGACTCGACCCACCTGAAGGCGGCACTCGACACCGGCATCGAACACCTCAGGGCGAGCCGGGCGCCGGTTCGGCCCTGACGGCCGGCAAGTGCTGCCAGGCTGGTGGAAGAGGCGTACGCCTCGCATCGCCGGTCGGTCGCGACCCGAGCTGAGGCATGTCGATCACGGTGGCAAGGAACGCGTCTGCGGGCTGCTGCTCAGAACGCGGCCGGCCGGGCCGGGCGCGCCCAACGCCGGCCCTCGTGGCAGATCCGAGGTGTCACTGTCCCGGTACGAGAGCGGCAGTTCGACACGCACAGTGGTGCCCGCCGTGTGCGGACTGTCGACACTGATGCGGCCGCCGAGCGCCTCCACACGGTCCTTGAGCCCGACGAGGCCCGTACCCGCGTCGAAGTCGGCACCCCCGACGCCGTCGTCGCGGACCGCCAGGTGCAGCACCGTGTCGTCCGCCACGACGGTGACCGTGACGGCCGTGGCGCGCGCATGCTTGACCACGTTGGTCAGCGCCTCCGATATGACGTAGTAGCCGCTCACCTGGACCTGCTTGGGCAGGCTTCCCGCGGTGTGGACCGCGAGATCGACCGGTATGGGGCAGCGGCGGGCAAGGGCCTTGAGCGCGGAGACGAGACCGCCCGTCGCGAGGACCGAAGGGTGGATGCCCCGTGCCATCTCGCGCAGTTCCTCCGACGCGTCCGTCAGGCCGTCGCCCACTTCATGGAGCCGCGTGCGGAGCTCGACCTGCCCCGGTGGCACCATCTCCTGCGTCGAACCGACGAGCAGCACCAGCGACACCAGCCGTTGCTGGACGCCGTCGTGGAGGTCGCGCTCGATTCGCCGGCGCGCCTCGTCAGCGGCGTTGACGATGCGGGCGCGCGAGGCCGAGAGCTCGGCACGGGCCTCGGCGTTCTCCACGGCGGTGGCGACGAGTTCGGTGAAGCTGGCGATCTTCGCCTCCGTGTCCCCGGGGAAGGGCTTGTCCCTCGTGGAGGCGGCGATCACCCCCCACAGACGTCCGCCCACGGTGACCGGGCAGCCGACCGAAGAGCGGATGCCCATGGCGCGGGACTCCTGTGCGATCGGCCCCGTGGCGTCCGCGAAGCTCTCGATCCGCACCGGGCGACCGCTGCGCCGCACATCGCGGGCGACGCTCAGCCCGCTCAGGTCGAATCGGGTCCCCACGCGCAGAGGGTCGGATTGCCTGCTCCGGCTCCAGGCGGCGACGCCGGTGACGGTTCCGTCCGGCTCGTAGCGCTCCATGCGGGCCACGTCGGCGCCGCAGAGCAGACCTACCTCGCGTGTGACGGCCTCGAAGACTTCCGAGGGCGGACCCGACCGGGCGACCAGTGTCGCGACCTGGCGCAACGCGACGTGCTCCCGCGTCAGGCGTTCCGCCGACCGCACCGCTCGCCGCAACCGGGCCGCCAGCTGTCCCACGACCAACGCGGTGAGGACGAAGACGATCAGGGCGACGATGTCCTCGGAGTTCGCGATCGGGTACGCCTGGAACGGTGGTACGAACAGGTACCCGTAGACAACGACGCACAGCACCGATGTGATCAGTGCCAGTCGGGTCCCCCAGACCACGGCGACGGGAAGGACCACGAGCAGATAGAGCACCGAAAGGTGCAGAGAGGCTGTGTGTGGCCTCAGTAGTGCGATGAAGCCCGTCATTGCGGCCACCATGGTCACGCTGGCGAACAGCCGGTTCCACCACCGCAGACCCGGCGAGCGGATCCGACGCCGTCCCATCCCATCGCTTCCCTGGCCGACCAAGAATTGACGTAATTACCCAAAGTATGACATATCACGGCAATCGGGCCGGGGCTGACCGAACTGGGGTAGGGGCGCTTCGGGACGGTCTGCGACGAGGCGGCCCGGTCGCGTCACAGTGCGTAGGCGATGTCCGCCCAGTGGATGGCGCGGCCCGCTTCCCGGCGATCGCCGTGGGCCGCGGCGAGCTGATCGACGATCATCAGTCCCCGGCCGTGTTCGTCGTCGGCGAGACCGGCTGCCCAGTCGTCGGAGGCAGGACCTCCGTCGGAAACCTCCACGTGCACGTGCCCGGTGTCGTGGTTACAGCCCAGCCCCATGCACAGCGGCGGTTGCGCGTGCTGTACGGCATTGGCGACCAGTTCCGAGACGGTCAGCAGGACCGAGTCCGCGACCTCACCGGCGACCCCCCACCCGCTCAACAGCTCCTGAGCGATCGTACGCGCTTCCCCAGCGGCTTCCGGAAGGTGTGCCAGAGCCCAGGGACGGGCCGACTTCTTCGCGCTGTGGTCGTGCGTCACTGCCCTCACCTCCTTCCTCGACGGCGCCGCCGAGCTCGGAGTGCCGTCCGTGCCAGTTATTCCCATGTTCGGCTCCGGTACCCGTGTGTGTCTTCCAAGCCAGCGCCCAACGTCAGTACCGGTCAGCGGGAATGAATGGCAGAACCGCAGCTGACGACAGTGCACGGGGGATGGTGAGTGCGCCTGTCGGCGGCGGACACGAATGCGGCGCGAACGGCTGCGAATACAGCTAGCAGGGATGCCACCGAGGTGCCGCCCTGGGATTCTGAAGGCATGCTGCGTTGCCTGATCGTCGATGACAACGACTACTTCCTGAGCGCCGCTCGCTGCCTGCTCGAGCGCCAGGGAGTCGCCGTTGTGGGCGTGGCATCCGACAGCGCCCAGGCGCTGCGGCTCGCGGAGCGGCTCCGGCCGGACGTGGCGCTGGTGGACATCAACCTCGGCTCCGAATGTGGCTTCGACCTGGCCGTCCGCCTGCACGGGGAGGCCGGTCCGGCGGCCCTCCTGGTGATCCTGATCTCCAGCCACGCCGAGGACGACTACGCCGATCTGATCGAGGCGAGCCCCGCGGTGGGCTTCCTGAGCAAGACGGCACTGTCGGGCGACGCCATCGGTGCTCTGCTCGCCGGCGCGGGCGAGAGCTACCGGCGCGGCCCGGTCAACGGGCCTCCAGGAAGGTGATCACTGCCCGGACACGGCGGTGGTCGTCGTCGGTCTCCGGCAGGTTCAGTTTGGCGAGAATGCTCCGCACGTGCTTCTCCACCGTGCCTTCGGTGACCCAGAGCCGCCGGCCGATCCCGGCGTTGGACCGGCCCTCCGCCATGAGCTCCAGCACCTCGCGCTCCCGCGCACTGAGCACGTCCAGGGGATCAGCCCTGCGACGGACGGACACCAGTTCCTGCACCAGCGCCGGGTCCACCACCGAACCGCCCCTGGCGATCCGCTGCAGTGCCTCGAGGAACTCCCGCACGTCACGCACGCGGCTCTTGAGCAGATAGCCGATGCTGCGGCCACTGGCCAGCAACTCCATCGCGTGCTCCACCTCGGCGTGCGCCGACAGGACGAGAATGCCCATGGTGGGGTACTCCTGCCGGATGGTGCGTGCCGCCTCCAGCCCTTCTGTGCTCTGTCCCGGCGGCATCCGGATGTCCACCACCACCAGTTCCGGCGTCACCCGCCGGACCAGGTCCAGCAACTGCGGCGCGTCGGCGGCCTGACCCACCACCGCGCAGCCGGACCGCTGCAGCAGGCTGGCCAGTCCTTCGCGGAGCAGAACGTCGTCGTCGGCGAGGACGACGCGCAGATCCGCCACAGCCGGTCCCTCGTCGCCGGGCCCGTCCCCGGTGCTGATGGTTCCTGGCGTCATACCCACATTGTCGGCGAGGCGCGGTGGGTGAGCACGCGGCGAGCGCGGGCGATGCCGCATCGAGGCACGACTCAGGGCTGGTCGGTTCGACCGACCAGCCCGGAGTCGAGAGCGGGACGCTCACCCGCCCTTGGTGCTGCTCAGTGGCCTCCGCCACCGTGACCGCCGCCGCCGTGGCCTTCGCCACCGTGACCGCCGCCGTGGCCTCCGCCATGACCGCCGCCATGGCCTCCGCCGTGACCGCCGTAGCCGCCGTGACCGCCATAGCCGTTGTCATGGCCGTAGCCACCGTGGTCGTTGTCGTAGCCTCCGTCGTAGCCGCTGTTCCACCAGTTGCCGACGCCGTCATCGTGGAAGTGACGACTGTCGAAACCTCGAGCGTTGAAGTGGCTCGTGCTGACGGAGCCGCTGTGCGCCTCCGAGGGGGCGGTGGCGGCACTGGCGGCGCCGACCCCCGCGAAGCTCAGGGCTGCCACGGCGACAGGAACGGAAGCCAGGCGCGCGATCTTGGATGCCTTTGCGTTCATGATGTGTCCCTCCAGAAAACGGAATAGTCGGCTGCGGGTCGCTCGAGCCTGCGGCGGCAACTTCTCCGCCTCCGCGGGCGGCAACCGAACTGCCTCCAGCTTTGCGCCCACAGGGAGCGGTGTCTTTGCAGCCAGCGGTGGTTCTCACCTACCGCTAGCGGGAATCGAGTGTGCGGAATGCCACATCGACCCTGCTCAGAGAGGCAGGCGAGACGAGCCGGGCGGCCACGCCAGTCTTCGGAAGGTGTGCGTCGGCCGTCGCGGTACGCCGGCTGGCGGGCGTGTCAGGCATGCCGATGGCGGGCTCCCGCTGACCCGCGCGAGCCCGGCCACTGAACGTCGTGCCCCGATCAATCCGACGGTGACCGCCATCCAGACAGCAGGATTCCAAGTCCGAACGCTGATTGAGGGCTTGGTTGACGACGGGTCACTCGGGCCCGGTGTCAGGTCTCCAGCAGCGGCAGACCAGGCAGTATCTTCTCGATGGTGATCGGGAAGTCGCGTACGCGGATCCCGGTGGCGTTGAACACCGCGTTCACGACCGACGCACCGGCCCCACAGATGCCCACCTCACCGACGCCCTTCGCGCCCAGCGGGTTGGCCTTGTCGTCGTACCCGTCGAGGACGACGGCGTCGACGCCGGGGATGTCGGCGTGGACCGGCACCAAGTAGCCGGCGAAGTCGCGGTTGACGAAGGCGCCGGATCGCGGGTCCACGACGGCCTCTTCCTCAAGGGCCGCGCCGACTCCCCAGATCATGCCGCCGATCAGCTGCGAGCGGGTCGTCATCGGGTTGAACACGCGGCCCACCGAGAACACGCCGAGCATGCGCCGCAGTCGGATCTCGGCGGTGTCCGCGTCGACGCCCACCTCGGCGAAATGCGCACCGTAGGTGTTGATGGAGTACTCCGTGTAGTTCGGCTCGTCACCCATGAAGCGGATCTGACCCTCCGCCTCCAACCCTTCGGGATGGCTGCGCGCGACGATGTCGCTCAGCTCGTCGGAGGCCCCGCCGATGCGCACGCCGCCCGCCTGGAACTCGGCGCCGGCCGCATCCAGGCCGTGCAGGGGGGAACGCTCGTCACCGCAGGCCGCCTCCAGCAGCTTCGTGCGCAGTGCCGCGCACGCCCGGTCCGCCGCGGAGCACGAGTTGGTGGCACCCCACGAGCCTCCTGACCCCCAGCTGGTGGGGAAGTCGGAGCGCCCGAGTTCCACCCGCACCCGTTCCAGCGGCAGTCCGAGCCCTTCGGCGGCCACCTGGGTCAGGATGGTGTACGTGCCCGTCCCGATGTCGGTCATGTCCGTGAGGACGACCGCCTTGCCGTCGGCACCCACCCGTACGCGCACGCTTGTCGGCCCCTGGAAGTGTCCCCGGATCGCGGCCGACATGCCGTACCCGATCAGCCAGCGTCCCTCGCGGCGACTCGCCGGGGCGTCCGGCCGGTTCTCCCAGCCGAACCGGCGCGCACCCTCGCGCATGCACTCGACCAGATGCCGGTCGCTGTACGGCACGTCCCGCTCGGGATCGACGGTCGGCTCGTTGCGGATCCGCAGCTCGACCGGATCCATCCCGAGCGTGTGGGCCAACTCGTCCATCGCCGACTCGACGGCCAGCATGCCCGGCGCCTCGCCCGGCGCCCGGACGTCCGTGCCACGCGGCAGGTCAAGTGCCGCCAGCCGGTGGCTGGTCAGCCGGTGCGGCGCGGCGTAGAGGCTGCGGGTGGTGGCGGCCGTCTGCTCGGCGTACTCGATGTCCGGGTTGGTGTGCATGGTGACGTCGTGGGCGATCGCCGTGAGCCGTCCGTCGCGCTCCGCGCCCAGCCGTACCCGCTGGCTCGACGTGGGGCGCATGCCGACGAGCTGGAACACCTGCTGACGAGTCATCGCGATCTTGACCGCGCGGCCCAGTTCGCGGGCGGCCATCGCCGCGAGGATCGTCTCGGAATGGATGCCCAGCTTGGAACCGAACCCCCCGCCGACGAACGGCGTGACGACGTGCACGCGCGCCGGGTCCATCCGCAGCGTGGCGGCGACCGAGGCCTGCGCCGCGTCGACGATCTGGGAGCTGACGTAGACGACCAGGTCCTCGCCGTCAGGAGCCGCCATGCACGAGTTGGGCTCGATCGGCAGCGAGAACTCGTACGGCGTCGTGTACTGCTGGTCGATCTGGATCTCCGCACCGGCGTACCCGGTGTCGAAGTCGCCCACCGCGGTGTCCGTGGGCAGGCCCGCGTTCACCACCTTGGGGATGTACACGTCGTCCTCGAACTCGCCGAAGTCGAAACGACCCCGCCCGGTGCTGTAGGTGACGTCGACGAGATCGGCCGCGGCCCGGGCCTGTTCGAAGGTCGTCGCGACGACGAGCGCCACCGGCTGTCCGAAGTAGTGGACGTCGGCGTCGGTCATCTCCGGCTGGGCGCGCCAGTACTCGAACGGGATCGACTCGTCGCGCGGCCCCTGCTCCGGGGCGTTGAGATACGTCATCACCCACTGCACACCCGGTGCGCGCTCGGCTTCCTCGGTGTCGATCCGGCTGATGCGGCCCTTGCCGATCGTCGCGCCGACGATGAAACCGTAGAGCGGTTGACCGGTCTCCCAGTGCTCGTAGGCGTAGGTCGCCCGACCGGTGGCCTTCAACGGGCCGTCGACGCGGTGCACGGCATGCCCGATCATGTCGCCTCCTCAGCTCGACCCGGCCACCTGCGCCAGCGTGCGGCACAGTGTGCGCCTGGCCAGGTCGATCTTGAAGTCGTTGTGTCCCTGCCCGACCGCGTCGCGCATCGCCTCCTCGGCCGCGGCGCGATACGTCGCCATCGTTGCCGGACGGCCGATCAGCGCGGCCTCCGCCTCGACGGCGCGCCAGGGTTTGTGCGCCACGCCGCCGAACGCCACACGCACCTCACTGATCATTCCTTCGTCGGTGGTCGAGACGAGGGCCGCGACGGACACCAGCGCGAACTCGTACGACGCCCGGTCGCGCACCTTGCGGTACTTCTGCCGGCCCGGCGGGGGCGGGGGCAGGACGACAGCCGTGATCATCTCGCCCGGCCTCAGCTCGTTCTCGATGTGTGGTGTGTCGCCCGGCAGCCGGTAGAAGTCGGAGAGGGCGACACGGCGTACCGCCTGCTCGGCGTCGACCAGTTCGACCTCCGCGTCCAGCGCGGTCATCGCGACGGCCATGTCCGACGGATGGGTGGCGATGCAGGAGTCGCTGGCACCGAGGATCGCGTGTATGCGGTTGAACCCGCCGATCGCGGAGCATCCGGATCCGGGGTCGCGTTTGTTGCAGCCCGCGGCGGTGTCGTAGAAGAACGGGCAGCGGGTGCGCTGCAGCAGATTCCCGCCGGTGGACGCCTTGTTGCGCAACTGCCCCGAGGCGCCGGCCACCAACGCCTCCGACACCATGGGCCAGCGGGCGCGCACACGATGGTCGCCGGCCACCACGGAGTTGACGGCCTGGGAGCCGATGCGCAATGTGCCGTCCGGGAGTTCCTCGATGTCCCGCAACGGAAGCCGGCTGATGTCGACCAGGTGACTGGGCGTCTCGATGCCGAGCTTCATCAGGTCGAGCAGGTTGGTGCCGCCGCTGATGTACTTGGCTCCGTTGCCGGACACCGCGGCGATCGCGGTCGGCACGTCCGTCGCGCGCTCGTAGGTGAACGACCTCATTGCGGCCCACCTCCCGCCGTGCTGCGGATGGCCGCGACGATGTTCGGATAGGCGGCGCACCGGCAGATGTTGCCGCTCATCCGCTCGCGGATCTCCTCATTCGTCAACGCGACGTCCGGCGAGCCCACGTCGGCGGTGGCATGGCTGGGCCAGCCCGCCTCCACCTCGGCGAGCATGCCGACGGCCGAACAGATCTGGCCCGGCGTGCAGTAGCCGCACTGGAAGCCGTCGTTCTCGACGAAGGCGCGCTGCATGGGGTGCATGGCGCCGGGATCGCCCAGACCCTCGACGGTGACGATCTCGTCGTCCTCGTGCATGACGGCGAGCGTCAAGCAGGAGTTGACGCGCCAGCCGTTGATCAGCACGGTGCAGGCACCGCACTGCCCGTGGTCACACCCCTTCTTGGTCCCGCTCAGGTGCAGATGTTCGCGTAGCGCGTCGAGCAACGTGGTGCGCGGATCCACCTCCAGTTCCCGCGCCTCGTCGTTGACGCTCAGCCTGACCGCCGAGAGTGGGCTCGGACCGACCTGGCTCCGCCCCGTGGCGCCCGTATCCGCTTCGGTCATCGCGGCCCGCCTTCCTCGCTAGGTGCGGGTGTGTGCTGGATGTGCGTCGCCGCTCTTGTCAGCCCTTGAGATGGCCCGTCGGGCATGGTCCCCGCTCTCAGGGTCTCGCGGAATCCACCAGGTCGCTCGTCGGGGCGGAAGCCCTGGTCGCCGGTGGTTTCGGCCGGGGCGCCGTCCGTCGCGATGAGTTTCGGCCGGGGCGCGAGTCTGTTCCGGTGACCGTGGCGGAACGTCGTACTACGGCGCTGCCTGGCACACCCACGACACACCACGGAGAACATCATGACGACCCCGCCGGACGACCCGACCACCGCGCTGCCCGGGCACCCGCCCGTCGTCGACCTGGCCACCTGGCAGGCCGCCCGGGACGAGCTCCTGGTCCGCGAGAAGGCCCACATCCGCGAGGGCGACGCCCTCGCCGCGGCCCGCCGCCGGCTGCCGATGGTGGAGCTCGACGGGAAGGTCGAGGTCGTCGGACCCGACGGCCCGGTGCCCTTCCTGGACCTGTTCCAGGGCCGCGACGAGCTCGTGGTCTACAAGCACATGTGGTACGACGGCGCCCCGCACCAGGGGCAGTGCGAGGGTTGCACCACCACGGCGTGGCACCTGAAGGACGCCGTCTACCTCAACGCGCGCGGCGTCTCGTTCGCCATCCTGACCACGGGCCGCTGGGACGAGGTGGCCTCCTACGTCGAGTTCATGGGCTACACCCAGCCCTGGTACTCGGTGCGCGACGTGGCCGCGCCGGTCGGTGGCCCCATGGGTTACCTCACCAGCTTCCTGCGCGACGGCGAGCGCGTGTTCCTCACCTACTCCACCACGGGCCGTGGCAACGAGCGGGTCAACGGGTCACTCGGCCTGCTCGACATGACGCCCTACGGCCGGGGCGAGGCCTGGGAGGACAACCCCGAGGGCCGGCCCGAGGGACGCGGCCCGTGCTGGTCCTGGCGATCGGACGCGGACGGCAACGCCACCTGGGGCCCGACCAGCCGCCCCGTGCCGCAGTGGATCCGCCCCGGAGCGACTCCCGCGGAGACCCTCGGCCGGCACGGCCACCACCACTGAACGCGCCCGCCGGGCGGCCGGGTTCTTGTCGGAGGCGGCATCCCGTGCACCCCGTACGCCGACCGGCGCCGGTGGCCCAGGAGAGCCTGGGCCACCTCGGACGCCGGCCGGACCGAAGACGCCGTCACAGTCCTCGAAGAGCGTACGGAGGCCCGCGCCGGACGGCTGTCAGTTACGACGGTGAAGCGGGGACCGGGTGGGCCGGTCGGGGTGGTGGATCAGCCGAACTGGCCGGGCTGGTAGCTGCCGGCGGGCTGCTGGTTGATGACGTTGATGCGGTTGTAGGCGTTGATGACGGCGATGAGGGAGATGA
>NZ_JBHWJQ010000056.1:0-41769 GCF_042731435.1 Streptomyces sp. NPDC059861 | reverse complement strand
TTCTGGGGGGTTTTTTTTTTTTTAAAAGACACAGCCCAAACATCCTCTTGCGTGGCCGGGCGTTGGGCCCCCTTATGTTTTGGGGGGCCCCGCCGCTGTGCCGGGGGGGCACCACCGGAAGACCAGGTCAGCCAACGCTTTCCTTAGCGTTGACGTGTCCGGGCCGGTCGCCCAGTTCGGCTGGGCGACATGTCGGACCGGGTGTCAGTTTCTGCCGGTCCTACGGACACGTCGCGCTGCGTCCATGAGGAAGGAACCGCAGCCCACGGCCATGAGCACGGCGAGCGCGGTCTCCTGCTGGACGCCGAGGGCGATGGCTAGAGCCCCCAGGATCGTGGCGGCAGTTATCTCCAGGGCCGGCGCGAAGCGGCGCTTGGTCGTACCGGTGGGGCGTTGGTTCAGCATCGACGCGTCCAGATCGTGGGCGGAACGGGAATGAATACGTTGCCTCCCAGTCTGAGGGCACCGGAGATCACCGAAGTGCACTACTTACGGGCTACGGCGTATCCGGCTACCACGGTGAAGTACCAGAGGTACCCGCGCACGGCGGTGATCGCGTGCTTCTAGATCTTCGGGATTCACTTGATGTCCTTGGCCCAGCTGAGGAACCTGCGGCGCTGCCCGTACCGAATGCGATCCAACGGGTCTCCGACCGGTTCAGGTCCAGCCTGATGAAGTACTTGGGAGACCACCACGCCTTCCACCAGCGCACCCCTAGCTTTCCCGTGGTGTCGATGCAGGCGACGGGGTCACCGCCGCAGTACTCATAGGCGTTCTCGTTGCCGCCGTAGACCGGGTCGACGGACAGGAAGCGGCCGGTGTCCGGATTGTAGAGGCGAACACCCATGAGCATCAGGGAGCTGACCGTCTCGGACGAACGCTGGTGGTTGCCCAGCCAGCCGTAGCGGGTCGATTCCTGCTCCGCCCTGCTGCGGCCGTACTCGTCGCTGTCGAACGCCACAGGCGCCTTGGATGTGTCGAGCGGAAGCTGGAGCGCGTCCGTGGACGGAGGTCAACTGCAGGAAGGTGTCGCCTGTCTTGGTGCTGGTTGCGGTCAAGTCGCTTGCGCTTCGTGAGATTCTTCGTGGTCGTTCCTTCCCGGTTGGTGCGATCTGCACCCGACGGCTGCTGCGGAGGTGACGTGAGACACGAGGGTGCCCGGGTTCACCGTTCCATGCGGTGGAGGGAACGCCCATTCTGAGAATTACCATACGCCGTATGGAAGTGTCGAGGTGTCGAGGGGCAGCTCGCTCGGTCAGCAGCGACCGCAGGAACACCGATCAACCCTGACCGAAGGCCGCACCACCTTCGTCGACGTGGCCCGCCGAACAGCTCGACGTTCTGTCGAGACCACCCACTGCATCCGAGGTGCCGGGTGGCCATCAAACGCGCCATCCGCATGGCCCTGCGCAGCGGCTTGCTCGTTCTGGTGCGTCGAGGCCCTCACCCGCGCCGGACGCCTGGACGAGGTCTGCCTGGTTTTCGAGAAGATGCTCACCTACGGCAACCATCTCGGCCAGTACGCCGAGGGGATCAGCCTCACCAGACAACAACAGGGGAATTTTCCCCAGGCGTTCAGCCACCTCGCCCGCATCGGCGCCGCCCTTAACATCGACCGCGTCGTGTGCTGACCGCCGCCCTCCGGTGACGGGAGCCGCATACGTCCGCCGTCCCCGCCGCCGTGCCCGTGCGGGGGTTCGGATCTACCCCCATGCTGGAAGGAGGGGTGAGACAACGGAGGAAGTGGTGAGGATGCGGACCGTTGTCGATCTCACGCGCTGCCAGGGCTATGCGCAGTGCGTGTTCCTCGCGCCGGAGGTATTCGAGCTGCACGGGGAGGAGGGGCTGCTGTACGCCACCGCCGTCCCCGACGACCAGGTCGAGCGCGTACGCCAGGCCGCGGCGGCGTGCCCGGTCCAGGCCATCCTCCTGGGGGAAGAGGTGAGCAGTGGTGCCTGACGACCTCAAAAGCGGCCGGATCGTCATCGTCGGTGCGTCACTGGCCGGGCTGCGGGGCGCGGAGGCGCTGCGCGAGGAAGGCTTCAGCGGCTCACTCACCCTGGTCGGTGACGAGCCCCACCCGCCATACGACCGGCCGCCGCTGTCCAAGCAGGTGCTGCTCGGTCAGGCGACGGCGGACACCACCGAGCTGCCGATGCGCCGAGACCCGGACGCCGACTGGCGGCTGGGAGTACGGGCCGCCGGCGTGGACCTGCTCGCGAAACAGGTGCTGCTGGAGGACGGCGAGTCACTGCCGTACGACCGGCTGCTGATCGCCACCGGAACCCGGGCGCGGCCCTGGCCCAACGCGGAGGAGGGCGCTCTGGACGGGGTGTTCACCCTGCGCACCCGCGAGGATGCCGCGGGGCTGGCAGAGCGGTTGCATGCGGGGCCGGAGCGGGTGCTGGTGATCGGCGCCGGTTTCACCGGCTCGGAGATCGCCTCGGCATGCCGGGAACGGGGACTGGAGGTCACGGTCGCCGAACGCGGCCCCGCACCCCTGGTGGGCGCGCTCGGTGGCACCCTGTCCAAGCTCGCGGCCGTCATGCACCGCAACCACGGTGTGGATCTGCGCACCGGAGTGACGGTGACCGCCCTGCGCGGAAACGGCGGCATCACCGGTGCTGAGCTGTCCGACGGCAGTCGCGTCGACGCCGACGTCTGCGTCGTGGCGCTGGGCGCCATCCGCAACGTCGAGTGGCTGGCGGAGTCCGGGCTGGCCGCGGGCCCCCGCGGGATCGCCTGCGACGCCGGCTGCCGGGCATTCAACATGTACGGAATCGTCACCGACGACGTCTTCGTGGCCGGTGACGTCTCCCGCTTCCCGCACCCGCTGTTCGGCTACCAGATGCTCTCCCTGGAGCACTGGGGAAACGCGGTCGAGCAGGCCGAGGTGGCGGCACACAACATGGTCAACCCAGGGCCGCTTCAGCGCCCGCACCTGGCCGTCCCTTCGTTCTGGTCGACCCAGTTCGGGCTCAACATCAAATCGGTCGGCGTGCCCACCTACTCCGACTACGTGGTCATCGCCCAGGGCTCCTTGGAGGCGCGCCGCCTGACGATGGTCTACGGCTACCAAGGGCGGGTCACCGCCGCGGTCACCGTCGACATGGCCAAGTCGCTCGACTACTACCGGCACCTGATCGAGACCGCGGCTCCGTTCCCGCCCCCGCCCGGAGCCCAGGACCGCGCGATCGCGGCCGACGTCCCGATTCCCTCCGACGTGCCGGATCCGAAAGGGCTGTCGCACGGCCCCACCGTCGCGCTCACTGGTTACCTTCCCGATCGACGGCTGACGGTGGTGTAGCCCGGGAACTGACGCGAGTCCCGCACAACCACGAGGAGCCACCATGGACTCCGAGACTTTGCTGGCACGGATCACCGACTACGCCAGCCGCCCCAACCCCTACCCGCTGTACGCGGAACTCCGCGAGTCCGGTCCCGTGGTGCGGCAGGCGGACGGCAGCTGTCTGGTCGGGACCTACCACGAGATCGCCGCGCTGCTCCATGACCCGCGCATGAGTGTCGACCCCCGCACCGGCGGAGAGGTGACCCACAAGCCGCCGTTCCTGCGGCTCGACGACCCCGAGCACCACAGGCTGCGCACCCTGGCCATGCGGCCCTTCGGCCCGCCGCACAGCCCGGGCCGGGTCGACTCGATGCGCGGCGAGATCGACGAGATCGCCAAGGACCTGATGGGTTCCTTCGAGGGGGGTCGGCAGATCGACATCGTCGACGACTTCGCCTACCCGCTGCCCGTCACCGTGATCTGCCGCCTGCTCGGGGTGCCCCACGAGGACGAGCCACTGTTCCGGGCCTGGTCCGATGCTCTGGTCGCGGCGGCCGACGTCAGGCCCGGCGAGGAGGCCACCGAGACGGACAAGGCGGGCGACCAGGCGCGGATCGAGATGGGCGGGTACCTGGTGAACCTCGCCGAGCAGCGTCGCGGCAACCCGAGCGACGACATGCTCTCCGCCTTCGTCAACGAGCCGGACCCGGCCCGCCGCCTCACCCAGGAGGAACTCGCGGAAACAGCCGTGCTGCTTCTCATCGCCGGACATGAGACCACCGTCAACCTGATCACCAACGGGGTGCTCACCCTGCTGCGCCAACCCGCGCACCTGGACCGACTGCGCCGTGAACCGGACCTGCTGCCGCGAGCGGTGGAGGAACTGCTGCGCTACGAACCTCCGGTACACATGCGTGAGCGCATCCCGCTCGCCGACATCGACGTGGCCGGTACACCGATCGCCCGAGGTACACCCGTCGTTCTGGTCCTGGCCTCGGGAAACCGCGACCCCGGGCGGTTCCATGATCCCGACCGGTTCGACCCCACCCGCCCGGACAACGAGCACCTCGGCTTCGGCAGCGGTATCCACCTGTGCTACGGCGGATCCCTCGCCCGCGTCGAGGCCCACGCCGCGCTCGGCGCGCTGATCCCTCACCTCGGCACGGCAAACCTGGTCGAGGACCCGCCTCCCTACCGGCAGAACGCCATGCTCCGCGGACCCCGCCACCTCCCGATCCGATTCTGAGGCCGCGGGCGGCGGACAGCAGCCGGGAGAGCCTGTTCACGCTGTGGCGGGAAGGGGCCACCGGGGGAGGTCGCGTGTCCCCGCGGTCCTCGACGTCCTGGTCGACCAGGACGTGCTCAGCCTTCGTGGCCGACCAGCGGCGGTCCTTGTCGTACGCGAGGAACTGGCCGGAAGCCAACCGTCGCCACGACGGCCTCCAACAGTTTTGGAAGGAGCTCTTCCGAACGGTGCGGGCCGAGGGTCGGTACGTACGGCACAGGCATCACGGGCTCGATCCAGCCCCAGCGCAAGCGTATGGCCCGCACGCTACTCGTCTCCTCTCGCAGCCGCAGGCCCCATCCGCGCGGATGGTTCCCTGGCCACGACGGGTCGCGCCGTTCATCGGCCGCCGTTACCCGCACTCGACCGCGTGTCTGGTGGGTTGGGTGCGCAGCGGGGTGTCGCTCGGCCGCGGTCAACTCGTCCGTCACGCACCCGGGTGGCGGGCGCGGCGCGACGGCGTCCTTCGGCGTGACGGTGACCGTTGCGCCGGATGCCGTCAGGTACGCCGCGGCGGTGACTGCTCCGAACAGTTCGTTGCGGGACTCCAGCGCGGGCACCCGGATACGGAGGTGCATGAGCGCGGCGGCCCGGTGGTGAAGGTCGGCGTACCCAGGTACGTCCATGACCTCGTCGACGTGCCAGGCGACCGCGGCCGCGAGGACGCCGTAGTCGGTCACGTCCGGGTCGGCCCCAGAGGTATTGGTGCGCGCCTTCCAGCAGCCAGGCGCGGTCGACGCGGAGGATCACGCGGCAGCGCCGCTCGGCCGGCCGCCGTCGAACGCCTCGTCGAACGCTGGCTCCCACTCAGTGGCGTATTGCTGGGCAGCAGGGAGAAAGCGATGTTGGTGCGCATCGTGCGCGAGCAGTCGGCCCGTCAGCTTCTCCGCCGGTGGCGCCTCTGTCAGCGTGTGTGAGGGGGACTGCTCTAAGGTGGCGCGTGAGAGCGCTTGCGGGGGAGGGGTGTTGGAGCGGATCGGCTCGTATGCGATCGAACGGGTACTCGGTGAAGGCGGGATGGGCACGGTCTACCTCGCCCGCTCCAGAGGCGGGCGTCCGGTGGCGGTGAAGGTAGCCAAACCGGAGCTTGCGCGCGATGCCGGATTCCGGGAGCGCTTCCGGGCAGAGATCACTGCTGCCCGTGCGGTGGGTGGTTTTCACACGGCACCGGTCGTTGACGCCGACCCTGAAGCGCCTACCCCCTGGCTGGCCACCGCCTACATCCCCGGCCTCAACCTTGCCCAGCTCCTCGCCTCCCAGGGGCCAATGCCGGAAGAGAAGCTGAGACAACTGGGGCTGGCGCTGGCCGAGGCCCTGCAGGCCATCCACAAGTGCGGCCTGGTCCACCGAGACCTGAAGCCCGGCAACATCATCATGGCCGAAGACGGTCCCCGGGTAGTCGACTTCGGCATCGCTCGCGCCGTCGAGGGCTCACGCCTGACCATGACGGGCGTCGCCGTCGGCACACCCGGTTTCCTGGCGCCAGAGCAGGCCGAAGGACTGCAGGTGTCACCGGCAGCAGACATCTTCGCCCTGGGCGCCGTCCTCGTGGCGGCTGCCGGCGGCAGCCCTTTCGGAGACGGCACACCAGCGAGCCTGATGTACCGCTCCGTCCACCACGAACCAGACCTCACCGCTCTGCCCGAGGCTTTGCGCGACACCGTGGCGGCCTGTATGGCCAAGATTCCACAGCAGCGCCCGACAGCCGAGCAACTGCTCGACGCGCTTGTTCCCTGGCGACGGCCTGCGCAGTACGAGCGCACGCTTGTCGACCCCTCCCCGGCACTTCCACCCGCACCGCCGAAGCCGTCTGGGCCGCCGAGTCTGCCGCCCACGGTCGACGCAGTGGAACAGAGCCCGCAGTTCCTGGCCATGGACCGCAAGAACGCTGTCGTGGCCGACGTCGAGGGCATCTCCCTCGGCCTCAACGGCCGCCAGGCCGACTTCCCCTGGTCCAGCGTCCATGACGTCGCTTACACGGAATCAGGTCGTGGCATGGGACTGACCGTGACTGTCCGCCTGGCCGACGGCACATCCCATTCCTGCAGGGTGACCACGCGAGACGAGGAGGAGCTGGACGACTGGATCGACGACCTGATCCTGGTCCGCGAACACTTTCTACCGCTGCGGACCACGAGTTCGGATAGCGGCGGGCCTCCTTCCGATTGATTCAGATTCAGAGGGTCCTATCCAACCTGGTCGTGAGGCTCTGGTCTCGCGTGGCCCGAGTGGGTCGCGATGCCGTTTGTCGCGGCGCTGTCTGGAGAGCTCGGGTCACGTCCGCTGGACCGGCCGCCAGCATCGCGCATCAGGCCGCCCGGGTCGAGGAGGCGTGGGCGCGTATCGCGTCGTAGCTTCGTCGGCATGCTCCATGTGGCATGACACTGTCCCGTGCACTCGTCTGAGTGAACGTCTGCTGTCCACGACGGCTCCCGCGTGGGCTCCCCTGAAGACGGAGACGGCTCAGCCGCACGGTCACAGACCTGCCGGAGCCAGGCCTGGACCGTCAACGGCCCGCACACGGCGGCGCCATCCGCCGTGATCACTTCACTACGATCAGCGCAACCGAGGCCCATGCATTCTGCTTACCGAGATGCATCGACCTGACCTGCCGTTATGCCGCTATGCAGGCGATGCAGAGGCCCCAAGATGCTTCGTACAGGGAGGGGACACGTACATGGTCCAGGAGCCGGGCGGCCAGGACGCGGAGCGCAGCGCGGGGGTGCAGCTGGCGCAGCTGCTGCGCCGCTGGTGGGAAGAAGCCGCAAGCCCGGCCGGCGGCACCCGGCCGACACAGCAGGCGCTGGCGGCAAGGCTGGGGGTCGACCAGACAACCCTGTCGCGCTACCTGAATCCCAAGCACCTGTCGACCGCTCCTTTGAGAGTGGTGGATGCTCTGCATGCCCAGTTGCACGCCCCGGCGACGGAGCTCGAACGGGCACGGGAGCTGTGCCGGGCCGCGATGCGCGAGAACAGCCGCCAACGGGCCACCGATGCAGGGGAGCACCCCGCGCCGACGCCCGACGCGGATACATCCGCGGAAACCCCCGCACCCGACGCCACCCCCGCCCTCACCACCGGCCGCGGCCCCTCCGCTCGGCCCCGTCCCCGGTGGCTTGGACCGGCCCTGGCCGCAGCGGCCCTTGTTTCCGCCTTCATGGCCGGAGCGGCCGTCCACGCATGGTTCTTCACCGAGGACCGCACGGCCGAGGCCGCAACTGGTGCGACCGGTTCCGTTGGCGTGAGCGAGGCCCCCTACAAGTGGCCGTTGCTGCGCGTGGACCAGCAGGACCAGTTCACCCGTGCCCGTGTCCTGCAGTACCTCCTGAACGCGCAGGGCTACAAGGTGCGGACCGACGGCGTCTTCAGGCAGGACACCCAGGACGCCGTGATGCACTTTCAGCGCAAGGTCGGCCTGCCGGCCGACGGAAAGGCGGGCGATCAGACCTGGCCGGAGCTGGTGGAAGAGGTCGGGCCGGGATCCGCAACGCTCAAGGTACGGGCCGTGCAGGAACTTTTGAACAACGTCGGGCTCGGCGGCACAGCGGTGACGGGGAGGTTCTCCGCGGAGACCGCCCAAGACGTGAGGCACTTCCAGCGCACGTGGGGCCTGCCCGTGACCGGTCGAGTCGATGAGGGCACCTGGCTGGTGCTGCTGGTGAAACAGCTCGCTCCTGTCAAAGCACCGGATTACCAGAGGGCCTCCGTGTCACCGTGAGGGCGCGGCACGCTCGTCCGCCGCATCGTGCATTCCTTCCTGCATCAGACCCATAGCCGCAGGTCATAGCCCTGCTATGCACGGCGCATCGATGCGCCTGTGCAAGCAGCCGCAATCGCTTTTCCCGCCCCCTTGCCCCGGCGATGCTGATTTTGCGGCCGGCACTCCCGGTCACCCGCCCCGTCGCGGATGACCGTGGTTCCTCGCCCGGTCCGCTTCCTGTCAGCACGCTGCCCGAAGGGGGCACCCATGTCCGCTTTCCGTAAGACCCTCACGTCCGCTGTGTCAGCCGTCATCCTCGCCGGCGGGCTGGCCGTCGGCGCCGCAAGCCCGGCCAGCGCGGCCACCTGCCCGTCCTCGGCATCCCCGGTGACCGACGGGGCGGCGGCCAGCTGGCGCCTGAGCTGCTCGGGCGGCAACGTCACGGTGGCCGGCTGGCTGCAGGACACCCGCACGGACGGCAAGTGCGCCAAGGTCCGCATCAACGCCGGCAACGGCGACTACGCCACGAAGTCCGCCTGCAGCTCCGGCGTCCTGGGAGCAGTTCTCCTACACGTTCGCAGGAACACAGTCCGCTCAGGTACGCCTCGCCATCGCCTGACCACACCCCCGGGCGGACGGGCCATCCCGCCCGCCCCGGTTAGCGCCGCGGTCCGGGGCTGCTCGCATCCGGACCGCAGCGGTCATGGACACACGCCCGTACCGCACCAATCACACAGAGGCCACACATGCGCGGCCGGGACACCGACCGTGCGGGAGGAACGAGGGAAAGCACATGAACAGCAACGGACGACTTGTGCTCGGCACCCTGCTCGCGGGGGCCGTGGTGACCACATTGGCCCTGGCACCGGCCGCTGCCGCACAGAAGCCGGCGCAGGCGCCGTCCACTTCAACCACCCTGGTCTTCGACAAGAACCAGGGCGCCCCCGCCAACTCGCGGCTCTCCGTCTACCAGGGCAAGAAGCTGTGGGCCACCTACATCGCCGGATCTGGCCTCGGTATCACCAACGACTGCGTGCGCGCCAAGGGCCCGATGCCGGACGGCAACTGGAAGATCAAGCTCAAGTCCCGCACGTACAACGGCAGGCTCATCAAGGGCTACGCCGTCTACCTCCAGGACATGAAGTGCTCCTAGGGCACCTTGACCCGGACTGAGATGTTCATCCACTCCGAGATGAACCGCGACGGGAGCCGGGGCCGCAGCGAGTCCCGTCGCTGGGATGGCAGCGGCGACTACAGGTCTAACGGCTGCGTGAAGCTGAACCCGGACGACATCAAGAAGATGTTCCGGCTCCTGGACCGGATCGGGTGGCCGACACACCTGCGCGTGGTGTCCTGAGACAACGGCAGCGTAGGAGGGAGCCAACCACGGAAGTGCCCCCTGTGCCCCGTGGTTCCAACGACGGGCTTGAAAACAGGGTTGTGCCGTAGCGGCGGTGCCCCCGGCCCGACCGCACGCCTGGAGGCGGCGGCCGGGCACGAGGGCCCGTCACTACACTGGGCCCGGTCCGTCAGGTCGGCGCCACTGTCCGTGCCATCCGAGCCGTCCCCGGCCGGGTCCTGGAACGTTCACCGAGGCGCAGGATCAGCCACTGTGCCTGCTCGGTAACCACGGGCCACGGGCCGCGCAATCTGGGCAGGCGGCGGCCGGGCCCTCGCCGACCTCGGATCGTCTCTTCGGGCCTATGGTGGCGAGCGCGCCCGCCGCAGCCCCCGCTGGACGAGCCGTTCAAGCACGCCGCCGACAGCGACTGCGTCGATCGACTTCGCGCACGATGATCTGGGCGCCGCGAAGTCAGCCGACTCGGATGTGCTCCGCGATCCGGCCGCCTGCTCAGTCATGGAGCGGCGGCCAGCCTGCAGCCCGGGCAGCCCCGGCATCCGTCGAGTGCAGAACC
Organism: Streptomyces sp. NPDC059861; assembly: GCF_042731435.1. Classification (NCBI taxonomy): domain Bacteria; kingdom Bacillati; phylum Actinomycetota; class Actinomycetes; order Kitasatosporales; family Streptomycetaceae; genus Streptomyces; species Streptomyces sp. NPDC059861. Next base: position 31,579 of record NZ_JBHWJQ010000056.1, on the reverse strand, counting down.
ACGGCTAGATTCGGGCGAAGGGGTGTCTCTCTCGTCTGCGGGGTCGGTCCGGTATGAATGTCAGACGTGTCTGTCAGGCTCTGCTCATGGAGATGACGGTGCAGCTGACGATCGACTGTGTCGACCCGCAGAGGCTGGTGGCGTTCTGGAGTGAGGCTCTGGGATACGTACCGGAACCTCCACCGGGCGGCCATGCCACCTGGCGGGAGTACTGGGCAGCCATGGGGGTGCCCGAGGAAGAGTTGCCGGCAGGGGCGGGCGACATACCGGAGTCGATCGTGGATCCCGCAGGACGAGGGCCCCGGGTGTGGTTCCAGCAGGTTCCGGAACCCAAAGCCGCCAAGAATCGGATACACCTGGACCTGAAGGTCGGCGGCGGGCGCGACGTCCCGCTGGCGGTCCGCGCGCAGCGGGTCACCACCACGGTGGAAAGACTGATCAAAGCCGGCGCCAGCGTGCTTCGGGTCACGGATGAGCCGGGCAAGGGGCATTACGCCGTCCTGCTGCAGGACCCGGAAGGCAACGAATTCGACGTTTTATAGGAATCGTTGGGCCACGCTGCTGCTCACGGCCACTCGTTGATCGCTGCGACGAGGACAGTTGCTTCGCAGCGACCGCGAGTTTGCCGTATCGGGTTGCGACGGCACGGTGCCTCTTGAGTCGGTTGATGCCGCACTCAACGGCTATGCCTTCCCTTGCTTCGGCCTTGTCGCACTTCGGCGGCCTGCCACCATGGGCCCCGCATGTGCGGTCGGCGGCCTGCTCAGCCTTGCCGAGGATGGTGCAGAGGATCCCGTGTGGGCGCAGGCAGGCGCGTTTCCTGTGGAACGCGTATGCCTTGCCGGCGCGGACTCGGCGGGGACGGGTGCGTGGTCGGCCCGGGCCGAGCCGGGGGCACCCGGATCCGCTCCTTCATGGCCTAGAACTGCGGGACTCGCCGCGCTGCCCGGCCGTGATCAGCTTCTGTTGCTGCTCGACAGCCGGGTGCAGTTCGGCGGTCAGCCCGGCGCGCGACGTCCGTGCGTGGTTGGCTTGCTCGACAACGACCCCACCGGGTGGCTCTTCTCTGGAGATCCACCATTTCCTTGCACCCGCGGTGTGCTGGTGGGCCCGGCATACGGTGGAGTCGATGTTGACATCCCAGGTGATCAGGCTCCCAGCGTCCACACGGGCCTGTAGGGCGGCGAAGATCCGATGCCAGGTGTCGTTGCGCTGCCAGCGGCGGAACAAGTCATACGAGCGCGCCCCTGGCGTGGCCGACTGGCGACTGGACTGCTCCTCGCACCCGATGGGATGATCCCAAGTTCGCCCTGGTCCCCGCACCCGCAGGGACGGTTCTAACGTCGGCGCCGTCCAGGCCGAGCCGCGCCGCTGTTCTCCGCACCCGCGGGGGTTGCTCTCACGCCCAGGTCGACTACCGGCCGGACCTGTAGTCGTACCCGCCCCGGAGGGCGTTGATTCGCGTGCACTGCTCCCCGTACTCGCGGGGAAATAGTCCCAGGCCGGGTTCCCCCTCGTCGTTGCCGCCCTCCTGCTGCGCGCGCCCCCCAGGGATGGGGGGCCGAACGCACCAACTCCGCCCGCACTCCTGCTCTTTCGCACCCGCGGTGCGCAACGCTGCGACCTGGTGTGGTCGTTTCCGTGGTCGGGGTGCCCAGGGCCAAGGTGGGGGTGGGGCGGGGGAGCGCGCCCGCCGACGTGGCGAGCATGCTCCTTGAGAACCAGGGCCAATGGGCTGCTGCTCATTGGAGGCTGGCAGACGGCGTCTGCATCAACGACGGCAGTCATTCGTACCGAAACCCCGGCAACGCCTTCGCTCTGCCCGGAGGCCGCCTTCTAGAGATCAGTAACGCACTGAACGGCCGAGACGGATCACCAGGCATCCGGCTGAAGCTCTGAGCTTGGGAAGCGACGGCGCTTGGGCGGTTGAACCGCCTCTGCACTGCGGGTACGCGCTCGACGATGGTGGTGCGCTCCCTCGGGACGCACTCCTGTTGACCGTGGTTGTCCACTCTTACGGGCACGCTGTGGGCATGGCGTCGTGGAGAGAGGGGAACACAAGGGTCTCCGCCCCTCGTTCTGCCCGGGGCTCCCGGGCGTTGTCGGTCGGCTTGGATGTGTTTTTGTGGGTGCACACGCGGGGCTTTGGTGCTGTTCCTCGGCGCCTGGCATAACAGGCCGCCCCCGGTCGCCGCTGGCTCCAGGTTCAGGCCGACGCCCTCGCTCAACTCGCTGTGGAGCGAGGGGGGCAATTCGAGCAGCGAGCGCGCTATCCGGTGCAGCAGTTCTTGTTCGCGCCGTAGGGCAGTTCTGAGGTCGGGCGTGAGTCGTCCGGTGGCTCCCGACTCCCGAAGGTCCCGCAGACCAGTGCCGGGACTGCCGGGTCCGCGGTCGGTACGCACTTCCCATACGCCATCGCTGACAGGTGGTGGAAAGGGTAGGCAGGCGTCGTCCTGTTGAGCGGGCCGTACTCGGCAAGCAGCCGCTGCAAGTCCTCGTCCACCGCGCTGTATCGCAGCTCGCTGTCCGCGACCTCCTGGAACCGGCCGAGGGCATACAGGAGCAGGAGCAGTAGGGGCTTGTGCGGCGTGCGCGTCCCGCTTTCTGGTCCACTGCCTCAGATTCGCGGTCCGCTCGAGCCAGTCCATGGCCAGTGATCGTAGCGACGGTCTGTCGGTGACGGACGAGGCCGCAATCGAACGAAGCGGCGATCAGGCAGCGTGCGGTTGCAGGTAGCGGGCGAGGAGGTCGTCGAGGGTCACCATGCCGGTGATGTCTCCGGTTCCGTCGCGGACGACCGCCAGCGAGGCTCGGTTGCGGCGGAGTAGGTCGATCGCGTCGGCGACGGTGGTGTCCGCGGTCAGTTCGGGCACCGGCCGGGCGAGGTCGCGGGCGCTGGTGCTGCGGCCTTGGGCGCGGGCGACCAGGGCGTCGCGGGCGTGGACGGAGCCGAGGACGGCGCCGTTGTCCCGGACGAGGAGGCGGGTGCGGTCGCTCTCGGTGGCCACGCGCAGGATGTCGTCGATGCCGGCCGCGCCGTCCACCGAGGTGATCTCCGCCGCCGGCACCTGGAAGGCGCCCACGGGGGTCTCCGGCTCTGTCAGCGAGCGGGTGATCAGGTCCGAGTCGGTCTCGCTGATCAGGCCGAGTCGCTCGGACTCTTCGACGAGGTGGGTGAGCTGCTCGCGGTTGTGCACCGAGGCCAGTTCGTCGCGCGGGGTGACCCGGCACACTCGTACGAGGGCGTTGCTCATCTTGTTCAGGAGCGAGATCAGCGGTCGTACTGCCCTGACCGCAGCCCGGAAGAGTGGGGAGAGCAGCATGGCCGAGCGTTCGGGGTGGGCGATGGCCCACGACTTGGGGGCCATCTCGCCGATCACCATGTGCAGGAACACCACAATGATCATGGCGACGGCGAATGCGACGCCGTAGCTGAGTGCGCTGGGCAGGCCCAGGTCGTGCAGCAGTGGGTCGAGTTCGTGCGAGATCGCGGGCTTGGAGACGGAGCCCAGGCCCAGGGTGCATACGGTGATGCCGAGTTGGGCGCCGGCCAGCATCAGGGACAGTTCGCGCATGCCGGCCAGGGCCGCCTTGGCGCCGCGTTGCCCCAGCGCCGCGGCCTTCTCCATGCGGTGTCGCTTGGCGGCGACCAGCGCGAACTCGGCCGCGACGAAGAATCCGCTGCCGATCAGCAGCAGCACGGTGACGAAGAGCGCCATCGGGAAACTCATGCCTGCTCCTGCGTCTTGTCCTCGAGGGGAAGCCGTTCAAGCCGTACGCGCTCGGGCACATGCCGGTTCAAGGTGCGTACGTCCATCACCGCGCGACCCCCGTCGGCCAACTCGACCGTCACGCGGTCGCCGATCGCCGGGAAGCGGCCGAGACGGTCCACGATGAGGCCGGCCACCGTGTCGTAGTCCTCCTCCTCGGGCAGTTCGATGCCGGTGGCCTCGGCGATCTCGTCGAGGCGGCGGCCGGCGTCCACCAGCCAGCCGTTCCCGTCGGCGACGGCGAGTTCGGTGACGGTGTCGGTCTCGTCGGCGATGTCGCCCACGAGTTCCTCGGCGATGTCCTCGTAGGTGACGATGCCGACCACGCCGCCGTGCTCGTCCAGGACGACCGCGAACTCGTCGTCCTGCTCGCGCATGCGGGTCACCGCGTCCGGCAGGGGGAGGGTGTCGGGCAGGAGCAGCGGGCGCCGGGCGAGGGTGCCCGCGGTGGTGGAGGTGAGGGCGGAGGCGGGCAGGCGCATCAGTTCGCGTACGCCGAGGACGCCCGGGACGTCGTCCGGGTGGTCGCCGAGGACGGGATAGGTGGAGTGTCCGTGCTTGGCGATCAGCTCGATGGCCTCGGCGGCGGTGGCGTCCTTGCGGACGAACACGGTGTCGACGCGGGGCACCATCACCTCGTCCAGGGTGCGCTCGGAGAACTCCAGGGCGTGGTCGATCAGGTCGGCGGTGTCCTTGGGCAGTTCGCCCTGCTGGTGGGACTCGCCGATCAGGTGACCGAGTTCCTCCAGGGTGGCGCCGTGGTGCAGTTCCTCGACCGGTTCGATGCCGACCTTGCGCAGCAGTCTGTTGGCGGCGCCATCGAAGATCCGTACCAGTGGACCGACGACCTTCAGGTACGCGAGGGTGGAGGCGGCCAAGGACTTCGCCAGCCGCTCGGGTACGGCGATGGCGAGGTTCTTCGGGGCCAGTTCGCCCAGCACCATCTGGACGACGGTGGCGAGCACGAAGGCGAGAACGACGGAGATGCCGCCCACCGCCCCCTCAGGGATACCGATGCCGGTCAGGGCCGGCTTGAGGAGTGCGGAGACGGACGGCTCGGCGATGAAGCCGACGACCAGGCCGGTGACGGTGATGCCGAGCTGGGCGCCGGACAGCATGAAGGACAGCCGCTCCAGTACCTTCATCGCACGGGCCGCCTTCTTGTCGCCCGCCTCGGCCTCGCGGGTGAGGGCGAGGCGGTCTGCGGAGACGTAGGCGAACTCCTGGGCGACGAAGTATCCGGTGCCGGCGGTGAGGACGAAGACGGCCAGCAGGCCGAGCAGGGCGTTCGCGGCGCTCATCGGCGCATCGATCGCGGGTCGCGCCGCGGGGAGTCCGTCGGTCTGGCGGACAAGGGCTTGCTCCTCGAGTTGACGTGCGGTGTGTGAACGATTGTGGCTTCAGCGGCGTTCTCGACCGCCGTACGCCACGGCCGGTGTTCAGGCGGTCGCACGTGCCGGGCCGACCAGCTCCGACAGGACGTCCTCCATGGTCACGAAGCCGAGGACCGCTCCGGTCGCGCCGGTCACCGCGGCCAGGTGGCTGCCGTGTGCGCGCAGGGCGGTGAGGGTGTCGTCCAGCGGGGTGTCGATGCGGACCCGGGTGACCCGGTGCAGCGCCTCGCGCGGGAACGGGCGGTCGCGGTCGGTGACGCCGAGGGTGTCCTTGATGTGCAGGTAACCCAGCACGCCGCCGTTCGGTCCGGTCACCGGGAAGCGGGAGAATCCCGCCTGTGCCGCGACCCGCTCCAGCTCGTCCGGAGTGACCGTGTGGCCGACCGTGCGCATCCGCGGCACGGGGACGAGGATCTCACCCACCGGGCGGGTGCCCAGCTCCAGGGCGTCGCGCAGCCGCTCCCCGTCGGCCGGCGACAGCAGCCCGGCCTCGCTGGAGTCGACGACCATACGGGCCAGCTGGTCGTCGGTGAAGACCGACGCGACCTCGTTCTTCGGTTCGACCCGCAGCAGCTTCAGCAGGGCGTTGGCGAAGGCGTTGATGCCGAAGACCACCGGGCGCAGGGCGCGGGTGAGGGCGACGAGCGGCGGGCCGAGCAGCAGGGCGGTCGGGACCGGTGCCGCCAGGGCGATGTTCTTCGGCACCATCTCGCCGATCAGCATGTGCAGATACGTCGCCACGGTGAGCGCGATCACGAACGCGATCGGATGCACCAGGCCGTGCGGGATGTGGGCCGCCTCGAAGGCGGGCTCCATCAGGTGCGCGATGGCCGGTTCCGCGACCGCGCCCAGCACCAGCGAGGAGACGGTGATGCCGAGCTGGGCGGTGGCCATCATCGCGGACAGGTGCTGCAGCGCCCACATCGTCATCCTGGCCCGGGTGTTCCCGGCCTTGGCGTGCGGCTCGATCTGGCTGCGCCGGACGGAGATCAGGGCGAACTCCGCGCCGACGAAGAAGGCGTTGGTCAACAGGGTCAGCGCGCCGATCGCGAGTTGCAGCACGGTCATCGGGACTCCTCCCCAGCATGGGCCGGTACCCGGGCCGGTTCGGTGATGCGGACGCGGTCGGCGCGGTGGTGCTCGACGTCGAGGACGTCCAGGCGCCAGCCGTCGTCCAGGTCCAGGACGTCGCCCTTGGCTGGGATGCGCGCGAGGCGGTTGGCGACCAGGCCGGCCACGGTCTCGTACGGGCCGTCCGGCGCTGTCAGCCCTATCGCGGTGAGCTGGTCGAGGCGGACGGAGCCGTCCGCCTCCCATGCCGCGCGGCCGTCGGCTGCGGCCGGTGCGGACTGCAGGTCCGGCACCTCGACGGGGTCGTGCTCGTCACGGACCTCGCCGACGACCTCCTCGACGATGTCCTCCATCGTCGCCACGCCCGCCGTGCCGCCGTACTCGTCGATGACCACGGCCATGGTGCGGGTGGCGCGCAGCCGCTCCAGCAGCCGGTCGGCGGTGAGGCTGTCGGGCACCAGCAGGGGCGCGGTGGCCAGCTCGGTGACGAGGGTGAGCTGCCGTTTCTCAGGCGGCAGGGCGAGTACGTCGCGGATGTGGACGGTGCCGATGACCTCGTCCAGGCTGTCGCGGTAGACGGGGAAGCGGGACAGGCCGGTGGCGTGGGTGAGGTTCGCGGCGTCAGCGGCCGTCGCGTGCGCTTCCAGGGCCCTGACGTCGACGCGTGGGGTCATCACGTTTTCGGCGGTCAGCTCCCCGAGGTGCAGGGTGCGTACGAACAGCTCGGCGGAGTCCGCTTCCAACGTCCCCTCGGCGGCGGAGTGCTCGGCGAGCGCGACCAGTTCCTCGGGGCCGCGGGCGTGGGCCAGCTCCTCGGCGGGCTCCAGGCCGAAGCGGCGGACGAAGCGGTTCGCCGTGTTGTTCAGGTGCCTGATGAACGGGCCGAAGGCAGCCGTGAAGCCGCGCTGCGGGCCGGCCACCACCTTGGCGACTGTCAGCGGGCGGGAGATCGCCCAGTTCTTGGGCACCAACTCGCCGACCACCATCAGCACCACGGTGGACACGACCACGCCCAGCACGGTCGCTACGGAGGATGCCGCGCCCCCGAGGCCGATTGCCTCCAGTGGGTCACGCAGCAGCGCCGCGAGCGATGGCTCGGCGAGCATGCCGATCAGCAGCGACGTGACGGTGATGCCGAGCTGGGCGCCGGACAGCTGGACGGTCAGGCGGCGTACGGCCTTCAGCGCGCCCTCGGCGCCGCGCTCGCCCGCCTCGGCGGAGCGCTCCAGGTCACTGCGCTCGACGGTGGTCAGCGAGAACTCGGCGGCGACGAAGAGTGCGCAGGCCAGTGTGAGAAGGAGGGCCAGCAGGAGCAGCAGGACCTCGATCACCGTGCCACCCCCGTTCCCTCACGTCTGCGACCTGGGTGGGGCATGGCACGGTCGGTACTGGGAGGCTCACCCATTGCGGGACTCTGGCTCCTTTTCGGTACGTCGGGTGGATGTAAGCCACTCTATGCTTCTACTCGCTTGTAGAGAACGTGCGGGCCCTCCCGGATGTTCCGCGCGTGACGGACGTATGCAATCGCTTGTAAAGGAGTGGACGCCGCGATGGTGTTCAAACGGCTGCTCGGTTCGCTCGGTGTGGGCGGACCCACGGTGGACACGGTCCTGAACCCGGGGCCAGCCCTGCCGGGCGGGGGTCTGTCGGGGGAGGTCCGCCTCAAGGGCGGTGACGCCGACTTCGACATCGAGCACATCACTCTGGAGCTGGTGGCGCGGGTCGAGGCCGAGCACGATGGCGGGGAGAGCGAGGGGGTCGTCGTCTTCGACCGCTTCGTGGTCGGCGGGGGCTTCCGGCTCTCGGCGGGCGAGGAGCGCGGCGTGCTCTTCAGCGTGACGCTGCCGTGGGAGACGCCGATCACCGAGCTGTACGGCCAGCCGCTGGGCGTCGTGCTCGGGGTGCGCACCGAGCTGGCGGTGGCCGGCGCGAAGGACAAAGGTGACCTCGACCAGCTGACCGTGGGCCCGCTGCCCGTGCAGGAGGCGATCCTGGAGGCTCTCGGGCAGCTGGGGTTCGGCTTCCGGTCCGCCGACCTGGAGTACGGCCGCATCGGCGGCACCGGGCAGCAGCTGCCCTTCTTCCAGGAGATCGAGCTCGCACCCGCCCCGCAGTACGCGCACCAGGTCAACGAGGTCGAGCTGACCTTCCTCGCCTCGCCGGGCGGCATGGAGGTGGTCCTGGAGGCGGACAAGCGCGGGGGCCTCTTCTCCGAGGGGCGCGACGTGGTTACCCGGTTCGCGGTCGGCCATCACGACTCCCGGGACTGGAACACCGAGGTCGACGGGTGGATCCGGCAGCTGGTCGAGCACCGGACGTCGTACGGCTCACACGCCTCGCACGGACATGAAGGCCACCGCCCCGGCATGGGCACCGCCGTCGCGGCGGGCGCGGCCGGGCTGGCGGTCGGTGTCGTCGGCGGCATGGTCGCGGCCGAAGTCGTGGACGGGGTCGGCGACTTCTTCGAGGGCGACGAAGAAGAGGAGTAACCGCTGCTGATAGCTTCTACATTGCTGTAGAGGATTGCGGCTGCCCGGGCCGCGCCGGTCCGGGCACACCTCCTGACACGTACGGAGTTCTCATGGCCCTGTGGGACCGCATCAAGGAGTCCGCATCGACGATGCAGACCCAGCTGACGGCGAAGAAGAACGACCTCAAGAGCGGTGCCTTCCGCGACGCGAGCATGGCGATGTGCGCCCTGGTCGCCGCCGCCGACGGCACCATCGACCCCTCCGAGAGGCAGCGGGTGGCCCAGTTGATCGCCACCAACGAGGTGCTGCAGAACTTCGATGCCACGGATCTGCAGCGGCGCTTCGAGGAGAACCTCAACAAGCTGACCGCCGACTTCGCCTTCGGCAAGGTGAGCGTGCTGCAGGAGATCGCCAAGGCGAAGAAGAAGCCCGCCGAGGCGCGGGCGGTCATCCAGATCGGCATCGTGATCGGCGGTGCCGACGGCGACTTCGACAAGACCGAGCAGGCCGTGGTCCGCGAGGCATGCTTCGCGCTGGACCTGCCGCCGCACGAGTTCGACCTCTGAGACCTCTCAACACACTGAGCGCGGGCGACACTGCTCTGCCCCGGACAGGGGTCAGAGCGGTGTCGCCGCGTGCAGGATGACGGCCATGGTCACCGCGGAGTTGGCGGACGACAGTGCGGATACGGCCGTACCCGCGGCGGCCGTCCACGCGGCCATGCCCACCGCGGTGAAGACCGAAGGCCAGGTGCGCGTTGCCGGCGCGGGACCCAGCAGGGCCGCCACCCGGCGCGGCACCGGTCCCGGGGCGGCGAAGCCGGCGAGCGTCGGGACGGGCGTGCCCCGGGAGACGAGAGCCGCCTTGCCGATCGCCCGCGCCGCGACGCGGCGGTCGCCGACTGCGCGGGCCGCCTCTTCGTCCGCCCATCGCTCGGTCGTGTACGTCACGGCCGTGCTCAACGGGCGCAGGAAGGGATTGGCGCGCGCCGCCAGCTGCACAGCGAGCAGAAACCTGTGGTGACGGGCGGCGAGGTGGGCCCGCTCATGGGCGAACAGGGCGCGCCGCTCGGCGGGTTGGAGGCCGGAGAGCAACGCCGTGGTCACCACGATTCGATCACGGGTGCCGCCGGGCAGGGCGTACGCGTACGGCACGTCGTCGGGCAGCACCGCGACCTCTGTACTGGGCAGTCCTGCCAGGGCTCGGTGGGCGCGGCGGCGTACCCGGCTGTGCCGCCACAGCGTCCGGCCGCACACCACGGCCACGACCAGCAGTGCGGGGATGGCTGCTTTGCCCGCCACCTCGTCGTACGGAACGGCCTCACGCACCTCCGGGTCCGACCAGCCGTCCGGCAGCGGGTTGCCGGGGAGCTGGGCGGTGCCGACCACCATCAGCAGCCCGAGGCACACCGTGCTGCACAGGGCCATCACGCCGGCCACGCCGGTGAGCAGGCGGGTGGCGATGCGCGGATGCAGATGGTGCTCGGCCAGCCGCGCGATCGGCCAGGCCGTGAGCGGCAGCACAAGCGGCAGGAAGACGAACACCCCCATGAGGCCTCAGTCTTCCCCTTCGGCCTTCGGCTGACCCAGCAATTCGCGCAGGAGCCGTTCGTCTTCGGGGTCGAGTCCGGTGACGAAGTGGGCCAGTACCGCCTCCCGGTCCTGCTCGGCGTCCAGCACCTTGCGCATCCTGTGTGCGGCCAGGCCGGCCTCGTCCGAGGCCGGCGTCCAGGCGAACGACCGTCCGTCGCGCTCCCGGGTCACCGCGCCCTTGGCCAGCAGCCGGGTCAGAATCGTGATCACTGTCGTATAGGCGAGGTCGCCGCCGAGCCTCTCCTGAACCCAGCCCGCCGTCGCGGGCCTGTCAGCCTCCCGCAAGGCAGTCAGGACCTGCACTTCCAGCTCGCCCTGCCCCCGTCGCCGGGGACGGTGGTGATCCGTCACGCCCTGTCTCCCTTCCGCTGCCGCTACGCCACGAGCGGTCCATCGTAAGGACACCGGGGACCACGCGGTGCTCTCGCGTCCGGATCTCACCTTCCAATATTTCTACAGTGCTGTAGATTCTACAGCGGTGAAGGCTCGATCGAATCTCAAGCAGGAGGAAAACAGTGGGTGTTTCCCTGTCCAAGGGCGGCAACGTCTCGCTCAGCAAGGAGGCACCGGGTCTGACCGCGGTACTGGTCGGCCTGGGCTGGGACGTGCGCACCACGACGGGCACCGACTACGACCTGGACGCGTCCGCCCTGTTGCTCGACACCTCCGGGAAGGTCCTCTCCGACCGGCACTTCGTCTTCTACAACAATCTCACCAGCCCGGACGGCTCCGTCGAGCACACCGGCGACAACCTCACCGGTGAGGGCGAGGGCGACGACGAGGTCGTCAAGGTGAACCTCGCGGCCGTACCCGCCGACGTCGACCGGATCGTCTTCCCGGTCTCCATCCACGACGCCGAGAACCGCGGCCAGAGCTTCGGCCAGGTCCGGGGCGCCTTCATCCGCGTGGTCAACCAGGACGGCGGCGCGGAGATCGCCCGCTACGACCTGTCGGAGGACGCGGCCACCGAGACCGCGATGGTCTTCGGGGAGCTGTACCGCAACGGTGCAGAGTGGAAGTTCCGCGCGGTCGGCCAGGGGTACGCCTCGGGCCTCGCGGGCATCGCTTCCGACTTCGGCGTCGGCGTCTGAGGCGGGAAAGGTCCACATGTTCGGGCTGAGTGACCAGGTGGTCGCCCGCCTTCTCCTCGGTGGCGACTCGAGCGTCGTGTGGTGTGATTGCTTCGGCGCCGGAAGCTGAAACCACGCCCAGCAGTACGAGGTCCGCGATCACGAGGGCGAGGAGCAGGCGTAAGCGTGCGGGGCTCCACGGCATGGCGACATCTCCTTTCGTCCAAGGGTGTTTACGTGCGCTGCCGTCATGTCTCTCGCCTGCGCAGCGTTCCGGGCCGCGAGCAGGAGCAGTGCTCCCGTGCAGGCCGTGACGAGCAGCAGGGACGGCCAGGGGCCCAGACCGCCGACCGTCTCCGCGGTGGCGTCCGAGGTCTGCGTGAGTTCCTGCAGGGCGGCGGTGGGCGAGATGCCGGCGACCCAGCGCTGGGCGTCGGAGGGGGCCTGGTGGAACCCGGCCCGGGCATCGATGAGAGCCGTCATCGGACGGTCTCCTGCCGTGTCCGGTACTCGGCTGAGTCCTGGGACAGAGCCGTATAGACCTCCTCCAACGAGGTGTGGGTGGGGGTGAGTCCGTTGAGGGCGAGGCCGTGGTTGCGGGCCAGGTCGCCGATCATGGCCGCGTCGCGGCCGTCCACGCGCCAGCCGCCCCGGGCTTCCAGGCGTACGGTCGCGCCCTGGGCCTGCAGCATTTCGCGCAGTTTCTCCGGCTCCGGGGAGCGGACGAGCGTATGGGCACGGGAGTCGGTCTCGATCAAGTGGGCGCATATGACAGCGGGAGTACCCGCACGCATCCCCGAACCGACCCTGAGGCGTCCCCCATCTCCCCCCGAGACGTGTCAGGAACCTTTGACAGGTGTCCGCAGCAGCTGTCAGCCTTTTCTGACAGGTGCGACGGAAAGGGGGCCGCGATGCCCGAGGTCGCTGACGAGGACGGCGTACCGCCTCCGGCACGGACGGGCGACGAGCTGCTGAAGGTGCTCTCCGCGCTCGGTAATCCGCACCGCATGCGGATCGTCGCGGCGCTGATGGAGAGCCGGAACTACGTCAGCGCGCTGGCCCGCGAGATCGGCATGGGCCGCCCGCTGCTGCACATGCACCTGCAGCGGCTCGAGGCCGCCGGCCTGGTCGTCGGCACGCTCGAACTCGCGGAGGACGGCAAAGCGATGAAGTACTTCGAAGTCGCCCCGTTCTTCTATGAGTTGACACCCGCCGTCATCGCACGGGCGGCCGCGACGATCACCGAGACCGCTGACCGGACCGCGAAAGAGGAAGCGAAGTGAATGAGGATTTGGTGACGCTCGCCGCCGACGGATCCGAGGTGGAGGCACTGGTCGGCGCTGTCGGTGCGGCCGGGGTCTTCGCCCTGCTCATCGTGATCGTCTGGCAGCTCGCCGCGACCTGGCGGGCCCGGATGCTGGCCGCGCGCGAGGAGCAGTACAAGGAGCTTGCGGCGAAGTACGCGCAACTCCTCGAGGACACCGTGGAGTTGCAGCGCCGTACCGTCGAGGAACAGCGGCAGACCCTGGACGAGCTGACGCAGACCCGGCTGGCGGTCGGCTCGATGGAGAAGATGATGCGCGAGATCGAATAGCAGCTGGCGTAGGTGTACGGCCGGGAGCGCCAACTCCCGGCCGTACCGAGAAGCACACCCCCGGACACACCCATCCCGTACGCCACGGCAGGTCGTCACACCTCATACGCCGTGGTGCCGGTCCCGTGCGCCCTGTGCCGGTCGCCGTACGCGGCTGCTGGCGGCGCGCTCCCACGAAGGAGACTACTCATGCGTGCGCTGCTCAAGCGCGTCACCCGTGCGCCCGGAGGGCGGCGCGGCAAATGGCTGGTCCTGGCGGCCTGGCTGATCGTGGCCGTCGCACTCGGCCCGCTCGCCGGAAAGCTCGGCGACGTCGAGGACTCCAGTGCCAACGCATTCCTGCCGCGCGGCGCCGAGTCCGCGCGGGTCAACACCGAGCTGGAGAAGTTCCGTACGGACACGGTGATGCCCGCCGTCGTCGTCTACACCGGCGACGGCGCGGACGCGAAGGCCGCCGCCGACCAGAACGCCTTCGCGCAGTTCCTCCCGGCGGGCGAGGAGGTCTCGCAGCCGATCCCGTCCGAGGACGGCGAGGCCCTGATGACCGTCGTCCCGCTGGACAGCGAGGACGAGATCACCGACACGATCGACAAACTGCGCGAGATCGCCGGAGCGAACGCCCCGCCGGGCGTGGACGTCGAGGTCGGCGGACCGGCCGGATCCCTCACCGACCAGGTCGCGGTCTTCGACGGCCTCGACTCGACGCTGCTCATCGCCACCGCCCTGGTCGTGGCCTTCCTGCTGCTGATCACCTACCGCAGCCCGATCCTCTGGCTCCTCCCCCTGCTCTCCGTCGGCTTCGCGGCCGTCCTCACCCAGGTCACCGCCTACCTGCTGGCCAAGCACGCCGGACTGCCCGTCAATCCGCAGAGCGCGGGCGTGCTGATGGTGCTCGTCTTCGGCGTCGGCACCGACTACGCGCTGCTGCTCATCGCCCGCTACCGCGAGGAACTGCACCGCCACGCCGACCGCCACGAGGCGATGCGCATCGCGCTCGGCCGCTCCGGCCCGGCGATCCTCGCCTCGGCCGGCACCATCGCCGTCGGCCTGGCCTGCCTCGCCTTCGCCGACATCGACTCCTCGCGCTCGCTGGGACTGGTCGGCGCGGTCGGAGTCGTCTGCGGCTTCCTCGCGATGGTCACGGTGCTTCCGGCGCTGCTCGTCATCACGGGCCGGTGGGTGTTCTGGCCGTCCGTACCGCACCACGGCACGCCGGCCCGCAAGCCCCGCACCGTCTGGTCCCGCATCGGAACGGCCGTCGCCCGCCGCCCGCGCTGGTCGTGGATGATGTCCGTCGCCGTCACCGGCGTCCTCGCCCTCAGCGCGGCAGGCATCAGCATGGGCCTCACGCAGGCCGAGATGTTCCAGGACAAGCCCGAGTCGGTCGTCGCCCAGGAGCGGATCTCGGCGCACTATCCGTCGGGCGCCTCAGACCCCGCGGAGATCATCACCAGCACCGACCAGGCCGCGGAGGTCCGTACGGCCGCAGCCGCGGTCGAGGGCGTGGCACGCATCGAGGACGGCGGTGACCGCACCCCGGACGGCGAACTCACCACCCTCTCCGTGGTGTTGCAGGACGCCCCGGACAGTCAGGCCGCCAAGGACACGATCGACGAACTCCGCCACGCCGTGCACCAGGTCGAGGACGCGGATGCCCTGGTCGGCGGCACCACCGCACAGACCCTCGACACCCAGCGGGCCGCCGACCGCGACCTGACCACGGTCATCCCGATCGTGCTCCTGGTCGTCCTCGGCGTCCTGATCTGGCTGCTACGGGCCCTCGTAGCCCCGCTCCTGCTCCTGGCCACCGTGGTGTTGTCGTACTTCGCGGCCCTGGGCGCCTCGAACCTGCTCTTCGAGCACGTCCTGGGCTTCGCCGGCGTGGACTGGTCGATCCCGCTGCTCGGCTTCGTCTTCCTGGTCGCTCTCGGCATCGACTACAACATCTTCCTCATGCACCGCGTGAAGGAGGAAGCCGCCGGCCTCGGTCACATGCGTGGCGTCCTGGAAGGTCTGACCAGCACCGGAGGCGTCATCACCTCCGCGGGCATCGTCCTCGCCGCCACTTTCGCGGTCTTCGCCGGTCTGCCGCTGGTCACCATGGCCCAGATGGGCGTCCTCGTCGGCATCGGTGTCCTGTTGGACACCTTCCTCGTCCGCACGGTCCTGGTCCCGGCCCTGGCCCTGGACTTGGGCCGCTGGTTCTGGTGGCCGGGCAAGCTCTTCCGCCACCTGGCCGCCCTCGATCGAGAGGCTGCGGGCAGCGCCACTTCACCTTCCGCACAGGACCGGACACACGAACCGGCCTGACACCGGACGACGTCGGCGCGGGTTCCCTCTCACCCGCGTCGACGTCGACGAGCCAGAGCAAACGCCGGCCAGCCGGCCAGAGCGGAACGGGAGGACGAGGCGGACGGCGTTCGCCACAGCGCCAGCGTGACCTCCGCCCAGATCGTCTCGGGCACACCCGGCAGCAGCCCCCGACCGCAGGCCCGGCCCAGGCTCACGTGCAGGCGCCCCAGATGTGCACCCAGCGATGTGTCCCGAATGGCGCCTGAACGCGCCTAAGGCACCGTTTCTTATGGTCAGTTGTCATTGGTAGCCAGAGGGGCGAGTGGTGGAAAGGAGTGGCCGTTCAAGGGCCGGCTCAGCAGGGTCGCCTGGTGTGCGTCTATGCCATGGCTTCCTACAAGCAGCACTACGCGTGCGTATCGTGTCGTGTCAGCTTCAAGCGGCACGCCAATCCGAAGCGGAAGCATGGCTGCCCGAACTGCGGCAGGTCACTGATATGTGCTGGTCACGACTTCGCTCCGCCATCGAGGCGGGACGTTCGCGGATGGTCTGTGGTAGCCGCAGTCCTGGCTGGAGGCCTGCGCTATGAGGGGCGCTCGGCCTGCGGGTGCGGTAGGGAGCCGAAGTTCCGTCCGCGTACGCGCGCCGAACTGCGAGCGCGTCGGCTCGTTGCTGTCAGAGATGGGCTGCCGCTGTCCGAGACGTTGTCTCGGCCGGATCCTTTGACCCCGATCACCAAGTGAGCCTGCACCTCAGCATGCAAGTCGGCGGTGGCAGATAAGGGCTGCGGCGATGCCGACGAAAGCGAGGAAGTGCTCGGCCTTGCGTTCGTAGCGTCGGTGCAGACGTCGGCAGCCGGCCAGCCATGAGACCGTCCTCTCGACGACCCGGCGGTGGCGGCCTAGCCGGTTGGAGGACTCGATGCCCTTGCGGGCGATGCGGTGCCGGATCCCGCGCTTGCGCAGCCATCGGCGCAGGTGGTCGTAGTCATAGCCCTTGTCGGCGTGGAGCTTGGCCGGGCACCGGCGCCGCGGTCCGCGACGGGAGCGGATGGGCGGGATTCCGAGCACCAGCGGTTCCAGGCCAAGGCTGTCATGGGTGTTGGCGCCAGAGATGCCCAGGGACAGGGCAGTCCGTTCCGGTCCGTGAGCAGATGGATTTTCGATCCTGGCTTGCCGCGGTCGGTCGGATTCGGTCCGGTCAGTGGCCCCTTTTACCGCCCGGATGCTGACGGAGTCGATCGCGCACCGCGACCAGTCCAGCTCGCCCCGGGCGCCGAGTTCGTCAAGCAGGACGCGGTGGAGTCGGGCCCAGAGCCGGTCCCGGCTCCACTGGGCGAAGCGCCGGTATACCGTCGGCCAGGCCGGCCCGAACACCGGCGGCAGCTGCCGCCAGGTGCAACCCGAGGTGGCCACGAAGATGATCGCAGCCAGGCACTCACGGTCCCCGGCCCGACGTCGCCCGCCACCCTGCGGGCGTATGACCTGCATCGGCGGAACCACCCGCCGAAACAGCACCCACAACTCGTCCGGGACCAACCGCTCCACCAGATCCGTCATGCACGGCTCAACGAACGATCACACCATACTGTAAGAAACGGTGTCTTATCCCGTGGCGGTGTAGATGGGCGCGGTTGGTAGTCATCTCTTTGTCTTGGTCAGAGCATCTTCTCCATCAGGATCGGCAGGTCTCGGACGCGTCGGCCGGTTGCGTGGTAGACGGCGTTCGCGATCGCGGCCGGAACGCCGGTCATGCCCAGCTCGCCGATTGCCTTGGAACCGAGGGGATTGGAGTGGGGGTCCGGTTCGCCTGCGAACAGAACTTCGATCTCGGGAATGTCGGCGTTGACGGGGACCACATATTCGGCGAGGTTGGGATTGGCCAGGCGGCCCTGGCGGGCGTCGACGACGCCGGCTTCCAGTAGGGCAGCACCGCTGGCCATGATCATGCCGCCGATGAGCTGGCTGCGGGCCGTGGTGGGGTTGAGGATCCGTCCGCAGTCGAACGCGCCGACAAGACGCTTGAGCCGCACGGTGCCAAGTTCCTCGTCCACGCCGACTTCGGCGAAGATCGAACTCCATGAGTACACGGAATGCGTGCCGGCGGCGGGCAGCTGGAGCAGCGCCAGAGTGCCGTAGTTGTCCTTTCGGTCTTGCTCTGAAATGTCCCCGAAGGTGTCCCTTACCGCTTCGACCAGCTTGCGGCCGCAGGCACTCAGGATCTCGGTGAAGCGCAGACCGGTGTCAGGGCTTCTCGCGAGGTGAACCCGGCCTTGCCCGACGGCGAGTTCACTCGCCTCACGCCCGTGCAACGGGGTCCCCGGCAGCGTGGACGCCAGCTGGATCAGCTCGTCGCGTACCGCGGTCGCGGCCTGGTGGGTTACGGGGGTGAGGGCTCCGGCAAGCATGGAGCCACCCGCGACCGCAGCCTCCGGGTAGGCGCTGTCGCCGAGCCGTACCGCCACTTCATCCGCGGGGAGCCCGAAGACGTCGGCCGCCACCTGCGCAAGGAGGGTGTAGGTTCCGGTGCCGATGTCGGAGCCACCGCTAAAGACTTCTATGGTCCCGTCCGCATGTACGCGGACCCCGGCCGACGTGGGATGGGAGTAGCAGGGGAAGGCGCCGCCGGCCATGCCCCAGCCGATCAGTTCCGTTCCGTTGCGCATACTGCGCGGATTCGGGTCGCGGTCCTGCCAGCCGAAGGCGGTCGCGCCCTGCTCGTAAGCCTGCCTGAGTCCCTTGGTTGACCAGGGCTTGTCGAACAGCTGGTCACGATCACTGTAGTTGCGGAGCCGCAGCTCTATCGGGTCGAGCTTCAGGGCGACGGCGAGTTCGTCCATCGCGGATTCCAAGGCGAAGCTGCCCATGGTTTCCCCAGGACCGCGCATACTGCCTGGGGTCACCGCGTTGACACGTACGAACCGGTACCTCGACCGCGCGTTGGGCACGCTGTAGGTCAGCGCGCTGAGGGTTGCCGATGCCTCGATGTAGAGGTCATCGAAGGACGTTTCATTGAGGCTGTCGTGTGTCAGCGCTGTCAGCTTCCCGTCATGGTCAGCGCCGAGACGCAGGTGCTGCCGGGTTGCCGGGCGAGGCGATGTGCAGGTGAACTGCTGCGGCCTGGTGAGTACGAGTTTGACCGGCTGGCCCACCTCGCGGGCGGCCATCGCGGTCACAGCCGCGTGAGGATGTAGTCCGCCCTTGGAGCCGAAGCCGCCGCCGACGTAGGGCGAGATCACCCGCACTTGATCGAGTGGCAGTTTGAACCACTGGGCGAACGCCGCCCGGGCACCGGCGGTCCACTGGGTGGGCTCCCAGACGGTCAGGGTGCCGTCCGGACTCCAGTGGGCCGTTGTGGAGTGCAGTTCCATCGCGGCGTGATAGTGCCGCGGACTGGAGTACGTGACGTCCAGCGTGACCGGCGCAGCGGCCAGCGCGGTGTCTGGATCACCCATGACGAGGTCAGGGACCATCTCCTGCACCTTGCCGCAGTCCTCTGCCCCGAAGGTGGTGGCGTCCGGATGACTGCCATCGGGGATGAACGGTTCGGTGCGGTAGGCGACACGTACTCGGGTGGCCGCTTCGGTTGCCTGCTCGAAGGTGTCCGCGACCACCAGGCCGACCGGCTGGCCACTGAACCTGATCCTTTCGTCCTGCAGCGGAAGCAGGCTCTGGAACGCCGCCCCGAAGGGAAAGAGCAGCGCGGGGAACAGCGGTGTGGCATTGAGGTGGGTGAGCACCATGCGGACGCCGGGCATGGCCTGGGCCTCTTCAGTGTCGATGGCCGTGATGGTGCCCGAGGGGACAGTGCTGGTCACCAAAGCGGCGTACAGCATGCCCTCTGGCTGGAACTCGGCGGCGTAGCGGGCTGTCCCGGTGACTTTGTCCCGGCCGTCCCGCCTGCGGGTCGCAGCACCGATCGGTGAGCCTGGTCCGACGTCGATCTGAGAGAAGTTGGTACTCGTCATGTTCTGTCGCTTTCCTCCGTCACAGGGGCAGGGTCATGAGCGCCCTGGCGGCCGTGCGGCGGGCCAACTCGACCTTGTAGGCGTTGTGTTGCCACGGGCGGGCGCCTGAAGCGGCCAGTGCAGCGGCCTCACGGAACAGCTCCGGGACCGCTGGCCGGCCGAGCAACGCGGCTTCCACGGCGGGCTCCCGCCAGGGTTTGGCCGCCACCCCGCCCAGCGCTACGCGAGCGTCGGCGACAGTCCCGTCATCGGCGATCTCCAGCCCGACGGCAGCCGAGGCCGCCGCGAATTCGTAGCTGACCCGGTCGCGAACCTTGAGGTAGCGGGACCGCCTGGCTGCAGGCGATGCCGGCACCTCCACCGCGGTGATCAGTTCGCCTTGGCTCAGTGGATGCTCCTGCTCCGGGGTGTCGCCGGGCAGGAGGAAGAAGTCGTCGATCGGTACGGTCCTGGGGCCGTCCGGCCCGAGGATGTGCACCATGGCGTCGAACGCCACCAGGGCTACCGCCAGGTCGCCGGGGTAGGTGGCGATGCAGTGGTCGCTGGTGCCCAGTACGGCGTGGCCTCGGTTCTCGCCGTTCAGGGCCGCGCACCCTGAGCCGGGAGAGCGCTTGTTGCACTCTGAGAACGTGGGGTCCCTGAAGTAGCCACATCGGGTGCGCTGCATCAGGTTTCCACCGATGGTCGCCATGTTGCGCAGTTGCTGAGACGCCCCGCGCAGGAGTGCCTCGGAGACCGCCGGCCAGCGCTGCTGAACCTCCGGGTGGGCCTGCACATCGCTCATCCTGGCCAGGGCACCCACCAGAAGCGCCGATTCGCTCGCTACGATCGTGTTCAGGCCGGGCAGATGGGTGAGGTCGATCAGGCGGGACGGCTGCGCTACCCCGCACTTCATGAGGTCGATCAGGGTCGTTCCTCCGCCGAGCGGTGCTGAGGAGGGGTCGTCGCGCAGTGTTTCAATAGCCGTTTCGAGGGTGTCCGCCCGCAGGTAATCAATGGCGTGCATGGTCCACCTCGCGCTGTGCTGCCTCGCGTACTGCGGCAACGATGTTCGGATAGGCCCCGCAGCGGCAAAGGTTGCCGCTCATGAACTCCCGGATGTCGGCATCGGAGTTCGCGTGCCCTTCGCGGATGCAGGAGACTGCCGACATGATCTGGCCAGGCGTGCAGTAACCGCACTGGAAACCGTCGTGCTCCACGAAAGCGGCCTGCACCGGGTGCAGGGTTCCGTCCTCCGCAGCGAGTCCCTCGATCGTGGTGATCTCACGACCCTCGACCTGGCAGGCGAGAGTGAGACAGGCCAGCACCCGACGGCCTTCGACGTGGACGGTGCACGCACCGCACTGCCCCTGGTCACACCCCTTCTTGGTCCCACCGAGGCCGAGCTGCTCACGCAGCGCGTCCAGCAGTGTGACGCGGGGATCAACAGTCAGTTCATGCTTGATGCCATTGACTCGCAACGAAATATTGACGCTGCGTACAGCGTCATTCGTATTTGGAATGGGCATGTCCACTACCTCCGGCAGTACAGAAGACGCCCGAGCCGGGTTCGCCACGAAACGGCTAGACCTTCGCCAAACCCGCTATCTGCCCATCGTGGCCGTCCGTAGCTACGGACGCATCCGGGATCGGGACGCCGACGCTAATAATTCGGGCTGTTGGCGGGACATCGCACCCGCACAACTGTCGTAGCTCTATCGTTGCCTCTGTACCCGAACGCCGGAAGGACACATTCTTCCTAGGGAAATAAAACCCCCTTTCGTGCCAGCAGTCTCGGCGTGGGGGAGTAGCGCTGCGGAAACACGCGCCCAGATAGCGCCCGCCATGCCTGACATCCTGGACAGCAGACAAGGCTGCGCTGCTGCTGGCGGATGATCCCCCGAGGCCTCAGCGCGCCGGACCCCTCGCGCAGTCGGTCCCGCGGTTGATGCAGTGAGCGACCACCCCCTCCACGAGACCGCACGAACCCGCGGACGGGCTCACGCGCGGACAGCTCCCATCCGAACTGCTTCGATCTCCCCTGACCTCGTGTTTGTGGCCACCGTCTACATCCTGGCCTGCACGGCGATCCACGGCCGCCGAATTCGAGCGTTCCTCGATCCTCCTTGCCCGTGTGGTGGGCGTGGGGCGCCCTCACGACTTCGGCAGCGCTGTGTCTGCACCGTGGTGACCGCCTTGGCACAGCACCGCGGTGGTACCCGCCCTGCCTGCTGCTCACCGGTGGCGTCCTCCTCCCGGCCGCCTGGTCATACCTGCATGGGCGTCCCAACCGCAGCAGTCTTCTTTGCCTGGCGCGTCGCCCTCGGGCAACAGCGGGTTCCCGATCCTGAGTGACTGGTCATCTCTTTCAGTTCGAAGCCGCCAGGGTCTGCCTGGTAAAATCGTGTCCCCCTTGGTTGACGGCGAATCTGGCAGAGTGAGTGACGTGAATCGCACGAAAGAAGATAAACGTCAGGAATTCGCTGCATTCCTGCGCGCCCGCAGAAGCGAGATTTCTCCCAGCCAGGTGGGGCTGCCCGCACAGGAGGAATCACGCAAGGTTCGCGGACTTCGGCGGGAGGAAGTCGCCCACCTGGCAGGCATCAGCGTGGACTACTACGCGCGATTGGAACAGGGACGACTGCCAGCGCCCTCGGGCGGCGTCATCGACGCTATCGCCGACGCCCTGCGCCTCAACGACGACCAGCGCGACTACCTGCGCCAACTGGGCGATCGCGCGCCGGCTCCACGCCCCCGCGCCCACCGACAGGTCGTACCCGAGCCAGTGCGCGCCGTCCTCTCCGACCTGGCAACCACACCAGCAGTCGTTCTCGGGCGATTCATGGACGTTCTCGCCTGGAACTCGATGGCTGCCGAGCTCTTGACCGACTTCGCCAAGATCCCAGAAGGACAGCGAAACTATCTACGCCTCGCATTCCTCGACCCGGAAATGCGTAACCGGGTCGTCGACTGGGAGCAGACAGCACGTGAATGTGTTTCATACTTGAGAATGGACGCCAGCCGTCATCCAAGCGATCCCCGCATGGCCGCAATGGTCACCGAGCTAAGTGACGAGGCCCCGGAATTCCGCCGCTGGTGGAGCTCCTACAAGGCATCGAGCAGCGCTTGGGGCACGAAACACCTCCGGCACCCCATGGTCGGAGAGCTGCGCCTGACATGGCAGATCCTTACCGTCGCTCAGGACCGCGATCAATTCCTGGTAGTCCTCTCCCCGGCAGACGATGAGAGCAGACACCGCCTCATGACCCTGCGCGGTGCGGTGCTGCATCAATCCGACCGGTAACCCCGTCACGGTTTTGCGCGGACGGGCGCTGCTCGCAGCGCCCTCCAGACTCCACAGTCCTCGCGAGCAGCAGGCCTCGACCCGGCGCAGCAAGGCCGTTCTTGCAACGCGTCAGGGGGCAAAGACGCCCAGGGTGGCTTCGGAGAGGAACAGCCAGGCGGTGCCCCAGAAGGCGGCGCCGGCAGCGAGCCAGGGAATGAGGCGGCGGTGGGGCAGGCTGAGGGCTGAGCCGAGGATGGCGGTACCCCAGGTACCGAAGAGGAGCGGGCCCAGCATGCCGAAGCCGGGTGCCCCGTAGCGGTCCAGGAGGCGGCGGGCACGGTCGCTGGGCCGATCTGCACTGAGTGAACCGGATCCGTGCGCGTTCGTGCGGGACCGGCCGGCGCCTGGCAGTCGCTGCCGATGCCGGTCGTACCAGGGGCGCCACAGTGGCCGCAGGCGTGTCACGGCGAAGGTGGTGAGCAGGGGGACGGGCAGGGCGCCGAGGACAAGGGCGAGGACGACGAGGGCGGCGGGGACGTCCAGGGACGCCCCGAGTGCCCCGGCCGGGGTGCCGAGCGTGAATGCCGCGGCCAGGGTCAGCAGGAAATTCGTCATGAGTGGGCCCCGCTGCCGGCTTTCGAGCCGACAGCGCCGGCAGCAGGGTTGTCGAGGACAGCCTGCACTGCGGGCCCGAGAACGCGGACGATGTCGACGGGGGCAGCACCGTCCAGCGCCGGCAGAACTCCCTCCAGCACGGCCAGGCCGAGCATCTGCGCCGTGGCCAACTCCGCCCGCAGCCGCACATCGGGGCCTTCCAAACGCTCAGCCAGCGAATGTGCGAGTGCCTCGGCATGAGAGGCGAGTTGTGTCGGATCGTGAAAGCGGGCGGCCATGACGAACGCTTCCTCGAGTGTGCCGTCCCGCGTCGCGTCGTGCCGGCGCAGGACCCGTTCGACCAGAGTGGCGCCCGTTGTTCCGGGGCTACCGAGGACACCGTCCTGTCGGCCCCGCAGTGGCGACTGAGCTTCGGGGCAGTGCGGCGTTGTGGTGCGGAAGGAGCGCACGCCCAACACGGTGACGCCGTCGGCGGTGGCGATTTCCTTCACAGACGTGTCCTGGAACTCACAGGCGAACCGTTCGTCTGCCGCGGTCAGCAGCGAGCCGCGTGGCTGTTCCCTGTCGGGGGTTCGGCGGCCGTCAGCAGGGGCTTCGGCCGAAGTGTGCTTGTCGGGCTTCGGGGGCACTGTCCAATTCCTCGTAATCAGACGATCAATGATGGATCGCCGGTATGCCGCCGCTCTGATGAGCTCAGTAACGTTGGCGGTCTGCCCAGTTCGTCGGGCGGCGCTGGGTGTCTCGACCAGCTCGGCTCCGAGGAGCAGACTCTGTGCGACAGCGTGGCGTCGCGGGTAGGCGTGCGGGCTCACGATGTGCGGTATGCGTCGATGCCTGTTTTCAGGCGTGACAGCCCGTCTTCCAGGCGAGAGCGTGGGCAGGCCACGTTCATCCGGAGGAACGAGCGCCCGTGCCCGCCGAAGACCGCACCGTCGGACAGGTGCAGGCCGGTCATCTCGCGCAGGAATCTGCACAGGTCGGTGGTGTCGGAGGTGATGGCACCACAGTCGATCCACATCAGATAGGTCGCGTTCGACGGCACCACCTTCAACCCGGGAAGCTCCGTGTGGATGAAGTCGGCTGCACGTTCCTTGTTCTGCTGAATGTAGGCCCTCAGGGCGTCGAGCCATGGCTCGCCGGCTGTGAACGCCGCAATCGTCGCCTCGATCGCGAACGCGTTCGGCTCCGCCACCTCGTCTGTGTTGAGTCCGCGACGGACCTTGGCGCGGATCTGCTCGTTGGGGATGACGACGCTCGCTGTCTGGAGCCCCGCCAGGTTGAAGGCTTTGGTCGGGGCCACGCATGTGATGCTGTTGTCCGCGCAGGTGTCGGACACGGAGGCGAAGGGCGTGTACGAGCGGCCTGGGGCCGTCAGGTCGCAGTGGATCTCGTCCGAGACGACCAGGACATGATGTTCGGCGCAGAGCTCGCCGATCCTCGCCAGCGTCCCGGCGTCCCAGATCTTGCCGATCGGGTTGTGCGGGTTGCACAGGATCATCAGCGTCGTCTGCGGAGCTGCGAGTTTGTGTTCGAGATCCTTGAAGTCGATTCCGTAGCTGGTGCCGTCGTAGCGCAGGTCGCTGCAGAGCACGTTCCGGCCGTTGTTGACGATCGAATTGTAGAAAATGTTGTAGACCGGCGGCAGGATCAGCACGTTCTCGCCGACCGTTGTCATCTTGCGCACGATGCAGGAGATCGCCGGCACGACCCCCGTGCAAAAGACGATCCAATCCTGCTGCATCTCGAAGCCGTGGCGCCGCCCCCACCATTCGGCGATGACCTGAGCGTAGTCGTCGGGGACGACGGTGTACCCGAAGATGCCCGTCTCGGTTTTCCTGCGGATCGCTTCGGTGATTTCGGGTGCTGTCCGGAAGTCCATGTCGGCCACCCACATGGGCAGCTCGCGTTCGGCGACGTTCCACTTGAGCGAGTTGGTCCGGCGGCGGTCCGTCAACTCCGAGAAGTCGTACGGTGTCATGCCGCGTAGGCCTGCTCCGTGAGGACGATCGTGGTGTTCCGGGGGTCTACCTTGGTGTCGTCCATGATGAGTTCACCGATCCCCTTGGCGCGGATGGTGCCGCCGCTCGGATTCAGCACGCTCTCGATCTCCGTCGTGACGTCGGCATCGACGGTCGAGTACTCGAAGGCGAGCGTTGTGTTCATGAGCCGGCAGTTCTTCAGGGTCAGGTTCTCGATGTAGCACAGCCCCTGCAAGCTCTCGATCGTACAGTTGACGAAGGTCAGGTTCTTCGAGTTCCAGCCGAGATACTCGCCGACGATGAAGGAGTCGTGGACGGTCACGTCCTCGCAGTTCCAGAAGGCGTCCTTGGAGAGCATCGTCGCGTTGTGTATCTCGATGTTCCGTGCGCCGTCGAAGGCGTAGTTTCCGCTCAGGCGGAAATCGATCGCCGAGATGTTTCTGCTGTTCATACCGAAGTAATCGCCCTTGGCGGTGACATGGGACATACGGACGGTGTCGCAGTCCCACAGGGTCTCCTGGGCGACGGGCATGTCGACATGGTCGAGGGTGATGTTCCGTGCCCGGCGGAACGTCTTCGGAGCCTCGATCGTGCTGTGGGAGACGGTGAGGTTATGGGTGTACCAGACGCCTGAGCGTGCCGTCTCCAGCAAAGCACTGTGGGTCATGGTGACGTTCTGGCTGTACCACAGCGGGTACTTCCACTTGAACAAGCTATGGTCGAGCGTGACACCCCGGCTCTCCTTGAGGGGGGATTCCCCATCGGCGAAGGTCGTATAGGAAATGTTCAGATCCCGACCCTGGAACAGCGCCCGCTCGCCGGTGAAGTATTGATTTTCGATTTCCTGCATGTGTGACAAATCTTCCTTGATCTATGACGGGGCAGCGCCTAGATCCGACCGGTTTTCACCGAAGTGCGTCTGCGTGCCTACCTGAAGGACGTGCCCGGCCGGGAGTCCGGCACAGGGGCAGACCGTCTTGCTCATCGCCCACTGCAGCATCTGCTCGGGGTGCTCGATGAAGTAGTGGTAGCCGTCGAAGCGCCGGATGGCTGGCCACCTTTTTAGCCTTGGACGTGCTGTCACTCAGAAGTCGGCAGCACGGGGATTCGATAGCGGGCGAGATCGGCCCGACAATTCATAGTCGCGACAGCCATCAGGATCCGGAAGGTCAGGTTCTTCCTGGGAAAATCCTTGCCCCTCAGCTTGGGGGACATAATTTTCCCAGGAAAAACGTGGCCTGCCGGACAGCCGCGGGTATCTGGCAAAGTGGTCCGGGTGAAGGGCACGGAAGAAGAAAAGCGCCGTGAATTGGCCGCGTTCCTGCGCGCCCGCCGAGGCCGGGTCTCGCCCCGCCAGGTCGGGATTCCGGCAGGCGGGCAGTCACGCAAGGTGGCCGGGCTGCGGCGGGAGGAAGTCGCCCACCGGTCCGGTATCAGCGTGGACTACTACACCCGCCTCGAGCAGGGCCGCCTGCCCGCGCCGTCGGGCAGTGTCCTGGACGCGCTCGCCCGTGCGCTGCTGCTGGACGAGAACCAACATGACTACCTGCGCCAGCTGGCCGACCTGGCCCCCGCCCGACGCCGGCGCACCCGCCGGCAAGTCGTGCCGGGGCCAGTGCAAGCTGTGCTGTCCGACCTGGGCACCACGCCCGCCTTGGTCCTGGGAAGGTTCATGAACGTCCTGGCCTGGAACGACCTCGTGGCCGAGCTGCTGTACGACTTCGCTGCCGTACCCGAGGCACGGCGGAACCTTCTCTGGCTGACGTTCACCGATCCCTCTGTGCGCGAGCGAACTCTCGACTGGGACCAGTCGGCGGGCGAATGTGTCGCCTTTCTGCGGATGGAGGCCGGCCGCTACCCGAGCGACCCCCGGCTTAGCGAACTGGTGACAGAACTCAGCGCACAGGAATCGGAGTTCCAGCACTGGTGGAACACGTACCGGGTCTCCGGAAGGAACTTCGGCAGCAAACGGATTCTGCATCCGGTTGTGGGCGAGGTCCGGCTGGACTGGCAGATCCTCACAGTCGCCCAGGAACGCGACCAGTTCCTCGTGGTCCTGCCCCCCTCTGACGAGGAAAGCAGACAACGGCTCACACCCCTGATCACACCGCAAAGCCACGCATGGCATGACCATGCACCGCCTACCTGGAAGGAGGCGAAGGCGTAAAAGGGCCCCGAAACAAAGGGAACCGGCGCCTTCACCAGCATATGACGACCACACTCATCACCGGAGCCACCCGCGGCCTCGGCCTGGAGACGGCACGAAGGCTTGCCGAGGCCGGACACACCGTCTACCTCGGGGCACGCGACCTGGAGCGCGGACAGAAGGCCGCCGAGCAGATCGGCGCGCGCGTACTGCAGCTCGACGTCACCGATGAGCCATCAGTACAGGCAGCTGCGAAGCTGGTCCGCGAGGAAGCCGGATCGCTCGATGTTCTGATCAACAACGCCGGCATCTCAGGACCCTGGAAGGCGGCCGGCGACTTCACCGCCGCCGACATGGAGACCGTCTACGCCACCAACGTCTTCGGTCTCGTGCGCGTTACCCACGCCTTCCTGCCGCTGCTGACCGCCAGCAGCAACCCCGTCGTGGTGAACGTCAGCAGCAGCGGCGGCTCCCTCACGCGCAACTCCGACCCCACCACTGGCGAGTACGCGCTGGGCATCCTGACCTACGCCTCCTCAAAGAGCGCAGTCAACATGGTCACCATCCAGTACGCCAACGCCTTCCCGAACATGCGGATCAACGCCGTCAACCCCAGCCTTACTGACACCGATTTCACCAACGTCGTCAGCCCCGGGCCCACACCCATCGATTTCACTGAGATGGGCATCCAGAGCGTCGAGGAGGGCGCCGAGATCATCGTCCGCATGGCCGTCATCGGCGCCGACGGCCCCACCGGAGGTTTCTTCGAAGCCGACGGCCCCGTCCCCTGGTGACAGCAGCGCACTAACTGGCGGAGAGAGACCCGGCCGGGAACTGCACCCACCCACGGGGCCTCCCTCCCGGCCGCTTCCGGCAAAGAAGGCGGACAGCGGGTCACCACTCTCAGCACACTTTAGAACAGCAAACACGCACGGCAGGACCCTGCGCACACGTCCGGAAGGAGACGGAGGCGAATGAGGCCCGAGAAGGAAGGCCCCGCACGCCTTCACAAGCCCATGACCACAACACTGATCACCGGAGCCACCCGCGGCCTCGGCCTGGAGACCGCACGAAGGCTGGCCGAAGCCGGACACACCGTCTACCTCGGAGCACGCGACCTCAAGCACGGACAGGAAGCCGCCGAGCGGATCGGCGCCCACGCTCTGCAGCTCGATGTCACCGACGAACAGTCAGTCCAGACGGCTGCCAGGCGGGTCCGCGAGGAAGCCGGCCTGCTCGACGTTCTGGTCAACAACGCCGCAATCTCAGGCAGCTGGAACCCACCCGCCGAGATCACCGCCGCCGACATGGAGGCCGTCTACGCCACCAATGTCTTCGGCCTCGTGCGCGTCACTCACGCCTTCCTGCCGCTCCTGGGTGCCAGCAGCAACCCCGTCGTGGTGAACGTCAGCAGCAGCGGCGGCTCCCTCACCCGCTGCAGCGATCTCACCAGCCTGGAAGCGACCTTTCCGATGGTCGCCTACAACTCCTCCAAGAGCGCGGTCAACATGATCACCGTTCAGTACGCCAACGCCTTCTCCAACATGCGGATCAACGCCGTCAACCCGGGCTTCACCGCCACCGGACTCAACGACAACCAGGGCACCCAGACAGTTGGAGAAGGCGCCGAAATCATCATCCGCATGGCCACCATCGGCCCCGACGGACCCACCGGCACCTTCCTCGAAGCCGACGGCACCATCCCCTGGTAACCCCGCCCACACCGCTCACGACAAGCGGGGTCCGCCCCGCGCAGGAAGCCGCATGGACATGCAGCCATCCGCCACCGAGGCCCACGGCACACCACCCCGCAGGGGAGTGCTCGTCACCGATCTACCGGCAAGCGGCCAACACGGTGCGCAGGCCACAGAGCCCCGTCCTGGCCATCGGCAGGCGCTCCTCGCTCTGCCCTCGCAGCACGCCTGCGTGGCCGCAGCCCGACGCTGGACGACCAGCCTGCTGACCTGCTGGCGACTGCCTGAGCACGAGCGGGACTCCGCCGTCCTCATCGTCAGCGAGCTCACCGCAAACGCGGCCCAGCACGGCCACGCCCACATGACTCTGCTCCTGGGCCTCGTCCGCGACACGCTCCACATTGCCGTCACCGATTCGGGCCCGGCCCGGCCCGGACTACGTGCTCAGACCGACCCCGACGAGCATGGGCGCGGCACAGCTATCGTCCGGTCTCTCGCTCTGTGGTCCGAAACTCGCCAGTCCGCCCGCGGCCGTGAAGTCCGTGTCGGTTTGCCCGTGACAACTACGGCGACCGCAAATGCTGGCTGACGGCGCTTCGCTCTGGTCGGAGTACCTTCTCCCTCGGCGTCGCTGCTTGCATGGACGTGAGGTCCGGCACCTGGTGCACTGAGCACACCGGGTGACACTGCGCGCAATGGACGTCCGATGTCGCGGTGTTTACCACCGTCACCCCGCGCCCGTTCGAGTCCGACGTCTGCGCAGGCCAGGCGGTGTGGGGCGGCGCCGGGACCGGATCGGGCCGAGCACAGCCCTCGCGCGGGCGGGCGCGGGCTGCGGGAGGGGCTCGGTCCGGCCCGGGTTCCGGGTGTGGCGGAGAATGAGTGGAACCGGCGCGGATGTGCGGACACTTGTTGCTGTGGACGTCCTATTGCATGAACGGGTCCGGTCTGGTGATCGGACGGCGTTCGCAGAGATCTTCGATGAGCATGCGCGTGTCGTCTATGCCCATGCGGTCAGGACGACGGGAGATGGGGCCCTTGCCGAGGATGTCATGTCGCTCACCTTTCTGGAGGCCTGGCGTCTGCGCGACAAGCTGCGCGGGGAAGTCAGGAGCGTTCGGGCGTGGCTTTTGGGCATAGCGACCAATGTGATGCGCAACATCACCCGGGCGGCACGTCGGCATCGGGAGGCGATGTCGCGTCTGCCGCCGCCGGAAGCGTTGCCTGACTTTTCGGAGGAGCTGGTCGGGCAGATGGCCGACGCTCAGCGGCTGGCCGCCGCAGCCCGGGCGCTGCAGCGTCTGAAGCGGACCGAGCGCGAGGTCTTCACCCTGGTCGTCTGGTCCGATCTGGGGTATGCCGCGGCCGCTGAGGCGTTGGGGATTCCTGTCGGCACCGTGCGTTCCCGGCTCTCACGAGCAAGAGAGAAACTGCGCAGGCTCGTCGAGGAGGAGCTTGGAGCAGATCCGGATGGTGTGGAACCGCAGCCCGGCAGCGGTCACCTATCGCAGAGCGGGGTGGCCGCAGCCCGCGCGTTCCACAAGAGGAGTACACGATGAGTCTGGAACAGTGGGAACAGTGGGAACAGTCCGAGCGTGAGCGGGTGAGCCGGGTGCTGCCTGCGGCTCCTTATCCGGAGCCGGCGCCCGGGCGAGTGGAAGCTCGCCGTGAGCACTTCTTGAACGAGGCCGATCGGCAGACGCGATCCCGCTCTCCGCGCCCGGCGCTGCGCCCGAGAGGACGTTGGGGGCTGGTGGTGGGAACGGCAGTGGCCGCTGGAGCGACCGTCGTCGTTCTCAGTGTCGGCTCCGGATTCTCTGACGCTCCGCCTGACGTGCCACCGGCCTCGGCAGCCTCGGTCCAACTGCTGGAGAGGGCCGCTCTGGCTGCTGCTACGACGCCGCAGACGAAGGTGCGTGGTGAGCAGTACACGTACGTCAAGACGGTCGGCCATACGTCGGTGCTGTCCGAGACCGACTCCGGTGTGATGGAACTCTCGCGCGAGGACGAGGGTATGGAGCAGTGGACGTCCGTGGACGGCAGTGAGCAGACGCTGCAGCGCAGGGGCGGTATCGACCACCTGGTGCCGGGCACCCCGGGCCGAGGCAATTTGAACTCACCGACCCACAGCTTTCTCGCTGCTCTGCCAGTCGATCCCGACGCGCTGCTGAAGCGGATCCGCGACGACGCCGAGGCGAATCACGGAGCTGGTTCCGACTCCACGATGGGACCGGACCAGGAAGCCTTCGTCACGATCGGAGACCTTCTGCGCAACGGGGCAACTCCCCCCGAAATCGCCGCGGCTCTCTACCGAGCCGCTGCCCTCATCCCCGGAGTCGACGTTGTCTCCCATGCCGTGGACGCGGCAGGCCGGCACGGGGTCGCCGTCACCCGGACCCATGATGGCGAACGGACTGAGTGGATTTTCGACAAGAGCACGGCCCGACTGCTGGGTGAGCGAACAGTCCTGGTGGAGGACACCGCATGGGGGAAAGTCGGCACGGTCGTCACCTCCGTCGCACTCATCGACAGCGGCACCGTCGACGAGGCCGGACAGACCCCTTAGAGGTCCTAACAGAAGCTGTTGATCATGTGACTGTCGGCTTGGTTGCTCGTTGGTCTGGTCGTGGGAAAGAGGGAGTCGCGTCCGTGGATCGTC
>NZ_JBHWJQ010000055.1:0-43325 GCF_042731435.1 Streptomyces sp. NPDC059861 | reverse complement strand
TGGGGGGGGCGCCGGGGGGGGGGGGCGCCCGGGGGGGGGGGGGGGGGGGCCCCGGGGGGGGGGCCGGCGCGCGCCCCCCCCCCCCCCCCCGCTCGGTTCTGTGCGTCACGCCCGGATCACGGGGCCCACGGGGCCTCCACGGTCCACGTGGTGTCTTCCGTGAAGAGTGCGGGGCTGTCCCAGGTGTGCGTGCCGCCCGGGGTGGCGAGCCACAACTGGGAGTCGTAGTGGCGCAGATACTGTTCCGGGAAGTTGTACGCCGACAGCCGCACTCCCCCGTTCGCGCCCCGGACCGGGCAGAAGGTGGCGTCGGCCCGGAAGAGGTCGCCGCTGCCCGCCTCCTTGTGGACGCGGTACTCGCGGTGCCGCAGGTACTCGCCGGGGTAGTTGCGCGACTCGAAGCTGTAGCAGGAGCTGTTGGCGAGCCCTGCCACGATCTTCCAGGTGGTGTCGTTCTTCAGCAGGGCGTCGCTGCCGCTGCCGACGACCTCCGTGAAGGCCGCGCCGTCCTTGTGCCGTACGTAGCGGTCGGTGTGGCCGGGTGTGGTCACACGCAGCGACCGGTACTGGCCGGTGGGCAGGGTGAGGGGGGCCGTCGGTCCCCGGGAGGCGTCGATGAGCGCGCGGTTGGCGGCCCTGACCCTGGCCTCGTCGACCTTGACCACCTGACGGTCGTAGGTGAGCAGGCCGTTGGCCTCGTTCTCGACGTCGGTGATCTCGGTGTAGACCGAGGCGGACAGGCCGCGCGGCATGCGTACCTCGCGGATCGCGTCCAACAGGCCGACCAGACGGTTGTTCAGGTGGGCCAGGCTCGGCTGGTCCTCGTAGCTGAAGCCGCCGCCGGGATACCACTCGTGACCGGCGACCTTGAAGCCGAGGCCGCCGAACTCGCCGAGGACGGCGGCCCGCGTGGCGCTGGGCACGGTGGTGCCCGGCCCGACGTAGACATGGTGGTCGACGACGTCGCCGTTGCCGCCGTCGACGGCACCGCAGCAGTTGACGCCGCTCATGTTGTTCACCAGCCGGGAGGGGTCGTACGCCTTCACCTCGCCCGCGATGCGGGCCTGGTCGTACTGGCCCCAGCCCTCGTTCTGGTTGACCCACATGATCAGTGAGGGTGAGCTGCGGTGCTGGTCGATGACGCGGTCGTACTCGGCCTCCCACTGGGTGCGGGCGGCGGCGTCGGGGGTGCGCAGGTCCATCGAGGGCATGTCCTGCCAGACCAGCAGGCCGAGCCGGTCGGCCCAGTAGAACCACCGCTGCGGCTCCACCTTGATGTGCTTGCGGACCATGTTGAATCCCAGGTCCTTGTGCTTCTGCAGGTCGTGACGGAGGGCCGCGTCCGTGGGCGCGGTGTAGATGCCGTCCGGCCAGTACCCCTGGTCCAGGGTGCCGGTCTGGAAGACGAACTGCCCGTTGAGGACGGGTCGCAGCAGACCGTCGACGCGGGCGAGGCCTACGGAGCGCATGCCGGTGTAGCTGCCGACGGTGTCGGCGGTCGTGCCGCCCGAGAGCAGGTCGGCGCGCACGTCGTAGAGGAACGGGTCGTCGGGGGTCCACAGGCGTGGGCTGGGGACCGGGACGGTGAACTCGGTGCCCACCGTGCCGGTGGCCGTGCCGACCGTCGTGCCGCCGGTGGAGACGGTGACGCGGGCCTGATGGCCGCTGGTGCCGGCACCGCGGACGGTGACCTTGAGGCGGTTGTTCGCCGGGTCCGGGACCATGTCGAGGCGCGCGATGTGCGCGGGCGCCGTGGGTTCGAGCCACACCGTCTGCCAGATGCCGGACGCCGCCGTGTAGAAGATGCCGCCGCCGGGATGCGGGGCGACGTCGCGGATCCGCTGCTTGCCGACGGCCTGGCCACCGGTCTCGGTGGGGTCCCACACGGAGACGACGAGCGTGTTGGTGCCGCCGTTCAGGAGGTCGGTGATGTCGTAGGAGAAGGCGTCGAAGCCGCCGTTGTGCAGGGCGCCCGCCTGGCGGCCGTTGACCCACACCGTGGTACGCCAGTCACTGGCACCGAAGTTGAGCTGGACGCGGCGGCCGTTCCAGTCTGCCGGGACCGTGAAGGTGCGCTTGTACCAGAGCTTGTCGTTCTGGGTGATCCTGCGCTGGATGCCGGACAGGGCGGACTCGGCGACGAACGGGACGCGGATCTGCTCGGTGAAGGACGCGGGCTGGCCGGCGTCCGCCGGGGTGACGGCGAAGTCCCAGATGCCATTGAGGTTGGCCCAGTCGGGGCGGGTGAGCTGGGGGCGCGGGTATTCCGGGAGTGGGTCGGTGGTGGGGACCTGGTGGGTCCACGGGGTGGTCATCGGGGCCGGTTCGGGGGTCCAGACCCGGGGCGCGGCTGCGGCGGTCCCGGTGGCGGTGAGGGCCGTACCGCCGACCAGGGTCAGCGCGGCCAGCGCGGTGGTGGCCCACCGCGCCCGCCGTCTGAGCCAGGCACCCGGTCGGCGCAGTGCGGATGACATGGGACGCATCGTGACTCCTTCACTAGTGGGGGTGCGGAGACGTGCGTGTGCGGAAGGCGGCCGGGCACGGGGGTACCGGCCGCCTGGATCCGGACGCGGCGGCCGGGATCGCGCATCGCGCGGCTGCCGCGTCCGGGGCTTTCACATCAGTTGCCGTCTGCGGCCCAGCCAGGTCTGGGCGACGACGACCACCGCCAGGAAGGCGCCGCTGACAACCTGCTGGTAGGAGGAGTCGAGGGAGCCGATCTGGTTGATGACGTTCTGGATGACCTTGAGCAGCAGGACACCGACCAGCGAGCCGCTGACGTAGCCGAGGCCGCCGGTGAGCAGGGTGCCGCCGATGACGACGGCGGAGATGGCCTCCAGTTCCATGCCGTTGCCGAGGATGGTCACGCCGGAGGCGAGCCAGGCGGCGTTGAGCGCTCCGGCCAGCCCGGCCAGCAGTCCGGACAGGGTGTAGACGAGGATCTTGGTCCGGGCGACCGGGGCGCCCATCAGGGCCGCCGCGTCCTCGTTGCCGCCGACCGCGTAGACGTGCTGTCCGAAACGGGTGCGGCGCAGCACCACCGCTCCGGCGGCGAACAGCCCCAGCGTGATCCACACCGGGTTGCCGAGGCCGAGGGTGCTGCCCTGGCCCAGTTCGGCGAGGAACGAGCCCTTGCCGATCAGGAAGGTGTCCGCGCCCTCGTCCGTGATGGCCAGCATCAGGCCGCGCGCGCCGAGCATGGCGGCCAGCGTGACGATGAAGGGGGCCAGCCGGGAACGGGCCACGAGCAGCCCGTTGACGACCCCGATCAGTCCGCACACCGCGAGCGGCAGCAGCAGCGCCACCAGGGTGCCGTGGCGCGACCCCCAGGCGGCCAGGACCCCGCCGAGCGCGAACAGGGAGCCGACCGACAGGTCGATGCCGCCGGTGATGATCACGAAGGTCATGCCGAGGGCGACGATCGCGAGGAACGCCGAACCGGTCGCCATGTTGCCGACGTTGTCGCCGGTGGCGAAGGAGTCGAAACTGAACGACGCCACCAGGCAGACGAGCACCAGCACGGCCAGCGCGCCGTGCTGCTGGATCAGGGCGCTCAGTCGCTCGGAGCGGGCGGAGCCGACCGGTTCGGTCTCCTCCGAGGGCTGCTTGCTCGCGGTGGTCACGGGTGCGTCCGTCCTCGTGGCGGTCATCGCTTCCCCCGTCCCCGTGCCGCGTACACGGCGGCGACGATCACTATGGCCTGGGCGATCTGGGTCCAGGAGGGCGGCAGATCGTGCTTGATGAGGGTGGCTGTGAGCAACTGGATCAGGACGGCCCCCGCCACGGTGCCGGCGATGTTGACCCGGCCGCCGGTCAGCGGGGTGCCGCCGACGACGACCGCGGTGATGGCGGAGAGCTCCATCAGATTGCCGAGGGAGGTCGGGTCGCTCGCCTGGAGGCGGGCGGTGGCGAGCACTCCGGCGACGGCGGCGAGCAGGGCGCAGACGACGTACACGATGATCAGCACGCGGCGTACGGGCAGTCCGGCGAGCTGCGCCGCGGGGCGGCTGTCGCCGATCGCGAGCAGTTGGCGGCCGAAGGTGGTGCGGCGGACCACGAAGGCCAGCAGCAGCGCCAGGCCGGCGGCGATCAGGATCAGGTACGGGATGCCGAGGAGGTCGCCGGAGCCGAGGGAGGCCAGTGCGGGGTTGCGCAGGTCCTCCAGTTGCGGCAGCAGGACCAGTGCGAGGCCCCGGCCGCCGACCATCAGCGCCAGGGTCGCGACGATCGGCTGCACCCCGACGAACGCGACCAGTGCTCCGTTGGCCAGGCCGACACCGGCCGCGAACACCGCCACCACCAGCAGCGCGGGCAGCAGGCCGTAGCCGAGGTAGAGCGCGGTGACGGAGGCCGCCAGCGCCATCACGGCACCGACCGACAGGTCGACGCCCTCGGTGCCGATGACCAGCGCCATGCCGAGCGCGACGATGATGACCGGCGCGACCTGCACGGCCTGGGTGCGGAAGTTCTCCGCGGACAGGAAGTGCGGGGTGATGGCGATGTTGACGACGAGCAGGACCGCCACCCCGGCGTAGACGCCGTAGGTCTGCAGCCACTGCGGCACACGCGTCTTGTCCAAGGGAGCGGTGCCCAGGGCGGCCTCAGCCATCGATCGCCGCCTCCTCGCTCAGGTCGGGCGCGGGGGCGTCCCCGGCGATGGTCCGCATCAGCTTGTCCTCGGTGACGTCGTCGCCGGTCAGCTCGCCGACGACGGCACCGTCCTTCAGTACGACCACGCGGTCGGACCCTTCGATCAGTTCCTCCAGGTCGGAGGAGATGAGCAGGACGCCCAGGCCGTCGGCGGCGAGTTCGTCGACGAGTTTCTGCACCTCTGCCTTGGCGCCGACGTCGATGCCGCGGGTGGGCTCGTCCAGGAGCAGCACCTTGGGGTTCATCGCCAGCCAGCGGGCGAGCAGCACCTTCTGCTGGTTGCCGCCGGACAGTTCGCCTACCTTCTGCTGCGGCGAGGACGCCTTGATGCGCAGTCGCTTCATGAAGGTGTCCACGATGCTGTCGACGCGGGCCTCGGAGACCAGGCCGAAGCGGGACAGGCGGGGCAGGACGGCGAGTGCGATGTTCTCGCGGACCGACAGGCCGGGGACGATGCCCTCGCTCTTGCGGTCCTCGGGCAGCAGGCTGACGCCCGCCCGGATCGCGGCCGGCGTGGAACCGCCGCGCAGGGGGACACCGGCCACGGTCACGCGGCCCGAACGCAGCGGCAGGGCGCCGGAAATGGCCTTCGCCGTCTCGGTACGTCCGGAGCCGAGCAGGCCGCCCAGTCCGACGACCTCGCCGGGCCGGATGCTGAGGGAGACGCCGTACAGCTGGTGCGGGACCGTCAGTTCCTCCGCCCTGAGCACCGGTTGTGCGCCGGTCGCGCCGTGGTCGCCGGTGAACTTCGTCAGACCCTCCTCGCGGACCTCCCCCAGGTCCCGGCCGAGCATGGTCGACACCAGGGTGAGCCGGTCGAGGTCGGCCAGCCGGCCGTGGTGGACGCGACGGCCGTCGCGCAGCACGGTGACGGTGCCGCAGACGGCGTAGAGCTCGTCCAGGCGGTGGCTGACGTAGACGACCGCGATGCCCGCGTCGCGCAGGCGCCGGATCACCGAGAACAGGGTCTCCACCTCACGCGGTTCGAGGGAGGAGGTCGGTTCGTCCATGACGACGATCCGCGCGTCGGTGGCCACGGCACGGGCCAGTGCCACCATCTGCTGGGCGCCGACGCCGAGGGTGCGCAGCGGCCTGCGGACGTCCACCCGGACGCCGTAGGTGCGCAAAGCCTGCTCGGCCTCGCGGTTCATGCGGGCGACGTCCAGCACACCGAGGCGGTTGCGCGGCTCCCGGCCCAGGAAGAGGTTGCGGGCAACGCTGAGCAGCGGGATCAGGTTGACCTCTTGGTAGATCGTCGAGATCCCCGCCTTCTGCGCCTCCAGGGGGGTGGCGAAGGAGACCTCGCGGCCCTGGAAGGTGATCTCTCCGGCGTCGGGCCGGTACACGCCGGTCAGGAGCTTGATGAGGGTGGACTTTCCGGCGCCGTTCTCGCCGATGAGGGCGTGCACCTCACCCGCGTGCAGGGTGAGGTCCACGTCGTCCAGGGCCCGGACGCCGGGGAAGGTCTTGCTCAGGCCGCGGACGGCGAGGACTTCGGCGGGTGGTGCCGCCACCTGTGCCTCCAGGAGGAAGTGATCGAGGAAGGACGGTGGGGCCCGGACAGCGGGTCCGGGCCCCGTGCGGGTTCAGTAGGCCTTGCCGATGTCCGTCTTCGCGTTGTCCCCGGTGTAGGCGCCGTCCTCGATGACGATGTCCTGCGCGACCTCCTCGCCCTTGGTGAAGGTGTCCAGCGTCTGGAACGCCAGCGGGCCGAAGCGCGGGTTGGACTCGATGACGCCGCTGATCCAGCCGTCGACGATGCCCTGGACGGCGTTGCGGGTGCCGTCCACCGTGACGATCTTGACGGCGCCCGGCTTCTTCCCGGCGCCCTTGAGCGCGGCCACCGCACCCAGGCCCATCTCGTCGTTCTCGGCGTAGATGCCCTTGATGCCGGGCTTCGACTGGATGAGCTGCTCGGTGACCTGCTGGCCCTTCTCCCGGGCGAAGTCACCGGTCTGCTCGAACACCACCTCGAGGTCGGGTGCCTTCTCGGCGATCCGGTCCTTGAAGCCCTTGGTGCGCTCGGTGGTGACGTTGTTGCCCGCCGAACCGAGCAGGATCGCGACCTCGCCCTTGCCGCCCGTGGCCTCGATCATCTGGTCGGCGGCGCGCCGGCCCTGCTCGACGAAGTCCGAGGCGATGAAGGAGACGTAGTCCTTGCAGGCGGTGGCGTTGATCTTGCGGTCGATCGTGACGATCGGGACCTTCTTGGCGGCCGCAGCCTGCAGCACCGGGTCCCAGCCGTCGGAGTTGAGCGGGGCTATGACCAGCAGGTCGGCGCCCTTGGCGAGCAGGTCCTGGACGTCGCTGATCTGCTTGGAGAACTGCGACTGGGCGTTGGCCGTCAGCAACTTGACGCCCCGCTTCTCGGCCTCGT
The DNA here is from genome assembly GCF_042731435.1 of Streptomyces sp. NPDC059861. Classification (NCBI taxonomy): domain Bacteria; kingdom Bacillati; phylum Actinomycetota; class Actinomycetes; order Kitasatosporales; family Streptomycetaceae; genus Streptomyces; species Streptomyces sp. NPDC059861. The sequence continues at coordinate 36,298 of NZ_JBHWJQ010000055.1, read as the reverse complement.
CCTTGATGGACTGGGTCTCGGCGATGCGGAACGGGTTGGCCTCCTTCTCCGACTGGGAGAAGCCGACGGTCGCGCCCTTGAGGTCCAGCTTCTCGCCGCCGTAGGCGTCGACGGTGCAGGTCTTGCTGCCCGGCTTGGGCGTGGCGACCTTCTGCTCGGCGCCGGCGGCGGGCGGGGACTTGGTGTCCTTCGACGCGTCGTCCTCCGACTTGGCGCAGGCGGTGGCGGTCAGGGCCACCGCGGCGGCCAGGGCCACGACCGTGGGTCGGGCGAGGAGGCGAGGACGGTGAGTTGTGCGCTGCATGGTGACCCCGATCCGGGCGACGCTGAAAGGGAACTAGGGAGGTGCGGCACAGTGCGCGAACACTGCTCTCCCTCCGGCGGAAATTGTTGGCAGGTCCGCCGCAAAGAGGTTTTTACATCGTTGGAAGGATGCTGTAAACCCCCTCTGCACGGGGGCACTTGGACTGCGGGAAAGCGGAACCCGCCGCAGGGGCGGCCGCCCTAGCGGCGCCCCACAGTGCTCTCCCGCTCCACCAGGCTGTAGTCGGCCCAGATCCGCCGGGGTTCGGGAGCCGCGCCGTTGAGCCGGGCGAGCACCGACTCGACGGCGAGCCTGCCGATGGCTTCCTTGTCGGGTGACACGGAGGTGAGGGTCACCGCGCCAAAACGTCCCTCGACGACGTCGTCGAAGCCGACGACGGCGATGTCCCCGGGAATCCGCAGCCCTCGCTCGTGCAGCGCCCGCATGGCGCCGATGGCCATCGGGTCGTTGTAGGCGAACACCGCGTCGGGGCGGCGCCCGCTGTCCAGGATGCGGGTCATGGCCGCGGCCCCGTCCGCGTGCCCCCAGCCCACGGTCTCGGCCACGAGCCCGTCATCGGCGGGGAGTCCGGCCGCGGTCAGCTCCTCATGCCAGCCGCGCACCCGCAGTTGGGCCGGCTCGCTGCGCCCGCGCCGGGCGCCGATGAAGGCCACCTCCCGGCGCCCGAGCCCGACCAGATGCCGGACGGCGGCGCGGGCCGCCGCGACGTTGTCGATGGCGATGTGGTCGTAGGGCAGGTCGTACTCCCGCTCCCCGAGCAGCACCAGCGGCACCTGCTCCGTACGGTTGCGCAGGTCGTCGGTCTCCAGCTCGATGGGGCTGAGGATGAGACCGTCGATGACGCGGGCCCGAAAGCCCTGACTGACCAGCATCTCCTGCTCGCGACGGCCCCCGGTGTGGTCCAGCAGCACGATGTAGTCGTGCGCGGCGGCGGCGTTGATGACGGCGGCGGTCAGTTCGGCGAAGTACGGGTTGCCCAGCTCGGGCAGGGCGAGCGCGATGATGCCCGTGCGGCCCTTGCGGAGGTGCCGGGCGGTCAGGTTGGGCTGATAGCCGAGAGCGTCGATGGACCGCTGGACGCGTTCGCGCATGGCCGGTGTGACGTGCTGGTAGTTGTTCACCACGTTGGAGACGGTCTTGATGGAGACCCCAGCGTGCGCGGCGACGTCCTTGAGGCTGACCCGCACGGCATTCCCTTCGAAGTGGCCCCGACTCGGGTGGTCGGGGCGGGTGCCGTGTCGTCACCGTGAGCCGTGCGCCGAGTCCCTGTGGGTGATCTTTACAACGTTATATATCCGCGATCGGCACGCTGACAAGGCACCGGTCGGCACCTTCCGGAAGGAGGCGTGGGGCGTTGGGGCGGTACGGCGAATCCCGGCCGGGCGGGGGCACGCCGTCAGGAGGCTGTCATCTCGCAGGTGTCGTCGTCGTACGACACGGCGGACGGCGACTCGGTGGCCGGCGACTCGGATGCCGACTCGGTGGCCGGCGACTCGGATGCCGGCGACTCGGTGGCCGGCGGCGGTGGAGTCGTTGATGCCGGGGATGCGGAGGATGGCCTCGTAGCGGACGGCGAGCTTTCATCCCGAGTGAACGACGGTGTGAGGGCGTCTGAGCCGTTTGGTGCCGCGTTCGACGGCGTGCCGGCGGCCCGAGGTCCAACCGTCTTGTCACCGCCGGGGTGGGCGTGAGGTCTCCGGAGATGGGGTGCTCTGCTTGTCGACGAGCCCCTGCCGGAGACCTCACTCACGTCACGACCACGACCGCCCGGGTGCTGCCTCGTTGCCGGCGGGGGCCGTCAGAGTGCAGCGAGGCGGGCCTTGAGCAGGCAGAACTCGTTGCCTTCGGGGTCGGCGAGGACGTGCCACTGCTCCTGCCCGGTCTGGCCGATGTCGGCCGGGCGGGCACCGAGCTTCAGCAGGCGTTCGAGCTCGGCGTCCTGGTCGCGGTCGGTGGCGTTGACGTCGATGTGCAGCCGGGACTTCCCGGGCTCCGGCTCGTCTCTGCGGCTGAGGATGATCGTCGGCTGCGGGCCGCCGAAACCTTCGCGCGGCCCGATCTCGATGCTCCCGTCGTCCTCGCGATCGAGCTCCACGAAGTCCAGGACCTCGCACCAGAACCGCGCCAGCACCTCGGGGTCGCGGCAACCGAGCACGAGTTCACTGATACGACAGGCCATTGACGAAACCTCATTTCAACGTGGGAACTGCCGGGTGCCCGCGCGCAGCTCTCTGGGGCTCCCGGCGGTGAGGACACTCGCGCGACCGTACCGGGTGAGGCGAGCAGTGGCGAGCTGATTTCCGACCCTCGCCCGACTGGTTCGCCAGGCGAGGGCGACAGGCCGCGCAACTGCCTTGGGGCCCCGTTCTCGATCGGTCAGGCTGCCTCTGTCGAGGCTTTCCGGGCGAGCAGGTGAATCTCCCGGAACTGCCGTCGGTCGGTGGGCTGGGGCTCGCGAACCGTCCGGGCCACCTCCGCCAGTCCGGACCCGCGCAGCAGCGCGGCGAGGTGATCAGGCGACCACCGATAGGCCGGCGCGACTGTGTGATCGAAGACCTGCGTCGGGTGGGACGGATCGTCGCTTGCCGAGAAGCCGACCAGGAGGTGGCCGCCAGGTGCCAGCACACGATGGAACTCAGCCAGGACGACGGGGAGTTCCTGGGGCGGAATGTGGATGATGGACCACCGTGAGAGCACGCCGTCCAGCGCCCCGTCAGCGATGTCCAACGCGGCCATCGAGCCCACGTCGAACCTCAGGTCCGGACAGGCCTGGCGAGCCAGCTTGATCATCGCAGGAGAGGCATCGACACCGAACGCCGCCAGCCCCAACTCGTCGAGATAGGCGGTGACATGGCCAGGCCCGCACCCCAGGTCCGCGACCTGGCCGTCCCCGCTCGCCCGCACGGCCTCGGCGAAGACACCCAAGATCGCACGGTCCAGGGGACTGTCACGCAGTGTGTCGCGGAACAGCTGCGCATAGGTGGGGGCAACAGCGTCGTAGGCCTCGCTGGTGGCGCGGAGGGAATCGTGATCGACCATGCTCGCGACGGTAGTTCCTTGCGCGCGGTGCGAGAAGGTGACCGATGCTGCTCCGCAAGCGGAGCCGCTGATGTGCTCTGCCGAAGAAGGCCTGGAAGAGGGCCCTGACGGTCGTCGTCAATCCGCGTACACGAAAGTCAGGCAGAGAGCCGCGAGCGGCACGACGGACGCGCCGAGCAGCGTCAGCACCCCCGGAACCGCCGCCGTCAGCGGCTCCCTGCCTTTGCGCCGGCCCCAGCGGAACACCACATGGGCCAGGACGGGCGGCAGCGCCATGAGGACGAGGAAGACCACCGGCGCCGCGAGCCGACCGAAGGTGGTGGTGCCGGTGTCGGTGACCAGGTGCCAGGCGGTCGAACCGAAGACGACCGCCGGTCCAGCCAGCAGGACGAGCGAGAGGACCGACGCCACGGCGACGGTCAGTCCTTCGGTCAGCCGTTCGGCACGCGTGCGCTCCCGGCGCACTTCCCGTGTCCCGCCGTACCCCATTGTCCCTGCCCCCCCAGGTGCCGCAGTGCGATGTCGTCCATCGTCTGTGGTCCAGCCGCTCAGCCTGTGGCCACGCGGACTGATGATGCCAGGGCTCCCGGGCCAAGGAGTCGATCATGTCATGCCGGACCGTCGGCGTTCGGTTGGCTCCGCACCGACGAGGTGGTGTCCGCGGGCCCTGCCACTGTTGAATGGCCCAAGATCTTCTCCTTTTGGCGGCCCAGGCAGCTGGGCCACCACGAGGCTAGGGTCGAGATGTCACCATCGCTGTCGGCCTCTTCGGCTTTGCGTGGCCACGCGGTGAGTCCGGCCTGACCGAATGCCCACCCAGGGCCCCGCGTCCCGTTCAGCAGAAGGAAAACATGCCATGCCTGTGAATCCACCGAACACCGGCGCGCATCTGGCGACGTCCGGCATCACCCTCGACGATTTGATGGTCCCGGACACCGCGGCCTCGGCCGCCGCATTGGAGCTGGCGTCCGCATACCACTCCCCCGCGCTGCTGAACCATTCCGTCCGGGCCTATGTGTGGGCAGCTGCCCGTGCCAGGGCGCAAGGAATCGATGTCGACTCCGAACTCCTCTACGTAGCCGCCTTGTTCCATGACATGGGACTGGTGGCCGAGTTCGACAGCCACACCGTGTCGTTCGAGGTGGCCGGCGGCCACGTGGCGCGGGTGTTCACCGCCGGCGCGGGTTGGCCGGCGGAACGCCGAGAACGGCTGGCAGAGGTCATCGTCCGCCACATGTGGCCCGAGGTCGATGTCTCCATGGATCCCGAAGGACACGTACTGTGCCGAGCGACAGCTCTTGAGATCGTCGGCAGCGACGCGGACGACTTCGCCCCGGAATTCAGGGCCGAAGTACTCGGGCGCTACCCTCGACTCGGTCTCGCGGCGGAGTTCCTGACGTGCTTCCAGGAGCAGGCGAGGCGCAAGTCCGACAGCTCCGCAGCCGGTGCCGTACGGTCAGGACTCCAGACCAGGATGGCGGACAACCCGCTTGACCTCCCCCAGCCCCCGGCCGATCGCTGAAGCCCCCGTCACACCGCTCCCTCCGACCCCGCAGTCGCCAGGAACGCCCAGCTCAGGCAGACCAGCAGTCGGGGTCGGCAGTCGGGACACGATCCCCAGGTGGTGGAAGCCGCGCGGAGCACGCGCGGCGCGTCGAGGTCATGCACTCCTAGCGCGGCACCGTCAGACCGTCGCCGGTGCGGGAAGCAACGCGCCATGGTTCGCGGCTCCGCGAGTTCCCCGGCGAGACGCTCACGCAGGGTGATCGCGCGACGTTGGTCCGTGTCGGGCCGCGCGGGCCACTCGGGATGTGCCAGTTGCACCGGGGTGTGGAACCCGTCGCCGAACACGATCACCTGCTCGCTTCCCGCGGACACCACGTATGAGTGTGACCCGGCGAATGTCCCGGAGTCACCAGGGCGCGCACACCGGGGAAGATCTCTTCACCGTCCTCGATCGGAGTGTGCGCCACACCCATGAGCGCGAGGATGTCCGCCGCCGGGGCGGCCGGGACCGTCATACCGCGGGCGTGCGGGGCCCACACCGGAGTCGACGAGCCCCACCACGTCGTCGGAGACTCGGTCGGCCCGCGTACCGGCCCCAGACCGGCGTCGATCAGCAGCCGTCGGCCGTCCCGTTCGACCGACAGACCACCCGCCGACATGGACCCGGCCACCGGCTCCCTGACCGGCGGAGACGGTCACCCGAGTGGCGGCATCGCCGTGACCTTCGGACAGTGAGAAATATGAACCGGCACCGACGCCCACCCCGGCGGGCCCCGTGGATCGCAGGCGGTGCCGCTGTGCTCGTCCTCGGTGGCATCGGCGTCTGGGCGCTGGTGGCTCCGGACGGCGGCACGCCCCGCCCGCGGCCGACGGCCTCGGGCGACCTGTCCCTGCCCACGTTGGACCCGCTACCGTCCTGGACGCCGACCCCGCAGACGCCGAGCGCGGCACCGCAGACGCCGAGCGCGGCACCGTCGACGTCGGCACGCACACCGGAGTCCACGCCGACGGCGACGGCCCGTCCCCACCAACCGGCAACGCCGAGCTACCAGCCCCCGCCGACGCCCCGGCGGACGACAGCCGTCCCGTCGCCCGTGCCGACGCCCGAGCCGAGCCTGACGCGGCCCTCGACACCGAAGCCGTCGACGACGGCACCGAAGCCTCCCTCGCCGCCGCCCACGCCGACGCCGTCTTCATCGGCACCCCCGCCGTCCCCCACACCCACGCCGTATCCATCTCCATCTCCATCTCCATCGACGATCGCGCCCACGCCCACGTCACCGCCGTCCACGGTCGCGCCGTCGCCGTCGCCGACACGGTGGTACACGAGCACGACGGCAACGGCCGCTGCTCGGCGCATGGCTGCCGCCGGGGTCGTCGGTGACCCCGCCTGCTCGCTGGCAGCCGTCGGCCAACCGGATCCGGCGCTGCTCCCAAGAGGCCTCACCTCGGTGGGTACCGGGCAGGCCGGGACCTACTGGTGTCTGATCTGGTAGCGACGGGCGAGATACCGGCCAGGCCCTCGGCCGGTACGTCGCAGCCTTCCGTACCCGTACCCGTACCCGTACCCGTCCTCGTTCGCCGGTGGCCAGCTCCCGACGGTCAGTGAGATCTGGCTCGCGCACTTGCTCAGGGCGGACATCCCATGGCGCACCGCGCGGTTCCCGCAGACCAGGGATTCCGGTCCGGTGACGTTCGTCGTCACCGGCGAGGGCGGCCAGGCCGACGAGGACCTGGCCTGCGTTGAATACATAGGTCGGTGTATGGCCGGAGGCGATGTCGAGGCTGCCCCGTATCTCCACCGCGCGAGGACTTCTCGTGCCGCGGCAGACCTCGCCGCCGGGCTGCGGAGCGGATGCCACCCGGACGGTGTCGATCTCTGCCTGGAAATCGACAGGTTCTCCTTTGCGATGATGGTTCGCCAGGAAGAGTCTCTGACGGTGCTCCGCCCATGGGGAACGGAGTGCCAAGTCCCTCGGCGGGTCTCCGCCCGACTACCGTGGCTCCGCATGACGCACACCGAGATCGAGATCACCGCGGAACTGGTCCGGGATCTGCTGCGCGATCAGCACCCCGACCTGGCCGATCATCCCTTGCGGCTCGGCGCGCGTGGCTGGGACAACCAGTTGTGGCGGCTCGGCGACGACCTCGCCGTCCGGTTGCCCTGGGCGACGCAGTCTGCCGACGCGTTGCTGCGCAAGGAGCACGCCTGGCTCCCCGGTCTCGCTCCGCGTCTTCCCTTGCCGGTTCCTGTCCCGCAGCGCCTCAGCGAGCCCACCGAGCGGTTCCCGCGGCCTTGGATCGTCACCACCTGGGTGCCGGGGACGCCCGCCGACCGTGCCCCCGCCACACGCGCCGCGGAGGCGGCCGACACCTTGGCCGCCTTCCTTGCCGCTCTTCACCGACCTGCCCCCGAAGGGGCGCCGACAGGCCGCGACCGTGGGGGTCCGTTGGCGGACCGTGCCGAGGGCTTCGCCCAGCAGTTGGCCTCGGCCACCGAACTGGGGCTGATCCCCGACCCGGACGCCGTCCGCGCAGTCTGGGAAGACGCCGTCGCCGCGCCCGACTGGACGGGGCCGGCACTGTGGCTTCACGGCGATCTGCATCCGGCCAACGTCCTCACCGAGGACGGCACTTTCTGCGGCGTGATCGACTTCGGCGACCTCTTTGCGGGCGATCCGGCCTGCGACCTCGCCGCCGCGTGGATTCTGCTGCCGGACGGCGCCGTCGACCGCTTCTACGACGCCTACCAGCCGGCCACGGACCCGGCGACCCGTCGCCGTGCGCGTGGCTGGGCAGTGCTGAAAGCCCTCGCCTGCATCTTCATCGGAGACGCCGGCGTCCACGGCCGTCCGGGCGGCCAGCGCAGCTGGGGCCCACCCGGCTACGCCGCGCTGCGACGCCTCACCGCGACGGTCCGCCTCTGATCACCCCGTAGGGCGAGATGGAAGAGGGCCGGCGCAGGGGGCCAGTTCTCCTTCGGCCGGTCGGCGATGAAGCCGAGCACGGAGGCCGGGGTGGCGGCGGGTACGAACTCGAAGCGGTCGTGTTCCCACTTGTCGGCGATGCCTCGTGTCCAGCGGAGCCGCAGGGTTTCCTCGTCGAGGTCGTACGCAGCCGGGTGAAGCGGTAGAAGTGGCGCCCGAGCTCCCAGGGAGCGCGGTGTCGTGACGCGCGGCGCCGGGACTCGGGGTCAGGCGTCCTGCGAAGCGAAGCCGTCACGCCACGTGCCGTGTTCGGGCCGCCAACCTCGGGAGCGTGCCAGGGCGTTGGACGCTCCCCGTGCCCAGCCCTGCCTTCCCGCCGTCGGTTCGGGAACCGGTACACCGAGCGCCTCGGCCAGGACGGGCAGCCAGTGGCGGCCCTGCGCCGGGTCGTCGTCCACGATGTTGGCAGGGCCGGAAGGCCAGTTCAGGGCGGCGACGGTGGCCCGTGCCGCATCGGCCACGTGCACGAACGACGTGACCGAGCGGTCCGCGTCCAGGTACGCCAGCAGGCGCGCGCCGGGGTCGCCCGCCAGGGCCGCGGCGACGGCACCGCCCGGGGCGTACCACGTGCCGGGGCCGTACAGAATGCCGTACCGCAGTGCCACGGCGGTCTCCAGTTCGGCCGCGGTCTCCTCCAGCGCCTGAATGCCGTCGACCATCGCTCCTCGCGGTCGCGTCGCGCCGAAGTCGAGCGGAACCGACTCGTCGGCAGGTCCCTCCCCAGGGGCGTATGCCCAGGCCAGCGACTGGGCGACGATCCTTCCGACTCCGGCGGCCTTGGCCGCGTCGACCAGGTTGCGGGTGCCTTCCCGGCGCAGCCTGTCGGTCGCTGCCCCGTCCGCGTCCGACAACGCCGTCAGCTGGTGGATCACCGCGTCCGGCGCGGCCTCCTTCATGGCCCGCCGCAGACCTTCGGCGTCGAAGGCGTCCGCCTCGATGGCCGAGGCGCCCTGCTGCCGCACGCGATCGGCGCCGGCGGGGGTCCGGGAGACTCCTGTGACCTGGTGTCCTGCGTCCAGCAGCATGGGGACGAGCAGTCGGCCGACTGCGCCGGTCGCGCCCGCGATCAGGATGCGCATGGGGATCAGTCCTTTACCTGATGGTGAGCCTGTCGTTCTCGGATGGTCTCCGCTCCGGGGCCGTCAGTCGGGCGGCATGACCGTCGGGGCCGGGGTGTGTGTCCCGGGGTGTCGGCCCGCGATGTCGGCGGTGGCCTCGGCGACAAGTGGCGACTGCCTGCGCGCCCTCGTCGCGGGTGCGGGCCGCCGCAACCTGCCGAGGAGGCGGTGCAGCCACGCGCCGGCAGCCGCTCCCAGGACCGGTGCGACCAGGTAGATCCACCGGTCCGTGCCCTGCCCCGTGAGCCGGACCGAACTGGCGGGCGGGATTGGCCGAACCGCCGCTACGGGGCCCCAGGACGGCGATCACCAGAGCGACGGCCGGCCCGATGACGTAGGGCACGAAGCGGGCCGAGCGGGCATGCACCTTGGTGAGCCCCACGGCGACCATGATGATCGTCATGCTGCCCGCCTCGGTCGCGAAGACGGACATGGGCTGCCACGTGGGTGCGGGCACGATCACCGCGTAGTCCACCGACGGCAGCGAGACCGCGGGCCCCCACACCAGGCGCCCGAGTCCGGTGCCTGCCGCGGAACCGGCCAGTTGCGCCAGCACATACGGCGCGACACTCCGTCCGGGGAAGGCGTCCATGAGCCACAGGGAGACCGTCACGGCGGGATTCATGTGGCCCCCGCTGCGGCGGCCGGGCGGGCTGAGGATCAGCCCGGTGAGGATGGCCCCGCTGAGGACGCCGATGACGGCAAGCGCGGCCCCGAGGTCACCGACGTACAGAGCCGAGTCCGGCTCACGCACCCACCGCACGACCGTCACCGCGAGGAACAACAGGACGGTGGCGAGTACGAACTCGTCGACGGCACGTGCCAGAAGCGGCCGACGCGGAAGTGAGAAGGCGACATTCACCGGAGTCTCCTTGTCGTCGACCGGTCCGACGCGGCATCGGAACCGGGGGGGCTACCGGACGGTGGGACCCCGGGATCCTGGGCCCCGCTCCGGGAGGGTCAACCGGCGGGGGTGTAGTGGCCGGGCACGAGTCGGGTGGAGATGCCGAAGCGGTTCCACGCGTTGATCGTGGTGATCGCGACGACGAGTCGGGCCAGTTCCTCCTCGTCGAACTCGTTCGCGGCCCTGGCGTAGACCTCGTCGGGGACGAATCCGTCGATCAGGACGGTGATCGCCTCGGTCAGCTCGATCGCCGCGGCCTCCCGGGCCGTGTAGAAGTGCTTCGACTCGCGCCACGCGTGGAGCTGGATGATCCGCTCGGCGGTCTCACCGGCCGCCAGGGCATCCTTGCTGTGCATGTCCAGGCAGTAGGCGCAGTGGTTGATCTGCGAGGCGCGGATCTTGACCAGCTCCAGCAGGGTGGGCTCCAGGCCCTGCCCGGCTGCCGTGTCGAGTCGGATCATGGCCTTGAAGGCCTCCGGGGCGAGTTTCGCCCAGTCCAGCCGGGGAGGGTGCTCGGGCAGGCGCTCCGCGCCTTCGGGTGCTGCGTTCTCGTTCATGACTGCAACGCTACGCAGCGAATGGCACTGGAGTATGGTCCATTTCCATGACGGATTCCCAGACCAATTCCGCGGACGGTCAGCCCTCCGCCTCCGGCGCGGACCTCCACCTGGAGCTGCGCGGTCCGGGCCTGCGCACGGGGCTCACCAACGCGCTGCGGGAAGCCGTGCGAACGGGACGGCTGGCCCCCGGCACCCGGCTGCCGCCCTCCCGCTCCCTCGCCGCCGACCTGGGGATCTCCCGCAACACCGTGACCGACGCCTACGCCGAGCTGGTAGCCGAAGGGTGGCTCACCGCCCGGCAGGGCTCCGGGACCCGCGTGGCCGAACGGACCACGCCGGGCCGGGCCACCGCGGCCGCCTCCCGCACCCGACCCACTCCGCACCGTCCCCTGTACGGCATGCAGCCGGGTGCGCCGGATCTCGCGAACTTCCCGCGCGCACAGTGGCTCGCCGCCGCGCGCCGCGCACTGACCGCGGCGCCGCACGACGCCTTCGGCTACGGGGACGCGCTCGGCAGGGAAGAGCTGCGCTCGGCGCTCGCGGACTATCTGGCACGCGCCCGCGGTGTCCACGCCGATCCGGAACGGATCGTCGTCTGCGCCGGGTTCCACCATGGGCTGGCGCTGCTGGCCCAGGTTCTCGAGGAGCGGCAGGCGCGGGCGGTAGCCGTCGAGGCCTACGGCCTCGACCTCTACCGCGACCTGCTCACCCGCGCCGGACTGCACACCCCACCCGTCCGCGTCGACGAACACGGAGCCCGGACCGACGACCTGGCACATCTGCGCGAGACCGGCGCGGTGCTCCTGACCCCCGCGCACCAGTACCCGACAGGAGCCGCGCTGCGCCCCGACCGCCGTGTGGCCGCCGTCGAATGGGCGCGCGCCACCGACGGGTTGATCCTGGAGGACGACTACGACGGGGAGTTCCGGTACGACCGCCAGCCCGTCGGGGCGTTGCAGGGCCTCGACCCGGACCGAGTCGTGTACTGCGGGTCGGTGAGCAAATCGCTGGCGCCGGGCGTACGGCTCGGCTGGATGGTGCTTCCCGAGGAGCTGATCCCGCGGATCACCGCCGCCAAGGGCCACGGGGACTACATGTCGAGCGCGCTGGGGCAGTTGACGCTCGCCGAGTTCATCGCATCGGGCGCCTACGACCGTCATGTGCGCTCCATGCGCTCCCGTTACCGGCGCCGCCGCGACCAACTGGTCACCACCCTGGCGCGCAGGGCGCCCGACGTCCGCGTGGCCGGCATCGCGGCGGGGCTGCAAGCGGTCGTGGAACTCCCCCACGGAACCGAGCGCTCGGTCGTCCGGGCGGCGGCCCGGGAGGGCCTGGCGGTCAGCGGGCTCGCGGAGTTCCTCCACGAATCGGCGGACACCGATGAGCGGTCACCCGAGCAGGACGCGCTCGTGGTCAACTACGCGGCTCCCTCGGACAGCGCGTGGGCAGGCGCGCTGGATGCCTTGTGCCGGGTGCTGCCGTGAACCCGGATCGGTGGCAGCCGGCGGGCCGGGATCGAGGGGCCCGGGGGACGGCCGCGCCGACAGGCCGGGTACGCGGGCCGGTCCGCCACGACCGCGTCAGCGCTCGCCCACCGCCTCCTCCAGGTGGGCAAAGGCATCGGCGGGCGAGTCGGCGACGAAGAACAGTTCGGACAGTCGCGTCGGCAGGAAGCCGTCCGCCTCCATCCTCCGCAGCTGGGTGATCAGGCCGTCGTAGAAGCCCTCCGTGTTCAGCAGCACGACCGGCTTGTCGTGCAGACCGTGCTTCCGCAGCTCCAGCACCTCGGTCAGCTCGTCCAGAGTGCCCAGACCACCGGCCAGGACGACCAGGGCGTCCGCCCCGGCGAGCAGCAGGGCCTTGCGTGCGGCGAGATCCTCGGCGAACACCATCTCGTCCGCGTCCGTCCTGGCCCACTGCCTCAGGATGCCGACCGAGACGCCGACGAGCTGCCCGCCGCGCCGCCGGACCCCGTCGGCGACGACTCTCATCAAACCGGTGTCGGAACCACCCCACACCAGCGTGTGGCCCCCCTCGCCGATCAGCTCGGCGAAGTCGCGGGCCGGGCGTGTGTAGCGCTCGTCCAGGTCGGCGGCCGAGAGGAACACGCAGATTCTCATGCGGGCGGGAGATGCGGCGATCATGACTCGGACCGTATGCGCGGGCTTGCGCGTCCGCACGGACCAATCCGAGGGGAGGATGCGGAGCCAATCGCACAGGGCCGGTCGCCCGCCTCGAAGCGCTATATTGAATGAACACTTCACAAATCGGAGGCGAGCCATGGCAAGGGGGCGCCCTCGCGAGTTCGAGGCGGACCACGTCCTGCAGGCGGCGCTGAACGTCTTCTGGGCCAAGGGCTATGAAGGCGCGACCATGGCCGACCTCACCGAGGCGACCGGGCTCAAGCCCGGCAGCATCTACGCCGCCTTCGGCTCGAAAGCCGGACTGTTCAAGCAGGTCGCCGACCGTTACGTGGCCACCGTCTTCTCGTACGGCCCCCAGGGCGTCGAGGCGGACAACGTCCGGGAGGTCATCCGCCGCTGGCTCACCGGAGCCGCGCAGAGCACCACAGGAGAGACGACCCCGGCCGGGTGCCTTCTGGTACAGGGCGCACTCGCCACCAGTGACGCGTCCCGCGAGGTCGCACTGGACCTGTGCGACCGACGCAAGGCCGCCCAGGTCATGCTCGCCGAGCGACTGACCCAGGCCCAGCAGGCCGGAGAACTCCCCTCCGACGTCGATCCCCGCGTCGCCGCACGGTACGTCAGCGTCCTCCAGGAAGGCATCGCCGTCGAGGCAGCCTCCGGCGCCGACCGCGAAACGCTGCTCGGCCTTGTCGATCTGGCCATGCGAAACCTGCCCTGGGAGGCTTGAACCGCAGGGCAGTGATCCCCGCGGCACCCTGGGCGCGGCGCCGGAGCGGCCGGCCTCACACGCGACCGCTGGACACCTTGACGCCCGAAACACCTCGCCTGTTTGACACGCCTGACACCCAGGTGTCCATGCTGAATGGACGATCAATAAGTCGACCGGACGTGGGCGTTATTTCTTGAGCCTTCACTCAACAGTCACCCGCGGCTGGGCCAGGGAGCTCGGACCTCGGGGTATCAACGTCAACGCGGTGCAGATCAGCTCCCTGGCCACCGACATGAACCCGGACGTCGGGACGTTCGCAGACGTCCAACGATCGATGAACGCGTTGGGCCGCTCCGGACGGCCCGAAGAGATCGCGGGGGCGGTCTCCTTCCTCGTCGGCCCGGACGCGACATTCGTGACGGGCGCGTCCCTGCGCGCCGACGGGGGCTTCATGGCCTGATGCCCTTGCCCGTCGCCGAGGGCGCGGCAGGCCGTTCCGCTTGGTCAGGGGCGGATGCGGAGGGTCTTCACGTGGTCCTCGTCGAACTCCTCGAAGTGGAACTTCAGACCGACGACGGGGCTGCCCGGGAAGTCCCCGGCGACCGTGCAGGTCACGACCAGCCCGTCTCCGACCGGTTCAAGGTCGGTGATCGTGTACTGGACGAGGGGAACCTCGGTGCGCCAGGCTCGGATGGCGTCGATGCCGACGTACTCCTTGCCTTCGTCCTCGACGAGAGCGTCGTCGGCAAACAGGGCGAAGTACCTGTCGGTCTCCGGTGCGGGAGCGATTTCGAAGTAGCGCCGGATGATCCGGGGCGCGGCGGTTGTCATGCTTCTTTCTCCTCTTCGTGCCGATGGGGCACACAGTCGGACTCGTCTGACGGGCATTGCTGTAGTGCAGCCTATGAAGATCAACCTGGATGATCCATGACTATGAATGGCGATATTTTGTCCATTCGTCTTCATCCGCCGGGGCATCTGTACGATCGAGGCATGGACGTGGTCAGCGACGCGGTCTCGGTCATCCGTACCGGTCGGCCACATGCCGCGCGCACCCGCCGGACGGCGCCGTGGGGACTGCGGTTCCCGGTCACCCGCGAGGTCGGCTTCCATGTCGTCCTGCAGGGACGGTGCTGGCTGCTGCTCGCGGGACGGAAACCGGTACCGCTGGGGGCCGGAGACGTCGTACTCGTTCTGCACGGCCATGAGATCGCCCTCGCCGACTCGCCAGACACCGAACTCGTCGACGTCGCACCCGACATGGACGACACATGGGTGTCGGCGCCCGACACCGCAGGTGGTGCCGGCGACCTCACGCTCCTGATGTGCGGCTCGTACCATCTCGACCGGGCGGGCGCGCACCCGTTGCTCGCCGAGCTCCCCGCATTCATGCACCTCCCCCGGCGGGTGGGCAGTCGCATGGCGCTCAACTCGGTCGTCGACCTGCTCGGGGACGAGCTGGACCAGCGCAGACCTGGCACCGATGCGGCGATTCCCGCGCTGCTCGACACGATGTTGCTGTACATCCTGCGCGCTTGGTACCAGGACCACGCTCCGCGCGGGACCGGCAGTTGGGCCGCGGCGCTGGCCGACCCGACGGTCGGCTCCGCACTCCAGGACATGCACGCCGAGCCCGCAGCCACCTGGACTGTCGAAAGACTGAGCCGACGGGCGGGCGTGTCCCGGTCCGCGTTCTCCCGGCGCTTCACCGAACTCGTCGGACGTCCGCCGATGGCGTACCTGACCTGGTGGCGGATGACCACGGCCGGACGGATCCTCCGCGACGACGACGCGCCGCTCCAAGCTGTGGCGGAGAGGGTGGGATACAGCTCCGAGTTCGCCTTCAATCGCGCCTTCAAGCGGGAGTTCGGCGTCAGCCCCGGCGCTTACCGGCGGCGGGGCACCGGCCGGCAGGCCACTGCCTCGCCTGCCTGAGTCGGTGACCTGTTCCGGCCGGCCACTGCTCCGCCGACCATGCCAGTTGGGGCCGGCACAGGCCCGCGGGTGCGACTCCTGACAGGCGTCCGCCAGGCCGCCACCTCACACCCACACAACGGACCCGAGGGCCGACCGTCAGGCCGGGGGCGCCAGGTGCGGGCAAGTCCACATGCCACGTGGCCGGCAGTACCGCGTCGCAGAACACGCAGACGTAGTCCTCCGGCACGACATTGAGCTGTGCGGGGCATGACGGCCGGCTCAGATCGTCTTGTTCTGGCCTCCGTCGATGAGGAATTCGGCGCCGGTGACGTTGCCCGCGACGGGCGAGGCGAGGAACAGGACGAGGTCGGCCACCTCTTGCGGCTCGGTGACGCGGCCGGTCGAGATCCCCATGGTCTGTGGGACCACCACGTCGAGGGCCTCCTGCGCGGTGGTGCCGGCGGCCGCCGCGGTCACATCGGCGAAGCCGCCCGGCGCGGTCCAGAAGGGAGTGCGGACCGGACCCGGGGCGATGGCGTTGACGCGCACGCCACGCGGTGCGAACTCCTCGGAGAGCGATTTGGTGAGGTTGGTCAGTGCCGCCTTCGCCGCGGAGTAGTCCACGACGACAGGGAAGGGCAGCCGGGCGTTGATCGAACTGATGTTGACGATGGCGGCGTCCCCCGCCTCCAGCAGGTGGGGCAGGGCCGCACGGCTGCTCCGTACGGCACTGAAGAAGGTGACGTCGAAGACCCGCTGCCACTCCGTGTCGTCCACCTCGAGGAAGCTGGACCGGGAGTCGGTCGCGCCGAGATTGTTGACGAGGATGTCCAGCCTGCCCCGTTCGTCGACGGCACGCTGGACGAGCCGGTCCGCTCCGTCCGGCGTCGCGAGGTCTACGGGCACAACGGTGACGTCGTACTTGTCGCGAAGGGCGGCGAGTTCGGGCGTGCTGCTCCTGCTGCCGGCAACGACGTGGACGCCCTCGCGTCCCAGCGCCTCGACGGTCGCGAGGCCGATGCCCTTGCTGGCTCCGGTGACGACGGCGACCTTGCCCTTGAGGTGGAGCTCCATGGATGACCTTTTTCTGGATTGGTTAATACACAATGAACGTAGGCGACGCCGAGACACCACGCCACCGGGGCGCTACCGAACCGGTGACCATGACCGGCCGAGCGAGCCGATCGAGCCGATCGAGCCGGTCGGGTCGGGTCGGGTCGGGTCGAGCTGATCGATTCCGTCAGTCCAGAGCGCGCAGGGCCGTCGACACCGCATCATCGACGAAGGCCCGGCCCAGGCGGGCCTTACCCACCACTCGCAGGCCCTGGACGAAGGTGGTCAGGAAACGGGCGAGCTCTGCGGGGTCCTTGTCCGGTGACAGCTCGCCTCGGGCCTTCGCTCGCTCCAATGCGCCGGCAAGAGCCGACTCCAGCAGCCGCAACGCAGCCGCCACCCGATCGGCCGTGGTCGGATCATCACTGCGCTCCGTGGCGGCGTTGACCACCAGGCATCCGCGCTCCGGCTCGGCGAGGTCGGCCTCCACCATCTCCAGCAGGACGCTTCGCACAGCGGTCCGCACGTCGGTGGCGTTCTCCAGCCGCTCGGCGAAGCCGTACGTGTAAACGGAGCAGTAGCGCTCCAGCGCGCGGGCATAGAGCGCTTCCTTGGAGCCGAACGCCGCATACAGGCTTCCACTGCCGATCGACATCTCCCCGAGCAGGTCCTGCAGCGATGTCGCAGCATAGCCACGACGCCAGAACAGGTCCATCGCTCGATCGACTGCCTTGTCGACGTCGAACTCCCGATTGCGTGCCATACGCATCACCATAGCCGATTCTGGATTGGTCAATCAATATACTTTCGGTGTGCCTCTGCACGGCGGCGAAGGGCCGTCCTCCTCATCCCGCCGGCGCCTGAACCGCCGCGCCGCACCTCTCCGGCGTCCCACCCCGGGCCGATACGGACAAGGCGATGCGGGTGGCTGGATCTCCACTTCCCGGCGTCTTGTTGAAGGTGTGACCACCTTTGCGGCTGATCGATCGCTACCTGTTCAGCACCGCCGTCCGCCTGCCCATTCGCGAAGGAACACCCTGTGATCACGCGTCGTACGAGAACCGCGTCTGCCGTTGCCTCAGTCGCCGCGGCACTTGTGGCCCTGTCGGCCGGGTCTCCCTCGGCCGCGGCTCTCGACAGCTCCTCGGCCGCCCTGTACACAGGTCCGCGCTTGACGGGAACAAAGATCGCCTTGAACCTCGCGGACGTGGGTACCTGCCACAACCTGGCTGACGCAGCGCTGTCCGGCGTGAACGTCTCTGCGAACGACATCGACGTCTACTACAACCCGACTGCAGGCCAGGACTGCCGGGAAGCAACGGCGACACGTTCTACAGGCTCGGAAGCCTGCACACCGGCGAGTTCAGCTTCGGGGCGGTCAGTTACCGGGTCCAGCCGGCCCACTGAGGACACACGCAGTCCGGGGGCATCGGCCGGGATGCTCACCGCCTGGGGAAGGAAGCCGGAGTAGGCCGCGTGACGGCCCGTCCTCGGACGCCTGCGTCCATGGCCTGAGCGCTGCCTGTACGCCGTCCCGGGTGCTCGCCCCGGCTCCTGTTCGCCGCCCTCTCCGGGCGGTCGGTCGAGGCCGGTCGCCTCACGGCCTTGGGGGCGGGAATCGCGGCCGGGATCGACGCCCCGGCGCTCAGCCCTCGCCCGCGCCTTCGAAGACCACTCCCCCCGAGTCGGAAGGCCAGTTCGGCGGACTGCGGTGACCCAGGAACAGCCGGTCCTCGGAGGGCTGGTGGAAGCCTGCCGACGCGGAGAACGGCAGCGGACGCAGCGCGTCGGCGAGCACGGGCCAGTCGGCCCGGACGTCCTGGACCCGGACCTCGTGTCCGCCGCTTATCGACTCCGTCACCAGCCCGTAGCAGTCGACCCGTTCGTCCGGTGCGAGCAGACGGTCGAGCGCGGTACGGAACCAGTGGACGAGGAGATCTCCGCGGGGTCCGGCGACCTGCAGGCGTGGGCACACGTGACCCTGGCGGAGGGTGAGCAGACCACTCGTAGAGCTGCCGCAGTCTCGGGGTGATCGCCGCCAGGTCCCCGCTCAGGGCGACCGCCTCACATCCGTCGCGGAAAATGCGCTCGTTCACGGCACGCCACCCCGGGCTGCCCGGTCGGTCGCCCGTCAGGGGCCGCAGCAGACCTCGCCGGATCCGGCATCGCATGAAGGACATCGCCGCCCGGCGTGAACGGCAGATGCCTCGGGGCCTTGCCGAACGGGCCGGGTCGTCCCGGCCAGGACCCCTGCCGCACCTCCCCCACGGGGACTTCCCGTAGGGCGAGCGTCCTGTATACGAGTGTAGACTGGAGATGTCTACAGTCGTAGATATACAGGAAAGGGCAGGATGATGGTTCTGAATCTGACTGGTCGCCGGGCCCTGGTGACGGGTTCCAGTTCCGGGCTCGGAGAGGCGATCGCCCGGATGCTGGCGGCCGAGGGCGCCGACGTCGTGGTGCACGGACGCGACGAGGCCCGGACCCGGAAGGTCGCGGAGCAGGTCGGCGCGGTCGCCATGGCGATCGGCGATCTCGCCACGGACGCGGGCGCGGACGCCGTGGCCGCCGCGGCGGGCGACGTCGACATCCTGGTCAACAACGCCGGGGCGTACGACCACATCGGGTGGGCCGAGGCCACCTCGCAGGCTGGATCCGCACGTACGAGGTGAACGTGGTTTCCGGGGTCCGGATGATCCAGCGGCTGGTGCCGGGTATGCGCGAGCGCGGTTGGGGGCGGGTGATCCAGATCGGTGGGGGCCTCGCCACCCAGCCGATCGCCATGCAGCCCCACTACAACGCCACGCTCGCCGCACGGCACAACCTGGCCGTCTCGCTGGCTCGGGAACTCAAGGACACCGGGGTGACCTCCAACGTGGTGGCTCCCGGAGCGATCCTCGTCGACACGGTGAAGGAGCTGATCACCACGCTCGCGCCGGAGCACGGCTGGGGCGAGTCCTGGGAGGAGATCGAACGCAACGCCTCCCGCGACTTCGTCCCCAACGACGTGGGCCGCTTCGGCCGCCCCGAGGAGATCGCCGGTGCCGTCGCCTACCTCGCCGGCCCGTACGCCGACTACATCAGCGGCGCCACGATCCGGGTGGACGGCGGCACGATCCGCGCCGCGGTGTGAGCGCGTCGGGCATGTATACGCATGTAGATGTCGGTGCAACGCCTGGATAGACTGCGCAGCATGGAACAGGAACCGCCCAGGACGCCCGTCGGCGACCCGGCTCCCAAGCGGCCCCGGAACGCGGCGGCCACCCGTGCGGCGATTCTGCGGTCCGCCATGGAGGCGTTCTCCCGCAACGGGTACGACGGCGTCGGCGTACGGGAGATCGCGGCAGCCGCGGGTGTGACCGCCATGCTGGTCAACCGCTACTTCGGTTCGAAGGAACAGCTCTTCGCCGAGGTGGTGGAAGCGTCCTTCGCCCCGCCCACCGTCGTCACGGACGACCCGCGCACGCTGAGCCAGGACGTGGCCCGGGCACTGGTGGAGCGAACGTCGCCCGCGGCCGACCACCTCGACCCGTTCCTGCTGATGCTGCTGTCCGCCCCCAACCAGCGCGCCGCGGAGATCATGCGGCAGGGCATCGAGCGCCACGTGGGGCGGCGGCTGACGGAGCAACTGAAGGGCAGCGACGTCCCGGAACGCGCGGGGCTCGCCCTCTCGGTGATCGCCGGCATCTGGCTGATGCGCAAGGTCATCGGCGACGCGGCACTGGTGCAGGGCGATGAAGAGGCGCTCGCCCGCCGTCTGGAGGGTGTCTTCGGGTTGCTCTTCAGCGACGACAACGACACCGACGGAGCCTGACGCGTCCGCCCTCGATGACAACGGGTCGGTTCAAGCCGATTCGGTCGCCGTCCCGCGAGCCCGCGCCCCCTCCCACGACCACGCACCCGCACCCGCACCCGCACCCACCAGCAATGCCGTTCCCAACGCATACGCCGGCAGCCAACGTGTCGTCGCCGCCGCGAGACAGCCGGCGACGGCCTGACGGCTCTGCTCCTGCCGGGTATGGGCCAGCGCGGCGCCGTCACGACCGGCGAGGTCCCCCAGCGCGGCCTGTGTCCGCAGGCTCTCGTACCGTTCCCATTCCAGCCAGACCGGTATGCCGGCCACCCCGGGACGGGACCGGGTCGTGGCTGGACCGTTCGTGTGGCCGCGTCAGCCGGCCGCGGCAGTTGGGGGGTGACGTCGGGGCGTGAGGCCCAGGGCGGCGAGCCCGCTGGCGGCCATGGCGCCGGCGGAGGTCCACCAGGCGAGGGAGAAGGAGTGGGCGGACCCACCGGATCCGGTGGCCGCCAGGATGACGACGAGGACGCTGACGCCGAGCACGGTGCCGACCTGCCCGGCCATGGCGACGATCGCGCTGCCGGTCGCGCCCCGGTCCTTGGGCAGACCGGAGGTGGCGGAGGAGATGATGGTCGGGAGGGCGAGGCCCACGCCGACGCCGGCGACCAGCCAGCCGGGCAGGATGTCGGCGGCGTAGTCAAGGGGGCCGCGCGCGTTCAGGGCGACCCAGGCGGTGCCGAGGGCGACCAGCGCCGCGCCCGTGGCGGCGACTGTCCCGGTCGGTACGTGCCGGGCCAGGCGCCGGCCGAGCGCGGCGGCCATGAACACCATCGCCGGGCCGGGGGCGACACCGAGGCCGGTCTCGATCGCCGACCAGTGCCACACCTGCTGCAACCACAGGGTGATGCCGAGGAGCTGGATGGCGAAGGCGGCGTAGAACAGCACAGCGGCGATGTTCGCCCAGGCGAACACGCGGTCGCGCAGCAGGATCAGGTCGACGACCGGTACGGCATGACGGGCGGAGCGCCGGAGGCACAGCATGAGCGCGGTCGCGGACAGCGTGAAGGCCGCAAGGGTGGGCCCGGTGGTCCAGCCCCACTCCGGACCCTGGACGAGGCCCAGCGCCAGCGCACCGATCGCGACCACCAGCAGCGCGCCGCCGAGCAGGTCCGGCAGGCGCGTGTCAGGGCTCCGGCGTCCGGCGGGCAGCAGCCGCACGGCCATGGTCAGCGCGAGTATCCCGATCGGCAGGTTGAGCAGGAAGATCCATTGCCAGGCCACCTGGACGAGCAGGCCACCGACCACGGGGCCCGCCGCCGCGGCCAGCGATCCACTGGCCGCCCAGATCTGCACGTGCCGGGTGACCTTCGCGGGCGGCGCCGTGGTCAGCACGAGGCCGAGACTGGCGGGGGTGAGGACGGCCGCTCCGGCCGCTTGCAGGAAGCGGAAGCCGACCAGCACCCACAGGTCGCCGCTGACGGCGGCGCCCAAGCTGGCCGCGGTGAAGACGCCCAGCCCGAGCAGGAAGCCGGCCTTGTGGCCGTATCGGTCGACCAGGCGGCCGGCCGGGACCAGCAGGGCCGCGTACACGATCGCGTAACCGTTGAGGATCCAGCTCAGCCTGGACAGCGACGTCTCCCCCACGCCCTGGCCGATCGGCGTCAGCGCGACATTGACGATGAAGGCGTCCAGCGCGGACAGGAACACCGATGTGGCCAGCACGGCGAGCACGAGTCCCGGACGCGGCTCTCGGTGGCCTGGGTCGCGCGCTTCGGGGACCCGCGGCGGCGTCGCGGCCTCAGCGGCGCCGGCCGTTGCTGGGGATGAGGACATGACCGTTTCTCCGGAACAGAGACGGGTGACGGGGGGCGCCGATCGACGGGAGTGCGTCCACCCTTAACCACACCAATCGGTTTACTTACCCCTCGACCCTAGCTCAGGACTCCGGTTATGTACAACGATCGGTATCCTCAAGTTATGAGCACTGCGCCATCCCCCGTACGCCGCCGTGGCCGCGGCGCCCGGGAGCGGATCCTGAAGGCGGCCACCGAGCTGTTCATCGCCCAAGGAGTCAACGCCACCGGCATGGAGCAGCTGTGCACGGTCGCCAACGTCTCCAAGCGCACGCTGTATTCGCACTTCGCCGGCAAGGACGAGCTCGTCCACGCCTACCTGAGCGGTCTCGAGGACGATCTGCTCCCGGTGGGCGCGGCCTCGGCGGAAGCGGGTCACCACCCGCGCGAACAACTGCTCGCCGTCTTCGACCGGCGTCCGGAGGTGTCGGGCAGGCCCCTGCGGGGCTGCCCCTTCCTGGGCGCGGCCGTCGAGATCCCCGACCCCGAGCACCCGGCCCACCGGCTCGCGGCCGCCTACAAGTCCGAGTTCGCCCGGCGGCTCGCCGACCTGGCCCGTCAGGCCGGCGCCCGGGCGCCGGAGGAGCTCGGCGAGCAGCTCGCGCTCCTCTACGACGGCGCGGCGGCGCGGAGCACCGCCCTCAACAGCACCGAACCCGCGGCGTATGCGCGTGCCATCGCCGTCACGCTCATCGACGCAGCCATCGCTACGGCCGGCGACGACGCCAGGTCATAGGAAGCAGGCGAGCGGCAAGGGACGATCAGCGAGCTTGGGGCTCGTGCGCAAGCAGGGGCTGCCAGGTGCGGGTGGGGACGACCAGGGGACCACCCGTTACGGGGTCGGGGACCACGACGGAGGAGAGGCCGAAGACGTCACGGACCAGCTCGGCGGTCACGATCTCGTCCGGCGGCCCCTGGGCGACGATGCGGCCGGCTTTCATGGCCACGAGGTGGTCGGCGTAGCGAGCGGCCTGGTTGAGGTCGTGCAGGACGGCGACGACGGTGCGGCCACGCTCGTGGTTGAGCCGACGGACCAGGTCCAGCACCTCCACCTGATGAGCGATGTCCAGGTAGGTCGTGGGCTCGTCCAGCAGCAGCAGTTCCGTGTCCTGCGCCAGGGCCATCGCGATCCACACGCGCTGCCGCTGGCCGCCGGAGAGCTCGTCCACCGGGCGGTCGGAGAGGTCGGCGGTGTCGGTGTGCGCCAGCGCCTCGGCGACGGCCCGCTCGTCGGCCTCCGACCACTGCTGCCACCACTTCTGGTGCGGCTGGCGGCCACGGGCGACGAGGTCGGCGACGGTGATGCCGTCCGGCGGGGTCGGGGACTGCGGCAGGACACCGATGGTCCGCGCGATCTGTCTGCCCGGGACGCTGGCGAGTTCGGCGCCGTCCAGCAGCACGGAGCCCCCACGCGGTTTCAGAAGGCGGCCCAGCGCGCGCAGGACGGTGGACTTGCCGCAGGCGTTGGGACCGACGACGACGGTGACCCTGCCGTCGGGTATCTCCAGGTCGAGGCCCTCGACCACGGTGCGGTCCTCGTACGCCAGGGTCAGATCGCGCGCCGCGAGGCGGCTGACGGGCGGACGACTCATGAGGAGGTGCCTCCGGAACGGCTACGGGTGCGGACGATGAGCCACATCAGATACGGAGCGCCCACCGCGGCGGTGAGGACTCCGACCGGCAGCTCGATCGGGGCGAACATACGGCGGCCGAGCAGGTCGGCGACCACCACGATCAGCGAGCCGGTCAACGCCGAGGACAGCAGTGGGATCTGGGCCGTGCGGGTGAGCCGGCGCGCGATCTGCGGGGCGAGCAGGGCGACGAAGTCGACCGGGCCCACCGCTCCGGTCGCGACCGACGCCAGGACGACACCGAGCGCGGTCAGCCCGAGCCGTACCCGGTTCAGGCGCACGCCGAGGGCGGTCGCCGTGTCGTCGTCGAACGCCGCGCCGCGCTGTGCCCGTGCCGCCCACAAGGCTGCCGGGACGCCGAGCAACATCACGAGCGCGAGCGGGCCGGCCTCCTCGTAACCGCGACTGTTGAGGGAGCCCGTCAGCCATACCTTCGCCTGCTGGGCCACCAAGTAGTCGCCCTTGGTGAGGAAGAGTTGTGTCAGCGAGCCGAGCGCGACCGACACACCGATGCCGACGAGCACGAAGCGGGAGGACTGGAGTCCGCGCCGCCATGCGAAGACATAGACCAGCAGCGCTGCCACGACGCCGCCCGCGACGGATACGTACGGAAGGGCGTCGGCGGCGACGGCGTTGAAGGCCAGCGCGGCGACCGTGGCCGCTCCGGCGCCGTGCGTGACACCGATGACGTCGGGGCTGGCGAGTGGATTGCGTGCGACGGTCTGCACGAGTGCGCCCGCGAGGCCGAACGCGGCTCCGGCGAGGAGTCCGACCACCAGTCGGGGCAGGCGCAGCGTGCCCACCACCAACTCGTCGGGACTCGGTCGCCCGAACAGCACACGGACCACCTCCGCGGGTGGGACGAAGGACTCGCCCACGCACAGGTACGCGACCACCGCAGACGCGAGCAACACCGCCAGCGCCGCGGCGACGACGACTGCCCGCCGGTGGACCAGGAAGCTGGCCCGGCCGCCGCGCAGCACGGCGTGCCCGGCGGGGCGAACTGCGCGGCCGGCCGGATGAGCCACGGGTTGTTCGGCGGCGACGACGGGTTGCCCGGGGCTTTCGGCAATGAACTCGGTGCGGCTCGATGCGTTCATACGGCTCATGCGGCCACCACCGTCCGGCGCCGGACGAGCGCGATGAGGAACGGGACGCCGATCAGGGCGGTCATGACGGCGACCGGAACCTCCGAAGGCGGGAAGACGATGCGGCCGAGGACGTCCGAGCCGAGGATCATCACCGGGCCCAGCAGCGCGGCCAGTGGGAGCACCCAGCGGTGCGCGGTACCCACCAGCGCGCGGGCGATGTGCGGTACGGCGAGGCCGATGAACGCGATCGGGCCGACCGCGGCCACCGCCGCGCCCGTGAGCACGGTCGCGCCCAGCGCGCCGAGCAGGCGCATCAGCCCGACGTTGTGCCCAAGGGCCTTGGCGGCATCGTCGCCCAGGGCGAGTGCGTCGAGGCCACGAGCCATCGCCGCGACCAGCACCAGTCCGGCCAGCAGAAACGGCCAGATCTGGCCCATGACCTCGCTGCCTCGCCCGCTGATCGAACCGACCTGCCAGAAGCGGAACTCGTCGAGGACACGGGCGTTGGTGGTGGCGATCCCGGATACGAGGGCGGCGAGGAAGGCGTTCATCGCCGCACCCGCGAGTGCGAGCTTGACCGGCGACGCCCCGCCCCGTCCACCGCTGGCGACGGCGTACACGCCCACCGCCGCCAGCGCCGCGCCCGCGAAGGCGAACCAGACATAGCCGTTGATCGAGTGCACGCCACAAAAGGCGATCGCGCACACCACACCCACCGCCGCGCCCTGGCTGACACCGAGAATGCCTGGTTCAGCGATGGGGTTGCGGGTGATGCCCTGCATCACCGTTCCGGCGAGCGCGAGCGCGACGCCCGCCAGCAGGCCCACGACCGTGCGCGGGGTCCGCAACGCCCGCACGACCTGGGCGTCGTCGCTGTCGCCGCCGTGCAGCAGTGCCTGGATCACCTCGCCGGGCGCGATCTGGCGACTGCCCACGGCGAGACTCAGCAGTACGGCGACCAGCAGCATCGCGGCGCCGGCCAGCAGCCAAGCGGCCCGGCGACGGGTGGGGGTGGATGGCGGCATCCGCCGGGCTCACTCTCTCTTACCAGGTTCGTCAGGCGGCCAGGTACTTCTGGAGGTCGTCGAGCACCGCGTCGGCAGCAATGACGCCGAGGCCCAGGTACCAGGTCTCGTCCGGCACGTCGTAGGCGTGGCCCGCCTTGACCGCCTTGAGGTTCTTCCACAGCGGGTTGCCCTGGGCCTTGCTCTTGTCCGTGGCCTTCGGGTCGCCGTAGACGCCCGTGAAGATCCAGTCGGCGTCGGCCTGATCGATGTTCTCGGCGCTGACCTCGGCAGCCAGGTCCTCGATGTCCTGGTTCTTCGGCCGCGGAATGCCGAGGTCCTTCAGGATCGTGCCGATGAAGGAGTTGTTGGCGTAGAGCCGGACGACTCCGTCGGGCATGTACCGGACCATCGACACGCTCGGCTTGTCGGCGCCCAGCTCGGCACCCAGCGCCTTCACGCGCTTGTCGTACGCGGCGAGGTTCGCCTTGGCCTGCGCGGTCTTGTCCAGCGCGGCGGCGTTGAGGAGGTAGTTCTCCTTCCACGTGAAGCCGGGGCGGATCGAGAAGACGGTCGGCGCGATCTGCGACAGCTCGTCGTACGAAGCGGCGGCGCGCAGCTGGCTGCCCAGGATCAGATCCGGCTCGAGGGCCGCGATCGCCTCGAGGTTGAGGCTGTTGATGGTGCCGATGTTCGCCGGCGTGCCCGCGTCCTTCTTGAGGTATGAGGGCAGTTCCGGCGAGCCCTCGCTCGGAGCCAGGCCGACCGGCTTCACGCCGAGGGAAACAACGTTGTCCAGCTCGCCGACGTCCAGCACTACCACGCGCTTGGGCTCGGCCTTGATCTCGGTGCTGCCCATCGCGTGCTCGATCGTGCGCGGCCACTCGCCGGGCTTGGCGTCCGTGCCGAGCTCGGCTGTCTTCTTCGCCGCGTCGGCGAAGTCCTCGCCGCCCATGGCGACCGACTTCGAGTCCTTGGCACCGGACCCGGCCGCGGTGGACGCGCTGTCGCCCTTCCCGGACGAACCGCTGCCGCACGCCGTGAGGGAGAGCGCGGCCGCGAGGGCGAGGGTGACTACGGCTGAGCCGCGGCGCCGAAGTGGCATGGGAGGTGCTCCTTGCTGTGGTCCAGCTTTGAACAATTAGGCGAGCCTAACCTTAAGTGAAAGCTGTGGGCCGAGTGCAAGGGGGGCGCACGTACGCGACGGCGGCACACCGAGGGGGCGACGGCGAGATCGGACCGGGTTTTGCACACATGGCCAGCCGGCTCCGCGCCGGGCCATGCCGTCGGCGCCTACCCGTTCGTCCTCGGCTCACCGGTGAGCCCGGTCGCGAGACGGTAGGCGACGGTGACGTCGTGGTAATCCCGACCGGGAACGACCCTGCCGGGAAGGTGCGTCCGGTCGCTGTGGCTCATCGACTCCCGCTCCCCGGCGCCTGGGAAGCGGACCGCGGTGCGGGGTTCCTCCGTGAAGCGGAGCCGTTCGGCGTGGACCGTCGACCGGAACGAGATGTCTCCTGCTGGGCGCTCATCTCCCCCGCTCGTCGTTCAGGGCGGCTCCTCACGCTCGTCGATGGTGCGACGGCGACTGGTCCGCGGCGGCAGCTTCCCGTCCTCACCGCGCACCCTGCGCGTGCGGGTGGCGCCCTGACTCCGGGCGGCCCGGCCCCGGCCTTCGGCGGGCCTGCGCGCCGTGCTCCGTTCGGCCGACTCGGTTCCGGGTGCGCTGCCGCCCGCCGCGTCGGGTCCGTCCTCGAGAGCGCGGCCCGCCTCCCCTACCACTTCGTCCGCGGTGTCCGTCACGTCCGCAGCCTTCTCGACCACACCTCCGGTGGTGTCGCCGAGCCCCTCACCCACCCTTCCGACAGCCTGACCCGCCTCGTGACCGACGCCCTCCACCGCGCGCCCGGCGCCACTGCCCACGTCCCCCACAGCTCTTCCAGCCCCCTGGGCGACGTCCTTCGCCACGGAGCCGACCCCCTGGCCCACATCCCGTACGGCAGCACCCGCACCCCGGCCCACGTCCTGGACGGCGGCCCCGGCACCTTGCCCCACATCCTGGACGGCTCTTCCGGCACCCGTACCCAGCTCGCCGACAGCTTGACGGGCCCCGCCACCGACGTCCTGCACGGCCGACCCGACCCCGCGCGCCAGCTCATGCAGGATCTCCGGGTTGCGATCGAGCGTCGTGAGCACCCGGTTGATGATCGTGGCGACATTGTCCAGACGCACCCTGAGCTGCGCCTGCGCCTCGACCCCTGAGATGCCGAGGTGCACCCGGCCGAGCGAGACGTCGGCACCCACGTTCAGCTTCAGCAGGTCCAGCACCTCGGCCTGCAGGGAGACACGCGCTCGCAGGTCGTCGACCTCCAGGTCGATCTCGTCGACCTTCAGTACGGGGACATCGAGGAAGACGTCGGGGTCCGCGTCGGCCGCCACCCGGGCACCGGTCCACCCGCCGTCCGGCTCCTCGTCGTACGGCCCGGACTCGTCGTACTCGTCATCGTCCTCGGCGTCGGGTTCGCCGTCGTACCGGTCACGCTCTTCGATGAGGTCCTCGTCGTTCTCGGCGTCACCGTGCATCGCCGCGCCTCCGCAGTATGGCCGTATGTTGCGTCCATTTTGATCCAGTATGGGGATCAATGCGCGGTCGGCTCCGGGCCCGTCGGGTATGATTTAGCATTCAACCAGCTTGGTGGTGCCCGAGGAGGTCGCACCGTGGCAGAGCTCGGACTGACCGACACGGTGGGGATGCTTCGCCTGCCCGGTGTGCGGCCCCGGTACAGCAGCGCGGGGCTCGGGTGGGAGCACCTCTATCTGTCCGCGCAGAAGGAGCAGTCCTACCGGGCGAGGTTCGACCCCGCTCCCACCCATCTGCTCATCCTGCACTTGAGCGGACCGGTCACCGTGCGCCGGGGTGAGGGCAGCGCGGCGCGGTCGCGGACCGTTCCCGCCGGTGGACTGTTCCTGCAGCCGGTCGGCCGGGAGCTCAGCGTCGAGCTGGGTGGCCCCCTGGAGACAGTGCACGCCTACCTCACGGACCAGGCGCTGCGCGAGGCCAACGAGGGGCGGCCCGTCCAGCTGTCCGAGGAACTGGGTTCCACCGATCCGCTCGCCGAGCAGCTCATGATCGCGCTGGATGTCGCGGTGCGCCGCTGGGAGCCGTCGGCCCGCACGTACGTGGACCATCTGACCGGCATGCTCGCCGCACAGCTCGCCCGGCGGCACGCCGCGCGACCGGCGAAGCGAGGGCCGGTCCGCTCCGGACTCTCCGACCGGCAGCTCACCGCGGTGCGGGACCTCATCGGGGAACGCCTGGCCGAGCCGCTGCCGATCGCGGATCTGGCCACCGCCGCCTCGCTCAGTGTCAGCCAGTTCACGCGCCAGTTCCGCGCGAGTACGGGCCAGTCCCCGCACCAGTACGTGTTGCGCCTGCGCCTGGAACACGCGTCCCGGCTGCTGCGCACCGGGTCGGCGCCCATCGGGCAGGTGGCCATCGCGTGCGGGTTCTCCCACCAGGAGCACCTGACCCGGGTGATGCGCGCCCGCCTGGGCACCACCCCGGCCGTCGTGCGCCGCGAGGGGTGAGAGGGCGGCGACCGCCCTCTCACCCTTCCCCGCTCAGCGTTCCAGCACCAGCGCCAGCGCCTGTCCCACCCCGATGCAGAGCGCCGCCAGACCCGTTCCCGTGCCGGCCGCGGCCAGCTGGTGGGCGACCGCGCCCGCGACACGGGCCCCGGAGGCGCCCAGCGGGTGTCCGATCGCGATGGCGCCACCACGCGGGTTGACGACGGACCGGTCGAGTTCGGGCAGCGCCGCCAGACAGGACAGCACCTGGGCCGCGTAGGCCTCGTTGAGCTCGACGGTGCGCAGGTCGGCCGCGTCGACCCGCGCCTTGGCCAGGACCTTGCGGATGGCGTCCACCGGGCCCAGTCCGAAGTACTGCGGCTCGATGCCCGTGACCGCCGCCGCCCGCACCCGGGCAAGCGGTTCGCGGCCGATCGCCGCGAGCCCCTCCTCGTCGGCCAGGAGCAGCGCGGACGCGCCGTCGTTCAGCGGTGAGGCGTTGCCGGCCGTGATGGTGCCGTCGGGCAGGAATGCCGGCTTCAGCTTCGCCAGGGCCTCCAGGGAGGTGGTGTCGCGGATGCCCTCGTCGCGCGGCAGGTCCACGCCGTCGACGGCGACGACCTCGCCGTCGTAGAGGCCGTCGCGCCATGCGGCGGCGGCATTGGTGTGGCTGGCCAGCGCGAAGGCGTCCTGCTCCGCGCGCGTCACGCCGTACTTGGCGCCCACCAGCTCCGCGCTCTCGCCGAGGGGGATCGTCCACTCCCGCGGCATCCGCGGGTTGACCATCCGCCAGCCCAGGGTGGTGGAGTGGAGCTGCTGGTCCTTAGCCGGGTAGGGCCGGTCCGGCTTCTGCAGCACCCAAGGGGCGCGGCTCATGGACTCCACGCCGCCGGCCACGGCGACGGAGGCGTCGCCCAGGGCGATGGCGCGGGCCGCCTGGA
Organism: Streptomyces sp. NPDC059861; assembly: GCF_042731435.1. Taxonomy (NCBI): domain Bacteria; kingdom Bacillati; phylum Actinomycetota; class Actinomycetes; order Kitasatosporales; family Streptomycetaceae; genus Streptomyces; species Streptomyces sp. NPDC059861. Next base: position 6,150 of record NZ_JBHWJQ010000055.1, on the reverse strand, counting down.
CCACGGCCTCCATGCCGGAGCCGCAGAGCCGGTTGACGGTGGCGCCGGGCACGCTGACGGGCAGGCCCGCCAGCAGGACGGCCATCCGCGCCACGTTCCGGTTGTCCTCGCCGGCTCCGTTGGCGTTGCCGAACAGCACGTCGTCGATGCGGGCCGGGTCGAGGCCGGGACTGCGCTCCACGAGGGCGCGCAGCACGCCGGCGGCCAGGTCGTCGGGGCGTACGCCGGACAGTGCGCCGCCGTATCGGCCGAAGGGGGTGCGTACGGCGTCGACGATGTAGACGTCACGCGGTTGTTCGATCATCGGGGGCTCCTCACGATGAGAGATGCGGACGTGCGGTCGACGACCTGCTCCGCCGTCACGCCCGGCGCTGTCTCGACGAGTGCGAGTCCCTGCGGGGTGACATCGAGCACGCACAGGTCGGTGATGACGCGATCGACGCAGGCCCGTCCCGTCAGCGGGAGCGTGCACTCGTCGACGATCTTGGAGCTGCCGTCCTTCGCGGTGTGCTCCATCAGCACGACGACCCGTCCCACGCCGTGCACGAGGTCCATGGCGCCGCCCATGCCTCTGATCATCTTTCCCGGGACGGCCCAGTTGGCCAGGTCGCCGCCTGCCGAGACCTGCAGCGCACCGAGGACGGCGGTGTCGATGTGGCCGCCGCGGATCATGCCGAAGGACAGCGCCGAGTCGAAGAACGCCGCCCCGGGCACCACCGTCACGGTTTCCTTGCCGGCGTTGATCAGGTCGGGGTCGACCTCGTCCGGCGCCGGGTACGGTCCGACACCGAGCAGGCCGTTCTCGGAGTGCAGGACGACGTCCACGCCGGCCGGCAGGAAGTCAGCCACCAGCGTGGGCAACCCGATGCCGAGGTTCACGTAGTCGCCGTCGCGCAGTTCACGTGCGGCGCGTGCCGCCATCTCCTGTCTGCTCCAGCTCATCGCTCGCGTACCGTCCTCTTCTCGATGCCCTTGTCGGCCGCCTGCTCCGGGGTCAGTGCCACGACCCGCTGGACGAACACGCCGGGCAGGTGGATTTCGTCGGGGTCGAGTTCGCCCGGCTCGACGAGTTCCTCCACCTCGGCCACGGTGATGCGGCCGGCCATGGCGGCCAGCGGGTTGAAGTTGCGGGCCGCCCGGTGGAAGACGAGGTTGCCGTGCCGGTCGCCGCGGGCGGCACGGACGAGGGCGTAGTCGGTGGTGACGGCGTGTTCCAGAATGTGCTCGACGCCGTGGAACACCCGCACCTCCTTGGGCGGTGAGGCGACCGCGACCGAGCCGTCGGGGGCGTACCGCCACGGCAGGCCTCCCTCCGCCACCGCGGTACCGACACCGGCGGGTGTGAAGAACGCCGGGATGCCGCTGCCGCCCGCCCGCATGCGCTCGGCGAGCGTGCCCTGGGGAATCAGCTCGACCTCGAGCTCACCTGCCAGGTACTGGCGGGCGAACTCCTTGTTGTCACCGATGTAGGAGCCGGTGACCCGGCTGATGCGGCCTGCCGCCAGCAGCACGCCGAGACCGCGCCCGTCGACGCCGCAGTTGTTCGACACGACAGTGAGGTCGCCCGCGCCGGACTCGTACAGCGCGCCGATGAGCACCTCCGGGACACCGCTCAGTCCGAACCCGCCGACGGCGAAGGACTGTCCGTCCGTGACGTCTGCCAAGGCCTGCGCGGCCGTGGCCACTTGCTTGTCCATGGTCACCGCCCCAGAATCCGGCGCAGCGCGGCGCGCAGTTCGTCCCGTGCCTCCGCGGCGGTCTCCGGTGCGGTGCCGCGACGCCAGGCCACGTAGCCGTCCGGGCGCACCAGGAGCACCCCGTCCTCGGGCGTCTCGCTCACCCTGCTCCATTCGCCGTAGGCGTCACGCGAGTCGTCGTCGCCGATGCGCACGTGGCGCAGCGGTATGCCGAGTTCGGCGCGGCAGGCTTCCGCCGCCGCCTCCCAGACCCCGCCCGACAATCCGGTCAGCACAGTGAACTCGCCCTTGCCGACGACGTCGAGCGTGGAGAGCCGCTGCCCCCCGCCGTCCACGAGCCAGGCGTGCGGCAGCTTGGCGCCCGGGCGGGTCGTGGGACGGGACACCAGCTCCGGGTCGTCCTGCCGGTGCTCGGCGGGAGAGTCGTCGGCGAGGACCGCGCCGGAGACGTAGCGCTGGTTCATCTCAACGCCGTGCGCGTTGAATTCGTAGTTCTTGAGCTGGATCGCGTCCTCCAGCAGCCGGCGGCGCTTGGCGCCCTCGGCGGTGCCGGCCCGCAGTGCGGCGAGTCCCTCGGCGATGGTCCGCTCGTCGCTGTCGGCGCCGACGCCGAGCGTCTCGAAGACCGGTCCGAACTGGTCGCGGCTGAGGTTCGCGCGTTCGACGATCTGCCGCCCCACGGGGGCGCGTTCGGCCGAGTAGCTGTCCAGCAGTTCCGGTTCGGCCTCGCCGCGCACGACCATGGCGAGCTTCCAGGCCAGGTTGTACGCGTCCTGGACCGAGGTGTTGGAGCCGAGCCCGTTGGACGGCGGGTGGCGGTGCACGGCGTCGCCCATGCAGAACACCCGCCCGGACGAATAGGCCGAGGCGTAGGTATGGTTGACGGTCCACAGCGAGGTGGACGTGATCTCCACGGGCAGGTCCGGGGCGCCGATCAGATCCCGTACGATCCGGCGCGCCTCCTCCTCGTCCACCGAGGGCGGCGGCTGCTCGATGTCGTAGCCCCACACCAGCAGCCACTCGTTCCACGGCCGGACCATACGGACCAGGCCCATGCCGATGCCGCCGGTCGCCGCGCCGGGCCGCAGCACCCAGTACAGGACGCTGGGGCGGTGGGCGCAGTACTGGGCGAGGTCGGCCTTGAAGACGATGTTCATGCTGCCGGCCTTGCCCATGCGCCCGTCCATGGGGAGGCCGATCTGCTCGGCGACGGTGCTGCGTCCGCCGTCGGCGCCGATCAGGTAGCGGGCCCGTACGGTGAACTCGTCGCCGCGGATCCGGTCGCGCAGCAGGGCGGTGACCCCGTCCTCGTCCTGCGTGAGGCTCAGGAACTCGGTGTCGAAGCGGACCTTGGCGCCGCGGGCCGCGGCGTTGGTGGTGAGGATCGGCTCGAGGTAGGTCTGCGGCAGGTCGATCATCTCGCAGGGACTGGTCGACGCGTACTCGGTCAGGGAGCCGGGCCCCGTGCCCCAGCTGCGGATCCGGCCGATCTCCTCGCCCGTGAGCGCGGTGCACAGCACCGTGTCCCCCATGAGGTGGGACGGGCTGCCCTGCGCCAGAGCCTCGGCTTCGACGCCCAGGTCGCGCAGGACCTCCATCGTGCGCTGGTTGGTGATGTGCGCCCGGGGCGTGTTGGCGAGCCAGCCGTATTTGGTGACGAGGAGGGTGCGGATGCCGTAGGTGGCCAGCAACAGGGCGGCCGAGCCCCCGGCGGGGCCGCTGCCGACGACGAGGACGTCGGTGTCGTAGGTGTCCGTGCGGGTCATGAGTGGCCTTCTCCTCGGTCAGTCTGTCAGGGGGGCGATGCGGAAGACGTGGTCCAGGCGGCGCCACTCCCCGTCGAGGCTCCGGCCGTCCGGGGTGGGGCCTGGCTGCGGGGCGAAGTCGACGACGAGCTGGTCCTTCACGCCGAACACGGTGTCGCTGTCGAGGTAGGAGCCGCCGGCCACGAACAGCTGCGTGACGAGCCGGCGGTGGCCGGGCGCGTCGATCATGAAGTGCAGGTGCGGCGCCCGGTAGGGGTGGCGGCCGACTGCCGCGAGCATCTGTCCCACGGGGCCGTCCTGCGGGATCGGGTACTCCGAGGGCAGGATCGACCAGAAGGTGAGCCGCCCCTCGGCGTCGCTGCGCAGCCGCGCCCGCAGGACGGGGCCGTCCAGCTCCGGCAGCTGGACGTCGTAGAAGCCGTCCTCGTTGGACTGCCACACGTCCACGACGGCGTCCTTGACCGGCACGCCGGCCGTGTCGGTGATGCGGACGTCCACCCACAGGGGGGTGCCGGGCAGGCCTCCGGAGATGTCGCTGCCGTGCTCCGCCTCGGGCGGTCCCTCCACGTAGAAGGGGCCGAGGACGGCGGACGGGGTGGTGTCGGGGGTGCGGGAGTTGGTCAGCAGGTCCACGGCGCTGGAGACCCCCAGCACGTCCGAGAGCAGCACGAACTCCTGCCGGGTGGGGCCGCACACCTCTCCCGTCCGGGTGAGGAAGTCGATCGCGTACTGCCATTCCGTCTCGGTGACGTCCTGCTCGGACACGAAGGTGTGCAGGTGCCGTACGAGGGCGGTGAGCAGGGTGCGGACACGGGCGTCGGGCGCCTGCGCGAAGCTCGCCACGACCTGATGCGTGAGCCGGGCCGTCGTGGCGTCGGTGGTGTCGGACTCCCGGGGGCGGCGGCCGTGCCAGGCGTCGGCCAGCAGGCTCTCGACGCCTTCGGCGGTCAGTTCCCGGGGGTTCGGGTACGGCGTCGCCACGGCCGACCCGGCCGCGCGGGCCAGCTCGGACTCGGGCATGCCCAGATCCCGCAGCGAGGTCGGCCCGCCCAGCGAGGCGATCAGGTCGTACACGCCGCTCGGTGCGTCGGGCACGTCCAGTGCCCGGGCGATACGGCGCATGGCGTCCGGGGCGGCGGGCGCGTTGTAGGCCATCGCGTGCGGAAGGATCACGGTGTGTGTCTCGGCGTGCGGCAGGCCGAAGCTGCCGCCGAGGGTGTGGCAGAGCTTGTGGTGCAGGCCCATGCCCACCGTCGCGAGGCACGTGCCGGCGAGCCAGGCTGCCTGCAGCAGGTCGGCCCTGGCCACGTGGTCCGCGGGGTCGGCCGCCAGCTGGGGCAGCGCCCGGGCGATGAGGGAGATCGCGTCGAGGGCCCGCCGGTCGGTGACCGGGTCGGCGTCGGGGGAGTACAGGGCCTCCACGGCATGCGCCATGGCGTTCACACCGCTGGTGATCGACATCGGCAGCGGAAGGGAGAGTGTGAAGTCCACGTCGTAGACGACGGTCTCGGGCAGGATCGCGGCCGAGGACTGGGTGACCTTGAGCCCGTCACGCGTCTCCCCCAGCACGGGGGTCACCTCGGATCCGGCGTACGTGGTCGGTACGACGACCTGGGGCAGGTCCGTGCGCAGCGCGAGCGCCTTGGACAGGCCCGTGGTCGAGCCGCCGCCCACGGACACGAGGCAGTCGGCCCCCGCCTCCCTCAGTACGGCGAGCGCCGCTTCCGTCACCTCGGTCGGCGTGTGCATGGCGGCGCCGTCGAACTCCGCCGCCAGCAGGCCGCCGAGAGCGTCCCGGACCCGCGCCGACGCGTCCGCGAGCGGTGGGCTGGAGAGCAGCAGCACCCGGGAACCGCCGAGCCGCCGTACCTCTTCGGCGAGTTCCCCGACAGTGCCGGGACCGAAGATCACCCGTGCCGGATGGGAAGTGTGCACGAACGTCCGCATGGGTCCATCGCCTCCGCGTGTCGGTCCAATCACGGTTGTGCCTGGCCACCGAGTGTGCGGGTTACGGGCGTGTGAACTCCTGCACGTTCGGGGCGTGCCGTTGCACGAAAGGCGCATGGGGGGTGACGTGACACCGGAGGATCGGGCCGGGCCGGCGGCCGGGACGTCGTACGTTGCGGGTGTTCGCAGGGCTGCCGGGGCGGTGCGTCTCAGGCGGCCTCGTGGGCGTCCATGCCTCGGTCGATGCCGTGGGGGACGACGTTCTGACCGGGTTCGAGGCGCAGCGGCCTGCCGTCGAGAGAGACCTCCACCTTGTCCGGTTCGAAGGACACCAGGTCGCTGACCAGGTCGACCTGCCGGTACGCGTCGCGGTACGTCCACGCGGCGCGACGCGCCTCGCCGATGCCGTAGTGGTCGCACAGGCCCTTGCAGGGGCAGAAGGTCTGGCCGTCGGCGGCGCGCAGCCACGTCTCGTCGATGTCGGCCCGCGGAACGTACCAGCGCGGGGTGACTCCGGACTGGGGGTCCGCGGCGTGGCCGAGGATGCGGTCGTCCTCCTCGTAGAAGGCGTCCATCGCCCGCCAGGCGAAGGCGAAGTGCCTTTGAAGAGCGGCCGCGTGCGGGGGCAGCGCGGTGAACTCCCCGGCGGCCCGCTCGGTGGTACGGCCGTGGGGGGGGGCCCCCCGGCCCCCCGGGGGGGGCCGCGGGGCGGGGGGGGGGGGGGCTGGGGCGCGCCCCCC